>QWHO01000590.1 GCA_021404945.1 bacterium CPR1
CTGCTTTTTTCCAATTGGATAGACCAGGCTGATGGGGAGCTTGCAGATTTCCGGCAAGAGTTTGCGGGCGTAGCTCTCCAGCTCTTCCAGGCTGGTGATCGGCTTGTTCACGCCCAGCGTAAAGATCATGTCCCCGAACACCACTCGGGCTCCGGCCTTGAGGAGGGCCTCAGCCATCCCGAAGCGGTCCAGGGCGCACACCATGAGAGTTTTGCGCCCCGCCAGGGGGACTTGACCGTCGCTTACGAGCCACTCCACCGCTGAGCGCTCCAGCGTGTCCTTCAGCCCGCTCCCGTCCACCACCGGAGTCTTCTTGACCACCTGCATGAGCCGCAATCCGTCTCGCAGGGTGTAGGTCTCCTGGCGGGTGCGCAGGTAGACGTCGACGCCTCCGAGGCCGATGGCGTCCACGGTCCCATCCAGCTCTTCGAGCAGGGAGCGGGCCCGGTCCAGGTCTCCATCGGTACCCACACGGCGCAGCCAGAAGCGTTGGCCCAGAAACTCGGTTTCTGCCTCGTGGTCGCGTTCCGAGCTGCCCAGACTGACGCTGACGATTCGCCGCAGACTCACCCGCCCAGCACGACCATTCCGCGTCGCCGGGCCTTCTGCCGTTCGTAGCGAACCTCGTCGAGCTTCTCGCGGGTCACGGGTTGGTCAAAGGCTCGGAAACCCGCCAGGCGGAATCCGTGCCTGCGGGCCAGGGCGGCGATCTCCTCCACGCGCTCGAAGTCCAGGCCTCGTCCGATGCTGAAGTCCTCGGAGCGTCCCTCCATGGTGAGCGTCATGGTTTCGGCCATGCAGGCCAGGCAGAGTCCGGGCGGGTAGCCGAAGTCAAAATTGAACTCCGGGTTGCCTGGAGCCACGACCACTCCCCCCTCGATCACCAGCACGTCCCGGCGTGTTCGGGCTACCTCGCGGCAAACGTCGTGAGGCAGGGCGACATCGCAAACGATGGCGCCCGGCCTGAGGGCATGGGGCGCGATGATGCCTCCTCCCGAGGAGGTTGCGCTGATGACGATATCGGCTGACATCAAGCCCCGTTCCAGGTCGGTTTCAAGTCCCACCGCCGCCCGGCTCTCGCGATGGATCCTCTCGGCCAGGTGCTGCAGGCGCGACTTGGAGCGGGCCACTAGAATCAGGCGGCCGACCTGTCGGGCCAGAATGCGAGCGCACACGCTTCCGATCGAGCCGGTGGCACCCACCACGGCCACACTCGCGTCCCGAACGTCCAGATCGAGGGTGCGAGCAGCCTCCAGGGTTCCGGCGATGGCTGTGCTGACGGTGTAGGAGTTGCCGCTGGTCACGCCCACTCGCAGGTCGTCGGCCACCACGCGGCCTGCCCCACCGACCACGGAAGTATATCCTCCCAGACCCACCATCGAGGCGCCCAGCTCCTGGCCCAGCCTGGCTCCCTCCAAAACTCGTCGCTCCACCTCGCTTCGCTGCAGTTGCAAGAACTGGGCCGGGAGTAAGGGGATGCACACGAATTCCCCCACGATCTCTTGACCGGTGGCCGCTGAGCGCACGCCAGTGATGGTGGAGGCATGATAAGGGGGCATCCACTCCAGGATCTTGGCGACCAGAGCCTCGCGTTTGCCGGCCGCGCGAGGAGCGTAGCGCACCACGTCCTGGATGCCCAGGGGATGGATCAAGAAGGCAAATCGATTCACTGACCGGACCCTTCGATGCGCTTCTTCATCCCCTGCAGCATCATCTCGGAGTTCTCACCCACTTTTTCGTGGAGGGTGGGGCCGATGAGGGCGGTTAGCTCGGGAATGCCGAAGTCGTAGTCGACCCCCAGAACCACCTCGGTGCCAATCCCGGTCGAGCGAAAGGTCCAGGAGCCCTCGAACTTGTCCAGGTCGCCTTCCACCAGGCGATAGTCGATGCGATGGTTCTGGTCGTCGAAGACATCCTTTTCGGTCCACAGGATGGGTGTGCCCTCGACACTGGTCACCCATTCGGTCAGGGTGGTGTTTCCCTCGCGGGAGATGACCTTGACGCTCTTCACGTCGGGCATGAACTCCGGGTAGCGCTCCATGTCCCTGGCCAGGGCGTAGACCGACTCGATGTCCCCGCAAATCACGATGCTGCGCTCCACGTAGGGCATGTCAGCTTTCCTTCGCGGCGAATCGCTCGGCTGTGCGCCGGGCTGCTTCGCGGAAGGCAGCCAGGCAGCGGTCGACTTCCTCCGGGCTGACCGTGAGGGGGGGCTCAAAGCGAATCACCCGGGGTTGGTTCAGCGTATGCACCGCGATCACTCTCTGCCTGGCCATCTCCACAATGAAGCTGCCTCCGAAGGCCTCTTCTTGCAGCTCAACACCGAGCATCAAGCCGAGACCTCGCACCTGGCTGATCAACCAGGGATAGTCTGACCAGACACTCTGGAGTCCGGCCCGCAGGCGTTCGCCCAGCTCCCGGGCGCGGTCGCTCAACCGGTCCCTTTGCAGCACCTCCAAAGTGGCCAGGGCAGCGGCGCAGGCCAGCGGGTTCCCCCCAAAGGTGCTCGTGTGCAGGAGGGGCCGGCCCTTGAAGGACTGCCACACCTCCGGTGATCCCATGAAAGCGCCGATGGGCATCACCCCTCCACCCAGGGCCTTGGCCAGGACCAGGATGTCGGGCTCCACTCCCCAGTGCTCCACGGCGAACATCCGTCCCGTGCGTCCCAGGCCTGTTTGCACTTCATCGGCGATGAGCAGGGCTCCCGTCCGGGTGCACAGGGCACGGGCCCCGTCCAGATAACCCTCGGGTGCCACGTGGATCCCCCCCTCACCCTGCACGGGCTCGAGGATGACAGCCGCCGTCTGCTCGGTGACAGCCTTCTCCAGGGCAGCCAGGTCGCCGAACGGAACGTGGCTTACTCCGGGGATGAGCGGCTCGAACGGATCGCGATAGGTCTTGCGTCCGGAAACCGACAGGCTGCCCAGGCTCTTGCCGTGGTAGGCTTGCTCGGCTGCCACGAAGCCTTGTCGCCCGGTGTGCAGCCGGGCCAGCTTGAGGGCCCCCTCCACGGCTTCTGTTCCCGAGTTGGCGAAGAAGCACGGGGTCGCGTTCTACCCGTTCTTCCTCGAAGGCGTAGCCGCCGATGCCGCGC
>QWHO01000086.1 GCA_021404945.1 bacterium CPR1
AGCCAGACCGAGACGAACCCGCTTCGGTCGTACTACGTGTTCCTCATCGTCTTCGTGCTGCTGGCGGCGCTGACGATCGCGGTGTCGCTGTTTTTCATGCACTCGGCGGTCGTCTCGTTTGACGGCGTCTTTGCGCGCAGCGACGACATCACTCGGGCGCAGGTCATGCTCGAAAATGTGTCGCGCCTGCTGCTGGAGGTCAACGCTGCCGGCAACGACATCTTCGAAACCCGCGACCTTCCACGAGAAACCGCCCGGTTCCGTCAGGCGTCGGCGCAACTGCGCCGCGCCCTGGCGGACGCGCCGACGGCGCATTTCTCCCGGGCCGGTTTCGAGGCGCATTTTGATGAGATGCTCCGGGCGGAGGAGCGCATTTTCTCGCTTTTCTCCGAGATTCTCGATCCGGCAGGGACAACGCGCCCCGAGCAGGAGATTCTCGGTGAGGCCGCCGCGAGGATGGCCGAGATGGACCGCGCCCAGCTTCACGCAATGTCCGTCCTGCGCGAAGCCGCCAACGCGCTGATCCGCGAGCATCAGGTCATTCAGGATGAAGGCCGGCGCGTCCTGAATGAACGTTGGTGGCGGGAGCTGGTCGTGCTCACGTTCGTGACGGTGTCGCTCGGATCGGGCTGGTTCCTCTGGCGCCAGCTGCAGCAGGTGCATGAGCACTTCGTCCGTGAGCAGCAGCGAGTGCAGGAGGAGCGCAGGAATCGCCTCGCGTCCGTAGGAGAGGTCTGTTTCTCCGTCGCGCACGGCATCAAGAACCCGGTCGCCGCGATCGCCAGCTCCGCGCAGCTCGTCCTCGAATACGGTCACCTGGATGACGCCAGCCGACAGCGCATTGCCGATCTGCTGACGTCGACGCGCTCCCTCAGCGCCCGCGTCACCCAACTCCTCAACTTCTCGCGCGTCGGACCGACGCACCGGGAGCGGTTCACGCCGAAGGATGTCTTCACCTGGTCGTTACGCGAGCTCGAACCGACCTTGGTGGATCAGGGCATCCGCGTTCTCCGCGAGGATGACGACAACGCGGCGATCCTCGAGGGCGACCTGCGGATCCGGGCCGAGATCTGGGACTGGTTCGCCCCGGTCCCCCCTCTGGAGGACGATTACACCTTCGGTCACGGCCGCCTGCGCGCCCGGCTCGGATACCGCAATCCCGGGAGCTTCGAAGGCCTGGTGGAGCTCCAGGGGGTGCAGCTGGTGGGCCTGCCCGACAACGCCATCGGCCCTGCCCCTATCGGCCAGATGGGCCCGGGCGCCATTCTTTACAACCATGCCGGACAGAGCGACTTCAGCTCGCTGGGCGTGCGCCAGGCCTATCTCAAGCTGGGAGACCCCCAGAGCTTTCAGGCCCAGCTGGGGCGGATGGACTTTGGCAACGCCGCCGAGGTGATGCCGAAGGAGCCCTCTCTGGCCTGGCTCAAGCGGGCCCGACTGAAAGACCGCCTGATCGGCACCTTCGACTTCTCCCCCTTTGCGCGCAGCTTCGATGGGCTCAGGCTGGACGGCGACACAGGCGATCTCCACCTGACCGGCTTCGTGGCCATGCCCACCCAGGGCGGCTTCGAGCCCGGCTTCTCCACCACCATCGACAACTACCTGATCAGCGATCTGTCCATCACCCTCAAACAAGGTGGGCTGCTCGAAGACGGGGAGGCCCAGCTCTTCTGGGTGCACTCCGACGACCAGCGCCCGGTGCCGCAGGTGGACAATCGACCGCTGGCCCTGCGCGGTCAGGTGCGAGCTGAAGGGGGCGATCAGATCGACACGCTGGGAGGCCACTTCATCCACAAACTGGGTGAGAACGGCGACGCGCTCGTGTGGTATGCCCACCAGACGGGCAGCTGGGGCCAGCAGCGCCATGTGGCCGACGCCTTCAGCGCCGAGCTGGGCTACAAATTCAAACAGACCGGCTGGGAGCCCTGGGTCCGGGGTGGCTTCAGCTACTACTCGGGAGATTCCAACCCTCTGGATAACGTGCACGGCACCTTCATCGCTCCTCTGCCCACCATCCGCGTGTATGCTCTGACCCCCTTCTACTCCGAGTCCAATCTGCAGGATCTTTTCCTCCAGCTCATGCTCAAGCCCGGTCCCCAGACCGCGGCCCGCCTCGAGCTCCACAATCTGCGGCTGGCTCAGGCGGCCGACCTTTGGTACGTGGGTGCCGGGGCCACCCGGTGAGCACCAGATCGACGCCAATCACAAGCTGTCGGCCTACTTCGGGCACGTCTTCGGGGGACCGGTCATCCAGTCGAGCTTCCCCGCCAATCCGAATGGGAACTTCTTCTTCCTGGAATATAACCTCAAGCTGCCCTGAGCCCCGGCCCCGTGAGCCTGAGCTGGTTCCACGGCGCGCCTGGAGCAGGGGCCACTTGATCCCGGTCATCGCATCCCTGGCTGCGCTCAGGCAAGCTGCAGGGGTGAGGCTGCGCCTGCTGGTGATGCTCTCGGCCGGGCTCTGGCTGCTGCTGGGGCTGGCCACCGGCCTGACCCGCCTGGGCTGGGGCCTGGCTCCGGCCGAGCTCTCGGCCCTCCACGGGCCTTTGCTGGTGGCAGGATTCCTGGGCACGCTGATCTCTCTCGAACGGGCCGTGGCCCTGGGTCAGGGTTGGGCCTACCTGGCCCCGTTCCTGACGACAGTCGGGGCCGCCTTGCTGGTCTCCGGCCGGCCGGGCAGCTGGCTCATCGTGGCCGGAAGCCTGGTTCTCCTGGCAGCCAACCTGGCCCTGCACCGCCGCCAGCCCTCGATTTCCAGCTCCACGATGGCATTGGGCACGCTGGTCTTTCTGCTGGGCAACCTCCTCTGGGCCAGCGGCCGCCCACCCGGCCAGGTGGTGCTGTGGTGGGCCTCCTTTCTGGTGCTGACCATCGCGGCCGAGCGTCTGGAGTTGTCCCGCTTGCGCGTGCCTCCGGCCTGGAGCCGGGTTGCCTTCCTGGTGTGCGTGATCCTCTTGCTGCTGGGTTTGTGGCTCCAGTCTGCCCTGGCAGGCCTGGCTTTCCTGGGGCTGACCGCCTGGCTGGGGCGCTTCGACCTGGCCTGGCGCACTGTGCGAGCCCGAGGGCTGACCCGCTACATCGCAGTCTGCCTGCTGACCGGCTACTTCTGGCTGGGGCTGGCCGGGTTGCTGCTCTCAACCGGAGGGCTGCCGGTCGCGGGGCCCTGGCGCGACGCCGCCCTGCACGCCGTCTTTCTGGGCTTCGTGATGGCCATGATCTTCGGGCACGGGCCCCTGATCTTCCCGGCCCTGGCTGGCCTTCGCATTCCGTATCGCCCGGTCTTCTATGCCCCGCTCACCTTGCTCCACCTGTCGCTGGCCGTCCGGGTGTGGGCAGATCTGGCCGGGCCACTCGAGCTGCGGCCGATGGCAGCCCTGGGAAACGCGGCCGCCATCCTGGCCTTTCAGGCCTGCATGGTCCTCAGCGCCCTTCTTGCCAGCCGGGCCGCAACCGGTCGGCCAGAGGGAAGAGCACCCCTTCCTCCAACTCAACCAGCCGCTCAAACAGCATTCGCGCGGCTTGATCGCCCCGACCCGCCAGCTCCAGAAGCTCGGCAAACACCAGGCTGCGCTCGAGCCACGGAGGACCCATAGGGTCGAGCGCGGGGCGGAGCCAGCGGTAGACGGCCCTCTCCTCCTTGCGGGCGTGCTCTTCGAGCTCTCTCACGAAGGTGGAATAGTCCCCGACCTCCAGGAGCGAGCGCAGGTGTTCGTGCTGCGATGCAAAATCGTTCATGGTTCTCTGCGGAGTTTAATCCCACCAGACCCTGAGGATCGTTGAGGCAGATCAAGTGGACATAACCCGGCTCCCCCTCTTCTCCGGACTCAGTCCGGAAGACGTCGAGGCTTTGCAACCCGCGCTCCAGAAGCGCAAAATGACGGTCGGAACGAGAATTTTCGACGAGGGCGACCCGGTGCGGGGGTTCTATGTAGTACTGAGCGGCTCGGTCAAGATTTTCAAGACCTCGCCCCGGGGCACCGAGCAGGTGCTGGCGGTCATCCTGCCGGGGCAGACGTTCGCCGAGGCGGCCGTGTTCATGGGCGGAGGCTACCCGGCCTCGACCGAGTGCCTGGACGACTGCGAGCTGCTCTTCGTGGAGCGCGAGCCCTTCGTGCGCCGCCTGCACGCCGACCCCGATCTGGCCCTGCGCATGATGGCGGGCATGGCCCTCAAGCTGCGACGGATGGTGGCCATGGTGGAAGATCTGACCCTGCGCGACGCGCGAGGGCGTATCTGCCGCTATCTGCTGGGTCTATTGCCCGAGGGGGCTACGGCCCCGGTCGAGCTGGAGCTGCCCGCCCAGCAACTTCTGATCGCCCGCATGCTGGGAGTCACAGCCGAGACCTTGTCGCGCACTCTGAAGACCCTGCGCGAGGACGGGGCACTGGAGACCCTGGGCGGAGGCAAGTTCTTGCTGCTCGATCTCGAGGAGTTGCGCCACTCGGCCGGCGAGGTGGTGGCCGCCTGATCGGGGTGGGGAATTGATCTAGATCATCGTCATCAGGCCAGACAGGGTGTTAGCCTGGAGCCGTGATGACGCGTCGGCATGCCGTTGACCTCGAGAAGCTTGCCTTTCCAGTCGAGGGAAGCCCCCGCGAAAAGCTCATTTTCGCTCTGCACGCGGCCATTCTGGCCCCCTCGGGCCACAACACCCAGCCCTGGATCTTCCGACTGCACGCCAACTCGGTGGACATCCGGGCCGACCGGCGACGCCGCCTGGCAGTCATCGATCCCCAGGACCGCGAGCTGACCATCTCTTGCGGAGCGGCCCTGCTCAATATCCGAGTCGCACTGGAGGCCCACGGCCTGGGCTGCAAGGTGAACCTGCTCCCGGATGAGGCAGACGCCGACCTGTTGGCCAACATCGAGTTGACCGACGCCCCCGAGCCAGGTCCGCTGGCTCGGCTCTGGCCGGCGATCCCTCGACGACACACCCATCGCCTCCCGTTTACCGACAGACAGGTCGAGCCTGACGTGCTCTGGGCACTGCAGGAAGCGGGCCTGGCCGAAGGCTGTCGATTTCTCCCGCTGACGGGAGACCTGAAGAACGAGGCTATAGGCCTGATCGGCGAGGTGGACGTGCGGGTGGCCACCGACCCCATCTATCGTCAGGCGCTCGACCGCTGGCTCTCCAGCCACATCGAATCCGACGGGGTGCAGGTGGCGGAAGGAATCGAGATCACCATTCTGGATGACTTTGCGGCCAGCCTGCCCCGCTGGCTCATGCGCTTCAAAGGCAATGGGCAGGCCCGCGGAGAGCGCGACCAGGAGCTTGCTCGCAGGGCCCCTTTGCTGGCGCTGGTGGCCTCTCCGGGAGATACCGTCTGCCACTGGCTCATGGCAGGTCAGGGCCTCCAGCGCGTTCTGCTCGAGGGAGTCCTGGCCGGGGTGCAGGCTTCCTACCTCAACCAGCCGCTCGAGCTGCCCGACACGCGCGCCTGGCTGGCGCGCTGGACCTCGGGCACGACCCCCCACCTGATGCTGCGGATGGGCTACCCGGAGCATGATCACCGCTCGCCTCCCAGGCGCCCCCTGAAGGATCTCCTGGAGGAGGCTCCATGACTCCGATCGGCCTGCATCCCTCGGAGGAGTACTAAAGCATGGCTCGCCCGCTCGACTCCCAGAAGGGAGAAGCTTACTGGAAAGAGGCTGCCAGCCAGGCCCGGGTCGACCTCGATCAGGTCGCGGCCCACAACCACGGGCTCCCTCTGGCCTTTCACCGGAGCATCCGAAGACGGCAGATCGACCGGCTGGAGCAGGCTATCAGCGCTCTTCCCGCGCCGCCCCGGGTGCTGGACCTGGGCTGCGGCCCTGGAGTGTGGGCCCTCGAATTGCAGTCCAGGGTGCGCTCCTGGCTCGGCTTCGACATCGCCCCCACTTTCGTGGAGGAGGCCACCCGCCAGGCCCGCGAGCGAGGGCTGGAGCACCTCGAGTTCAGGGTGGGCTCCCTGGTCGAGCTTCCCTTCCAGGGCCTCTTCGACCTGGTCATCATGGGCGGCACCCTGGGCCTGTTCGACGATCGGCAGTTGCCCGAGCTGCTCGAGACCGTGCACCGTCACATGGCGCCCGACAGCCTGGCCTACGTGCGCGTCTCCACGGTTCCCTGGCCCTACCCCCGCCTCACCATCCGCCACGACCTCCCGGTCCGCTACCGCCGCGTGGAGCACTACCTGAGCCTGTTCCGCGCAGCCGGCTTCGAGCCCACCTTCGAGCGCGATATGGCTTTCAGTGAGGCCTCGCTGGCCACCATCTACTGCTATGTCGGGCGCAGGCTTGGCCTTTCGGGCGAGACATGTTGCCGGCTGGCCCAGAGAAGCTTTCCTCTTTTCCGGCCCCTGCTCGACCTGACCCCGCTGCCTCGCTCCACGGTGTTCTGGCTGAGGCCAGCGTGAGCTGGGACTTCCGCACCATCATTGAGCCCTTCCGCATCCGCGCCGTCGAGCCCATCCCGCTGCTCGACCGCAAGGCCCGCGAACGGGCCCTGGCCCGGGCCGAGCACAACCTGTTCGGGCTGCGGGCCGAAGAGGTGACCATCGACCTTTTGACCGACTCCGGCACCGGAGCCATGAGCGCCGAGCAGTGGGGCGCCCTGATGATGGGCGACGAGACTTATGCAGGCAGCCGCTCCTTCCGACGCCTGGAGGCGGTGGTGCACGAGCTAACCGGCTACCCGCACGTCTTTCCCGTGCACCAGGGCCGCGCCGCCGAGCGCATCCTGGCTCGCACGGTGCTCGAGCCCGGCAAGCTCGTACTCAACAACACCCACTTCGATACCACCCGCGCCAACGTCGAGCAGGCCGGGGCCCGGGCGGTGGATCTGCCCACCCCGGGCTCGGACGACCCGAGCTACGCCTGTCCCTTCAAAGGAAACATCGATCTTGCCAACCTGGAAGAGACGCTGCAGCTTCGTGGCTCCGAGGTGGCTCTGGTCATGCTGACCCTGACCAACAACGCCGTGGGCGGACAGCCGGTCAGCATGGCCAACATCGAGTCGGTCAGCGCCCTGTGCCGGCGATACGAGGTTCCCTTCTTTCTCGACGCCGCCCGCTTTGCCGAAAATGCCTGGTTCATCAAAGTGCGCGAGCCTGGCTATGATCGCTGGCGGTTGCCCGAAATCGCCCGGCGCATGTTCGACCTGGCCGACGGGTGCACGTTGTCGGCCAAGAAGGACGGCATCGTGCATATCGGCGGCCTGCTCTGCACCCGTCTGCCGCAGTGGGCCGAGAAGTTCCGCTGCGAGCTGATCCTGGGAGAGGGCTACCCCACCTACGGAGGCCTGGCCGGCCGGGACCTGGAAGCCATGTCCCTGGGTCTGCTGGAGGCGCTGGATGAGGACTACCTGCGCTACCGCGTGCGCAGCATCGCCTACTTCGCCGAAGGCCTGGAGCGAGCCGGCATTCCCGTAGTCCACCCCCCGGGGGGTCACGCGGTCTTTGCCGATGCCGGGCGACTGCTCTCTCACCTGCGCCCCGACCAGTTCCCGGGCCAGGCCCTGGGGGCTGCCTTCTACCTCGAAGGGGGGGTGCGCGGCGTGGAGGTGGGCTCGCTCATGTTCCCGGGGGCGCGTCTTGAGCTGCTCCGCCTGGCCGTGCCCAGGCGCGTCTACACGCAGGCCCACATCGACTACGTGATCGAGGTGGCCGAAAGGGTGGCGGCCCGGGCCAGCGAGCTGCCCGGCTACCGCATCCTGCGCGAGCCGCCCTTTCTGCGCCACTTCAGCGCCAGCCTGGAGCCTCTCGAGGCTTACATTTGCGCCTCCGGTCGACGCGAGAGCTGCGCCCCCAGCCCCTGATTCAGGCTTTCCCGGAGCGCTGGAAGAGCGACCGCCAACGAAGGCCCATGAGACGGCCATAGAACTTTATCGTATCGAGCACGGGATGAAAGTGCGAGCTCTCGTTTTTGCCGATGTAGATGCTCTGCACGCGAATTTGCCGGATCCGGTGGTTGCGACAGCGCCAGATCATCTCCATCTCCCACTCGAAGCGATCGGCCTTGATGTCCAGGAGGTCAGCAAAGAGCTCGAAGGGGATGCCCCGCATTCCCGTCTGCACGTCGCGGATATCCTTGAAAAGCAGCAAGAAGGTGACCAGCCGCTGGAAGACGCTGCCGATCTTCCGGGGCAAGGGAACGCAGGCCTCGTCGAAAGAGCGACAACCCAGCACCAGCTCGTGGGGATGCTTCTCCAGCTGGCCGGCCACGGCCAGCACGTCCTCCACGGCGTGCTGCCCGTCGGCGTCCAGGGTCACCGCGCCGACTTCGCTGGAAGTGGCCGTGGCCTGAATGTGGGCCAGACCCGTGCGCAGGGCGGCTCCCTTGCCTCGGTTCTGAGGATGCACCAGCACCTCGGTGCGAGGCAGCTCGCGCAGGGCCTGGAAGATCTCGGCCGTCCCGGCCCGCCGGCTGCCATCGTCGACCACCACCAGACGGGCCAGGCCGCCCTCGAGCAATCCGCGCGCCGCATCAAGCACGGCGGGCTGGGGCTCATAGGCAGGGATCAAGCCACAGACCTGGATCACGATGAGGTCTTCGAACAGCCGGTCGGCTCGCCTGCCGTCCGAGGGAGGATGGCAGCGGGCCAGGCGGGGCGCTCGGGGACCCGCACACGGGTCCCCGAGCGCAGGTACCCGGGCTGGAGATCGGCTTCGACCCAGAAAAGCCACTGGTCCCCGACCAGAAGTCTGGTCCCGCGTGCCTCAGCGCCTGGCCCCAGGGACGACTTGAGGCAGGTCAATTGCCGGGTCTTTTCCCCCGTGATAAGGTTGAGCCATGCTCTCACTCCCGGTTGTTAACGGCCGCCGCCCGATGCCGGCTGCCTCCGGGCCGGCAGTGCTGGCCCTGGGATTTCGGCCCTTCTTTCTGCTGGGCTCCTGGTATGGAGTCCTGACCGTGCTGGTCTGGGTGGCCATCTACCTCGGATGGCTGAGCTTTCGTCCGGGCCTGAGCCCGATGTTGTGGCACGGTCACGAGATGCTCTTCGGCTTCGCGACCGCGATCATCGCCGGCTTTCTGCTCACAGCCGTGCCCAACTGGACCGGCATCCCCACGCCCCGGGGAGCCCGCCTGGGCGGCCTGGTGGCGCTCTGGCTGCTGGGCCGTGGGCTGACCCTGAGCTCGGGTGTGCCCGCTATCCTGGCCGCAGCAGTTGATCTGGCCTTCCTGCCGGCTCTGGCGGCAGCCCTGGCCTATCCCCTGATCAAGGCCGGCAAGCGCAACAACCTCGTGTTCTTGCTCGTGCTGGGGGTCTTCACCCTCTCCAACGCACTGGTGTGGGCCGAGGCTCTCGGCCGCCCTGGAACCGCGGCCCTGGGCCTGGAGCTGGGGCTGCTCTGTATCCTGCAGCTGGTGGCCCTGATCGGAGGGCGCGTGATCCCCTTTTTCATCCGAGCCGCGCTGCCCGAGAGCCCGGCCCACAGCTGGCCCTGGGTGGAGCGCTTGGCCCTGATCAGCCTCCCCCTGGTGGCTCTGTCGGAGGCTCTGAGCCTCTCGCTGGCGGCGGTCTCCTGGGTTGCCGCCCTCCCCCACGTGGCCCGCCTGGTTGGATGGTTCGACCGGCGACTGGTGCGGGTCCCCTTGCTGTGGGTGCTCTACCTGGGCTATGCCTGGTTGCCAGTGGGCCTGGCGCTGAAGGGCTGGTCTCAACTGGCCGGGACGAGCCCCTTTCCCGCCCTGCACGCCCTGACGGTGGGCTGTATCGGACTCATGATCCTGGGAATGATGGCGCGGGTGGCCCTGGGCCATACCGGTCGAGCGCTCAAGCCCCCCCGACCGGTGGTGGCCGCCTTCGGGTTGCTCCTGCTGGCAGCTATTTTACGGACTTTCGGACCCATGCTGGCCCCTTCGACATTGTGGGTAAAGTCCTCCGCCGCCCTCTGGGCCCTCGCCTTTGGACTTTACGGGCTTGTTTACTTCCCGATTCTCACCAGACCGCGTGTGGACGGCAAACCCGGTTGATCGAGATCAACGACGCCAAATCTGGCCAGGATTAGGATTCCCTCTATGGATTGCCTGGACAACTATCGCTGGAAGCTCGCTAGCCACGAGCTGGTGCCTCTGGTCATCGGGGGCATGGGGGTAGACATCTCCACCATGGAGCTGGCCCTGGAGGCGGCCCGGCTCGGTGGGGTGGGCCACATCTCCGATGCGATGGCCTGTCTGGTCTCGGATCGGCGCTTTGGGACCCGCTACAGCTTGAGCAAGTTCAAGCGCTTCCGACACGAAGGCGACCGCTCGAGCTATCGCTTCGACCCGGGAGAGCTGCGAGAGAGCCAGCTGCGCCACGTTTGCGAGGCAATGAGTCGCAAAGTGGGCCCGGGCCTGATCTTCCTCAACGTGATGGAGAAGCTCACCATGCTGGACGCGGCCGAGACGCTCAAGATCCGGCTCACGGCCGCTCTGGATGGTGGTATCGACGGGTTGACCCTGTCCGCCGGGCTGCACCATAAGAGCCTGAGACAGATCGAGGAGCACCCCCGCTTTCGCGAGGTCAAGCTGGGCATCGTGGTGAGCAGCCTCAGGGCCCTGGAGATCTTCTTGCGGGCCGCTCAGCGCTCTCATCGTCTGCCCGACTACGTGGTGGTGGAAGGTCCTCTGGCCGGAGGCCATCTCGGATTCGGAGAGGATTGGGCCCAGTATCGCTTGGAGTCGATCGTGGACGAGATCCTTGCCTACCTGCGAGAGCACGAGCTGCCCATCGCGGTCATCCCCGCGGGGGGGATCTTTACCGGCACGGACGCCACCGGATATCTGCAGGCGGGCGCGGCCGCCGTGCAGGTCGCGACCCGGTTCACCGTCACCCGAGAGTGCGGTCTTCCGGCCGCGGTCAAGCAAGCCTACTTTCGAGCCAGCGAGGAAGATGTGGTGGTCAACTCCTACTCCCCCACCGGCTACCTCATGCGCATGCTGACCAGCAGCCCCTGCCTGGACTCCGGAGTGGAGCCCAAGTGCCGTCTGCACGGCTACCTGCTCGACCGCGGCGGGGAGTGCGCCTACGTTCGGGCCTGGGAATCCACTCCGCGGGGACAGAGCGTGTCCGGCAAAATGTGCCTGTGCCATCATTTCTCTCGCCACCAGTGCTACACTTGCGGTCACTACACCTATCGGCTCAAGGATACCAGCCGACCGGACGGCCAGGGAGGCTACCACTTGCTCAGTGCCGAGCATGTCTTCCGAGACTATCAGCACAGTCGCGAGCACAAGATCCATCTGCCGATTGATCCAGGTCAATGACGCAGCCCCTCTGACTGGCTTAACCTCATGCTGACATGTCCGTCCTCATCATCGG
The DNA here is from genome assembly GCA_021404945.1 of bacterium CPR1. Taxonomy (GTDB): domain Bacteria; phylum Vulcanimicrobiota; class Xenobia; order Xenobiales; family QWHO01; genus QWHO01. The sequence continues at coordinate 11,282 of QWHO01000086.1, forward strand.
CGGCGGGCCGGCCGGGCTGGCCCTGGCCGGCCAGTTGCAAGAGCGAGCCATCGAGTACACCCTGCTCGAGCGGGCCCCGTTTCTTGGGAGCACGTTTCGATGCATGGCTGCAAACACGTGCCTCAGCCCCTGGATCAACACCGTTCTGCCGGGCACGCGGCCCAGCTGGCGGATCGCTCTGCGACCCACCGAGCGCGAGGAATATGCTCAGTATCTGACCGAGTACGCCATCCAGCGCAACCTGAGCTACCTCACCTCGGTAGAAGTCGACCGGGTCACCCGCGAGCCGGGCCAGTTCCGGGTCAGCACGAGCAGGGGCCAATTCCAGTCCCGGGTGCTGGTCAATGCCACGGGATACTTCTCCAATCCTCACATTCCCGAGCTTCCGCGCGACAGCCAGTGTGAGATCCCCCAGATCCATGCAGCGGCATATCAAGACCCGGATACGGTGCGCCGCCTGCTCGGCAGCAACCGGGGCCGGGTGCTGGTAGTGGGCCATCGGCTCACCGCCGGGGAGATTATCGAAGGCCTCTACCGGTCCGGCTACGAGGTCTGCCTGTCTCACCGCTCGCCCATCCGCTACGCTCTTCCGGACATGCTGCAGGCCTGCGTCTCCCCCTTCAGCTATATCCTGGAGGAATCGCTGGTGCATTTGCCTGGCATGAAGCCCCCTCTGTCGCTGGAGAGCCGCATGCCGGGCGGAGTGGCTCGCCAACTGATCGAGTGGGGCCTGGTGCGGAGCTTCCCGGCAGTGGTCCGCCTGGAGCGGCGTGCAGTGGTGTTCCAGGACGGTCAGGACGTGCCGTTTGACCTGGTGATCTACGCCACCGGCTATCGCCCCGCGCTCAAGCACCTGGCCGGGTTGATCTCGACCGACCCCGAAACCGGCCTGCCCCCCCTCTACGGTGCCGAGAGCCGCGAGACTCCGGGCCTGTTCTTCCTGGGCCTGCAGGGTCTGCGCACCTTCCGCAGCCAGTTCCTGAGGGGCATTCGCGAGGACGCCGTCTATCTGGCCGACTGGCTGGCCAACTACTGGCTGCTGGACCGTCAGGCGGCTTAATACGCAGGTTTCGGCACTCCTTTTCGCAGGATGAAGCCCTTGCCGGGGCCTGGAGCCCCCACCAGCTCGAACTTCTGGGTCAGGTGGGCCAGCGTGGCAGGGGCCACGTCGTAGACCGGCCAGCCCTCGCAGAGGAACTCTCCCCCCGGCTTGAGCACCCGGTGCACCTCCTCGAGGCCCGCGATGGCGTCCTCCGAGCGGGCTCCGATGGGGAAGCTGGCATAGGCGAGGAGCAAGTCCTGCGAGCCGTCGGCCACCGGCAGCGAGAAGAGGTCTCCCACGTGCTGGCGTGAGTTGCGGGCGGCCGGGCCGCCTACCGAGTCGAGCACCTCCCGCTGGAGAGCCAGAGCGGTGGCATTGACGTCCACCCCGAGATAGCGGTTGCCGGAATCCTCCGTGAGGAGCGTGCGGGCCACGCAGGTGGTGGCAAAGGGACCGATCTCCAGAATGGCAGCCCCTTTCAGGTGCCCGTAGCGCTCCCGCAACAGCTGGCTACGTTCTCCGCGCGACTCGTCCCAGGCCAGCACGTCCGCCACCGAAAGGCGCCGGGCCCGCTCCACCTCGCCGTCCAGGGCGCGGGGGTCGCGCTCGAGATCGCTCATCCGGTTGGCCGGCCGGCGAAGCCCCTCGCCGACGCTCTGGTAAACTTGCAGATCCTCGCTCCAGAGCTCACCGTGGCGCACGTCGCGCACCTGCACGACCGGCTGGCCATTCTGGCTGGCCAGAGCGGTCTGGTCGCTGAGCAGCCAGCCCTCCTCGGAGGGCAAATAGCGGGTGCGGATGACCGTCTCGCGCTCGGATCTCTCGGGCTGCGGGCTCACCGAGCGGGGCGGAAAATCGGTGGGGATCGCCCGGGCGTGCTCGTCGAGGGGCGGTAGCTCGCTCACGCTCTGCCCGTTGACCTCGAGCCCCACCAGCAGGCTCCGCTCACCGTCTGAGACCAGCCTGCGGGTCACCACCAGCTCGTCCACCGAAGCCGCCTCGCCCCGCCGAGCCTGGGGGGTCCAGGAGGGCCAGGAAAGGCGTGAGTCGTTCAGCTTATCCATCTTTGCTATTCTAGCAGCCTGTTGTTGCCAGAAATCTTGATCCAGATCATGGATCCGCTGCCCCATCTGGGGCAAAGTCGGGGTATGGCCAGCACCCTGCGACGTCCCGCTTCCGACAACTCCGTCAGTCCCTTCCTGGTGATCTGGGAGACCACCCAGGCGTGCGATCTTGCCTGTCGCCACTGCCGGGCCTGCGCTCAAAGCGAGCATGATCCCCTGGCGCTGAGCCATCCGGAGGCCAGGCGACTGCTCGAGCAAGTGCGCAGCTTCTCCGATCCCCCACCCCTGTTCGTCTTCACCGGAGGCGACCCGTTCAAGCGCGCCGACCTCTTCGACCTGGTCCAGTATGGCAGCGAGCTGGGTCTGCGTCCGGCGGTCTCTCCCTCGGCCACCCCCCTGCTGACCCGGGCCAACCTGGCCCGCCTGAAGGAGTGTGGCGCCCGGGCCATCTCGCTCAGCCTGGACGCCTCTCAGGAGCAGGCGCACGATGCCTTCCGGGGCGTGGCCGGGTCCTACGCGCTGACCATGCGAGGCTGCGAGCTGGTGCGCGAGTTGGGGCTCAAGCTGCAGGTCAACACCACGGTCACCCGCCACAACCTGGCCGACCTGCCCTCGCTGGTGAAGCTGCTGGTGCCCCTCGAGCTGATGACCTGGAGCGTCTTCTTCCTGGTGCCTACCGGGCGCGCCCAGCACCAGGACGCCATCACCGCCGAGGAGTGCGAGGAAGTCATGCACTTTCTGGTGGACGCCTCGCGCTATCTGCCCCTGAAGGCTACCGAAGGCCATCACTATAAGCGCGTCCTGCTCCAGAGACAGAACGCCCCTGGCCCGGAAAACGAGCTGCGCCAGGAGCTGCGAGGACTGTCCGCGGCATGGCCGGCCCGGGCAGCTGCCCGGCGCACCCCCATGCACATCAACTCGGGGGACGGATTCGTCTTCATCTCCCACCGCGGGGAGGTCTTTCCCAGCGGCTTTCTGCCCCTGTCGGCCGGCAACGTGCGCCGCGCCAACCTGGTCGAGCTCTACCGCCACAGCCCGCTCTTCGAGCTCATGCGCAACACGGACGACCTCAAGGGGCGCTGTGGAGCGTGCGAGTATCGTTCCGTGTGTGGAGGCTCGCGCTCGCGAGCCTACGCCACCACCGGAGACCCGCTGGCAGAAGAGCCGTTGTGCGCCTATCAGCCGGAGGCCGCATGTCCCGCGTGATCGTGGTCGGAGGGGGCCTGGCCGGGCTGGCAACGGCCTACTTTCTGGGCCAGCGAGCTGAGGTCACCGTGCTGGAAGCCGCCCCCCGGGCCGGAGGCAAGCTGCTCACCGAGGCCCGCGACGGGTTCCTGCTCGAGGGGGGACCGGACGCCTTCGTCACCTACAAGCCGGCCGCCCTCGAGCTCTGCCGAGAGCTGGGCTTGGAGCTGCTCGAGACCCTGCCGGCTCGTCCCCGCAGCCTGGTGCTGGACCGGGGCCGGCTCACCCCCGTCCCCGAGGGCCTGATGGGGGTCATCCCCAGCCGCTGGCTGCCCATGGCCATGACTCCCCTGCTCTCCTGGACGGGCAAGCTGCGCATGCTGGCCGACCTGTGGCTGCCGGCCCGGCGCGAGTCCAGCGAGGAATCCCTGGCCGAATTCTTGAGGCGCCGACTGGGGGGCGAAATCGTGGAACGGCTGGCCGATCCGCTGCTGGCCGGCATCTACGGCGCTCCCGCCGACTGCCTCAGCTCACGCTGCCTCTTCCCCCGCCTACTGGCCCTGGAGGAGAAGCACCGCAGCTTGATCGTGGGGGTGCTGCGCCAGCCTGCCCGCGCCAGGGGGCCGGAGATGCTGGGCCTGCGCTCGGGAATGTCGGGCCTGGCCGAGGCCCTGCAGTCGAGGGTCAACGGACGCCTGAAGGTGAGGCAGCGGGTGGAGCAGGTGCTGCCCGGCCAGGTGCGAGTGGGCGGCGAGTGGATCCAGGCCGACTCGGTGGTGCTGGCCACCCCAGCCCCGGAATCGGCCCGCCTGCTGGGTCCGGGGGCTCTGAGCGAGCAACTCACCGGCATCGCTTACCAGAAGGTGGCCACAGTGGCGCTGGGCTTCCACCGCCGCCAGGTGATCCACCCTCTCGACAGCCACGGCTTCGTGGTGCCCACCCGGCAAGCGGGGCTGATCAGCGCCTGCACCTGGTCGAGCTCGAAGTTCCCCGGACGGGTGCCCGCGAGCTGCGTCTTGCTGCGAGCTTACGTGCGCAACCCGCAAGAGTCCGATGAGGAGCTGGCGGGGGCCGTGGTGCAGGAGCTACGCCCCCTGCTCAAGCTGATCGGCGAGCCCCTCTTGACGCGCGTTTTTCGCTGGGAGAACCCGGTCTACCGTGTGGGCCACGGCGAGCTGGTCAGCGAGCTGGACCGCCAGGCTCCACCCGGGCTGTTCCTGACCGGCAGCGCTTACCGGGGCGTGGGGGTGCCGGACGTGATCGAGCAGGCCCGAAGCACGGCCGAGCGGGTGCGGGGTTTTCCCGCCAGTCTCGACAAACTCCCCGGATGAGCTCCTCGGACGACCCCGCCCAGATCTTCGACCAGCTCTTCCCCTCCGGTCTCTTCCGGCCGGAGATTCTGGAGGCGATCGCGCCCGAAGGGTGGGAGGCGAGTCCGCTGGCGCGAGGATTCGAGAGCTCGCCACCAGGGAAGAGCTCGATTCTCTCAGCGCTCCTGCCCTGGAGGAAACCAAACCAGCCGAGCTCTCGGGCCGACCCTCAGAGGGAATGCGCCGAGCTGGTCGCGGCCGGTCTCTGGCACGTCTTCGCTGAGCACGAGGTCGTGGGGCCCGATGGGGAAAAGATCGATCTGGGCTCGTGGCGGGGAGTTGCCGAGGAGATCGCCGACTGGCTGAATCGGTCACTTGGGGACGACCGTTACCAGTACACGCGATTTTATATGGGCCAGGCCAATCTAACTCGTCACAGGGTCGACCTCGCGCCTGTCTTTCGCCTGATCTTCGCGCGCTTTCGCCAGCTGGAGATGGACTGGCAATACGATATGCCGCGTCTGGACGTGGTCACGCTGGGGGAGCCTGATGAGCACACCGTGCGCATGAAAGCTGACCTGGACGCGGCCGATCGGCGGGCCCGCCAGAATGCTCGCGACGTGCCCGCCCCGAGCATCGTCAAGGCCTTCCAAGAGGTTTTCGGCCGGCTTCCGGCGGGATGGCCTCCCGAGGTTTGAGTCAGGCCGGCCGCTGATAGCCCAGCGCCAGCATCTCGCGGAACTGAGGATACATGGGCGGACGACGCAGCGAAAGCACATCCTCCACTCCGCCTTCGGCGAAGAGCTGGCGAGCCAGGGGGCTGAACTCGACCGCGTCCGAATGGCTGCGGAAGTAGAATCCGTCCCGCGCAAAGCGCACCTCGGACTGCATCACCACGACCCGCTCCTCGGAGGCACATTGCAGGCACAGGTAGAGGCGCTGGAGGATCTTGAAGCCGCACTCGCAGCAATGGCTGATGTAGCGCAGCAGCGATTCGGGGTGCACCTCGCCGGGTCGAAACTCGGGCTTGGGACGAAGCGGCAGTCCGTCTTCCAGCGGATCGAGCTCGTCCATCCGCTCGCTGAAGGAGAGACCTGACAGGGTCTTGCGCGGAGTCTCCTTGGGACGCGAAGCGGCTGCCGCCCAGGTGGCCGCGAACTGGCTGCTCTTGCCCCCCTTGATGCCGTCGATGGCCTCGACGGGGGCAGCCTTGATGAACATGCGGCCGGTGGCCGTCTGAGCTTGCCCGCTCTGGGCTGCCTGCTCGCTCTGGGCCTTCAGGTTGAGTCGCGGCTTGGAGCGCATGGAGGAGGTGCGCGCCGGCTGGTTCGCCCGAGCTCCGGGAGCCTCGGACTGAGGCGTCGCTGCCGGAGGAGTGGTGGTCGTCTTGCTCTCCACCGGCCGAGGGCGAGCCGGCTGCGCGGTGGCCTGGGGCGGGGTCTCTTTCTGGATCGGTGGAGCCGCCGGGCCAGGCGTCACAGCCGAGGCCAGGTGGGGAGTGCTGGCCGTGGAGCGCGGCGTGGGCGCCGGACGCGGGAACGCGGGAGAGGGGGGAGCCTGTGCCTCGGGTCTCAAGGCACGGGGGCGTGAGGTGGTGGGACGCTCCACCTCGGGCAGATCGCGCTCGAGGAGGCTCTCCATGAAGTTCGCCTCGGGGGCCGGCTCGTGCCAATCGAACATGGGCTCCGGCGCGGGCGTTTTGAACAGGCCCTGGAAGCCACCCTCGGTGGGACGCGGACGCATGACCATCTCGGGACGAGGGGTCGTTTCCTTGGAGACGCGAGGATAGCGCGAGATGGGCACTTTGGACTGGGCCTGGCCAGGTCGCTGGGGCTCTTTCCTGGGGGAAAGCAGGCCTGGAGTGGTGGGAGGGGCCTCGCCGTGAGCGCCTTTGGCCGTGCCGCGGGCTTTGGGGATGGCCTGAGTGCCGTCTTGGGCTTTGGAGGCGGGGGTTGCCGGGGTGTCGCCCTGGGCTTTGGAGGTGCCCTGAGCGGCGGGGACTGCCGGGGTCTGGGCGCCGCCCTGGGCTTTAGAGGTGCCCTGAGAGGCGGTTGCCGGGGTGCCCTGGGCGGCGGGGATGCCGTCCTGGGCTTTCGGGATGCCCTGAGGGGCGGGGGTTGCCTGGGTGGGCATATTGCGGCCAGCCGGAGTCAAGAGGATGCCCGATCCGGGGAAGGAGCTTCGTGCTGGGCCGGCGGGGGGGCCCTGAGCCTTCGCGGTGCCGCGACCTGAGGGGGCAGTCCCCTGAGCTTTCGAAGAGCCCTGGCCAGTGGGAGCGACTTGACCCACCCGGCCGCCCCGGCCTGCGGAGGCGCCCTGAGTGCTCGATGATCCACCAGCTACGAGGGGCTGACCCAGAGGGGCGCCGGCGCCGACGGTGGGGGTGCCCTGAGGGGTAGGAGTGCGGTTAACCTGAGCTGCTGGGGTTCCCTGAGTCGTTGTGCCTTTACCGATAGCGCCCTGAGCGCCAGGCGTGCCCTGAGCTGCTGCGGTGCCCTGACCTTTACCGACAGCGCCCTGAGCGCCGGGCGTGCCCTGGGCTGCAGGATTGCCCTCAGTTGCAGGATTACCCTGAACTGCTGGGTTAACCTGAGCTGCTGGGGTTCCGGTGGTGCTTTTACC
>QWHO01000591.1 GCA_021404945.1 bacterium CPR1
CGCTCTCGATCCAGGAGAGCAGGCCCTTAACGGCCCGCCCATCGCGGGTGCGGGCTGCCGGCAGGCCGTCTGACAGGCTGACCGGCAGGCCCAGACGGCAGGCTTTCTCCCAGAGCTCGAGGCGTAGCTCGCTCTGTGGTGCAACCAACTCCACCTGGTCGAGCGGAATTCCCTGCTCGAGCACCCGCCGGAAGACTTCCTCCAACTCGGCGTCCCGCCCGCCGGCGGCCAGGGTTTGAACCCGGGGGACCTGGACGGGCCGCGTGAGCCAGCGCAGATCAGAGCCTCCGGCGACCTCCTGGTCGGCCGGCCAGCCGGAAGGCAGGTCCCATCCCGGCAGCTCCGGTCGACAACCGGGCAGGCGACGACCGGGCAGGCTTGAGAGCAACTCCCGCGCCAGGCGGGGCAGCCTGAGACCCGGGAGGACGAGCAGGGGGTCGGTCTCGGCCATGGGGGCCTCGCCAACCCGCTGGATGGCCACCCGATACAGATCGGCCTGGTCAGCCAGGCGGTTCTGGCCCAGGTAGTCCTCGTAAGCGAGCAGCAGGGAGCGGAGCTCGTCGGCCTTTCGAGCCGGCTCGAGCTGCTCGAAGGGAAAGCTGTCGGCCCGGTAGCCTTCCAGCCGCAGCTCGAGAAGCGAGGCCCACAGGCAGTCTGCCATGCGCGGTTGCTCGGCCAGAGGACGAAAATATCCCTCATCGGAATCGGGTAAATCTAGCAGCAGTCGGAGCAGCAGGGAGGCGGAGAGACCGTCCGGCACCGGATCAAGGCCTGCTTCCAACAGGTGGGGAGCGGCCAGATCGCGAGCCAACTCGTGCATGGTCGCAAAGCGGAGGTTGGCCCATGCGACACCGTTCAGGGCAAGCCGCTCGGCCAGGGTCCAGCCGACCGCCGGGGATGGCACGATCACCCACTTGGGCGCGCTCGGCTCGTGTGAGCAAAGCTCGGCCAGCTGGGCCAGGAACGGGTCGTTCATGACCCGCGCCGGCAGGGTTCCCAGGGCCAGGTCGGGACGTTCATCAAGCAGCTCCACAGGACGAGTCTACCCGGGTCGAGCGACAGGTAATGTCATCTTCGGCGCAGGCTTCCATCAGGTCCTGGGGAAGTGGATCGGGTGCTGGGCTGGCCGCAACCCCCCTTGTGGTGTCGGAGGATTCCTCCCCGCTTCGTGCCAGGATGGTCTTGGGCCGCGCTCTTCATCCTGACGGTCTCGGCGGCCCTGGCCGGGGGCGAGACCGAGTCGCTGGCTCAGTTCGTCCAGCGCACGGCCGGACGGCAGGCCTACGGGGTCTACATGTTGGGCCAGAAGGTGGGATGGAGCCTGGTCGAGTCGCGCCCGGGCAACCTCCTCGGCCAGCCGGTGGCCGTTTGCTCAGAGGAAGACTGGACCGAAATGGTCATGATGGGTGAGCGCACGGTCAGCCGCGGCAAGAGTGTCACCTATTACACCCTGACCGGGGAGGGAGCCGTCCTGGCCTGCCAGGAATGGTCGCTCGAGGACGGTCAGGAAAGCACCATTCGGGTGCAGCGCTGCGCCGACGGATATCGGGTCGAGCGGCGCAGCCCGGCGGGCGAGACGGTCCGCATCATCGGGACCGTGCGCGACAACCTGGCCGAAAGCCAGAAGTTGGAGCAGTGGCTGGCTCGAGCTCGGCCCGGAGAGCACTTCTCCGACTGGTCGTGCGACTTTAGTGCCCAGGAGTGTGACAACGAGACCCGCCTGACGTTTCGCGAGAGCCAGCCCCCGTTTTTCCTGCTGCAGCTGACCCAGCAGGGTGCCCGGGGAGAAATGCTGGCCCGCTCCGATGGCTCGGCCGAGCGCATCAGCATCGGCTCGGGAGTGGAGTTGCGGGCAGAGGTGGAAGCTCAGGCCCGCAAGCTCGAGCCCCCTCGAGAGATGCTGGACTTGATGATGGTGCAGGGGGGCCGCGAGTTGGGCGAGGCCCGCACGGTGCGGGGCCTGACCATGGAGGTGGAGGGCCTGGACGACTTCCCTCTGCCCGAGTCACATCGTCAGCGCCTGCGGCGCGAGGACCAGCGCCTGTTGCTGGTGACCGGCGAAGACCTGCCCACCGACATGGGCCGGCCGCTTCCAGCCGAGGAGCGAGCGCGCTACCTGGCCTCCACGCCGGAGACTCAGGTCGACTCGAAGATGCGAGAGCTGGCCCGGCGACACGGCCGCGGCTCGGATCCCCGTGAGCGGGCTGAGCGGCTCAAGTCGTGGGTGTTCCACCGATTGGAGAAGACGGGGGCCAGCAACGCCTTCACGGCAAAAGACGTGCTGCACAACCGGGCCGGCGACTGCACCGAGCACTCTCTGCTCCTGGTTGCTCTGCTCCGGGCGGCAGGCATTCCTGCCCGCGAGGTGGGAGGTCTGGCTTACGCCCGGGACGGAGGGTTCGCCTGGCACGCCTGGGCCGAGTTCCACGACTCTCACCACTGGGTCAGCGCGGATCCGACCTGGGACGAGCTTCCCGTGGATGGCACTCACATCAAGCTCAGCAATGACCCGCGCGATCTGGCCTGGATCAACCTGGTGGGCAGGCTCAAGCTGAAAGTCGTCGAGGTCGACTACTTTTGATCGCGCAGCTTGAGTGCCCGGGCAAGATCCTGCTGGGCTGAGGCATACTCAGGGTCGAGCTCGAGGGCTTTCTGGTAAGAGCTGATGGCCTCCTCGAGGTCCCCGGGGTCCTTGGACAGCTCGGCGAACTTCCGCTCCAGGGCCGCGCCCAGGAAGCGGTACGCCTGCTTGTCCCGCCCGTCGAACTTGATGGCCTGGCGGTAACAGGTGATGGCCCGTTCGAGCTGGCCGAGCTGCAGATAGGCATCGCCCTTATAGACCCAGGCCTTGGAGAAGCGAACGTCGGCCTTGATGGCCAGGTCATATTCTTTGATGGCCTCGGCATACTTGCCTCGAGCGAACAGCTCCTCGGCCCTCTGAAAGTGCTGGCTGGCCGCGGCAGTAGCGGCCGTGATCCTGCCCGCGTTGGGGTCTTGCAGGTAACGGATGGCGTCCTTGGCGGTGGGGTTGTCCGGGTTGAGGTCCAGGACCTTCTTGTAGGCCTTGATGGCATCCGCCT
>QWHO01000592.1 GCA_021404945.1 bacterium CPR1
CTTTCTCGGTGAACTTGATGGCATTGTTGACCAGGTTGGTGAGCACCTGACCGAGCCGGAGCGGGTCGCCTCGAAGCTCCTCGGGGATCGAGCGGGAGACGTCGAACAAGAACTCCAGCCCCTTCTCGTGGGCTTTCTGGGCGGTCAGGGTGGTGACCGAGCTGATGACCTCGTCGAGCAGAAAGTCGGTGGTCTCGAGATCGAGCTTGCCGGCTTCGATCTTGGACACGTCCAGGATGTCGTTGATGATGCCCAGGAGCGATGTGCCGGCATTGTGGATCTTGCTGACGTAGTCTTTCTGTTTGGGGTTGAGCGGGGTCTTCAGGGCCAGATGCGACAGACCGATGATGGCGTTCATCGGGGTCCTGATCTCGTGGCTCATGTTGGCCAGGAACATCGACTTCATGGCCGTGGCCGCCTCAGCGGCCTGTTTGGCCTGGGCCAGTTCCTGTCCCTGGGCCACCAGCTTCTCCTTCTGCGCCAGCAGCTCGCGCTGCGATCGGGTCAACTCGATGGCGCGCTCCTCCAGCTCGCGAGCCTGCTCGCGGGTCTCGCCCAGCAGCTCCTGCGTGTGCAGGTTGCGCTGCAGGATCTCCAGGCTCATGCCCACGTCAGGCAGCAACGCGTCCAGCAGCTCTTTCTGGAGCGGAGTCAGGGGCCGGAGACTGGCCAGCTCGAGCACGCCCAGCACCGCATCCCGGGACAGGACCGGCCACACCGAAACCTGGGCCGGAGGAGCCTGGCCCACCCCGGACGAGCTGCGCAGATAGTCAGCCGGCAGGCCGCTCAGCGTGATAGGCACTCGTTCCCGCGCACACTCGCCCACCAGTCCTTCCCCCGGTCGGAACACCAGGCCGGCCCCCTCGTCCTCGACCAGGCCGTACCCGGCTATGCGGCGCAGAATTCCATCGTTCTCATCGAGATGGAACAATCCGGCTACCCCGCCCCCGAGCACGGGCACCAGGCCCGAGAGCAATCGCTGCCCGAACTCCTGTAAAGTGGCAGCCCCTTTTAACCCGGCCGAAAGGTTGGCGGCATTGCTTTCAACCCAGCGCATCTCGTCGGCCGCCGCGGCTCCCTGCTTGAGCACCTGGATCGCCCGGGAGAGCTTGCCGATCTCGCCCGGGACTCTGGCCAGCGGGACGACCTGAGTATAGTCTCCGCCCGCGATGGTCTCAACCGAGTTGCGAAGCGTCCTGATGGGGTGGACGATCCTCCGGTAGGTCCAGAAGCTCAGCCCGGCCGACAGCATGAGGGCCAGCAGCAGGGCCAGGCTGATGTCTCGTCGAGCGCTCTGAATTGCCCGCAGAGCATCCTGCTCCGCCCCCGCGGCCAGCTCTTCATTGAGCTTGATCCAGGCCTCCAGCGACCGGCTCACGGCCTGCCCGGACTGCTGGAGCACCCGCTGGGGGGGGAGCACACGAAGAGTTCCCTCGGGGTCGGCCTCGGCCTTCGAAAGGAAGCTGCGAGCCGTGACTTCCCACTCTTGCTGGCCGGCACGAAAACTCGAAAGCATCCTCCCATCGGCCTCGCTGCTGATCATCCTGGCTGCATAGTCGCTCACGAGCTGCTGGGATCGGAGCGAGGCTGCCTCAAAATCGGCTCGGGCCTCGGACCGCTCTTCAGGGTTTCGAGCCAGGAGCATGTTGCGTATCGAGATGCGCATGCTGAAGTTTGCCGCCGAGATTCCCGCCACCGCCCTCAGACTCTCCGCTTGAAGAGCCAGAAATCTTGTTCTCTCCTCGATCTGGGCCAGCTTGCTGCGCACCAGAAACCCCAGACCCGCGAGCAGTAACAGGGGGAGGATTGCTTGCAGGGTCAGGCGGCGGGCGATCGTCATGGCGGGTCCCTTCGTCCAGCCCGGTTGGGAATCTTCTGTGGGCGGGGCATCTTTTGTCCGGTTAGAGAAGTGAAGGGTTGTCTCAAACAGGGACGTTCGAGCCGATGTGCAACTACACTTCGTCGCCGGGGCCGTGCCCGGCAAGACGGAGAGCTCGTGTTTCGTTCCATCCGAGTCAAATACACGTTGCTGGTGCTGATCCCCATCGTGGCCATCACGCTGGTATCGCTGGCCCGCGACCTGCTCAACCTCCACCACGATGTTCGTGACCTCAAGCGGCGCGAGGTCGAGTCCGAGGCGGTCTTCGAGGCCAGCCGTCTGGATGCGTTCTTTGAGAGCGCCGAGCGGGCCGTGGGCGTGCTGGCAAGCGGCCTGGCCCGCGAGAGCAGGGAGTCTCCCGAGCGCATCTATGCCCTGCTCGAGTCGACGCTGGAGGGAAATCCGGCCCTGTTCGGCGCCACGGTGGCCTTCGCGCCGGGCTCGGACCGGCAGCTTTTTTGCCCCAGCGTCATGCGGCAGGGCGACCGGATGGTGCGCACCGATCTGGCTGGCAGGCTCGATTACACCGAAGAGCGTTATGAGTGGTATCGTGTCACCAGCCGTGATCGCAGGCCCCACTGGTCGGAGCCTTCCACCGCTCCCGGCGGCCAGGGAGTCTTCGTCACCACCTTCTCGGCGCCGTTCTACCGCGGAGACCAGTTCGCCGGCGTGGTCACCGTGGACATCGCACTTTCCACGCTCAAGAGCCTGGCCGATCTGCGAGCGGGCGGCAAGAGCCCGATGATCGTCACCAGCACCGGCAGGTTCGTGGTGGGGGGGGCAGGCAATGCCAACCTGCTCGAGCAGGCCCGGCGCAGTCGTCAGGATGACCAGCTGAGCTATGCCTTGAAGCTGACCCGTCACGAGGGGCCCGGTACGGTGGTGGTGCAGGGGACGCAGGGTCCGGCCGTGGCGGTCTATGTGCCCCTCCAGCGGACTGGTTGGAGCCTGGGCTGGCAGGTTTCCGAGTCGTCGCTGCTGGCCAGCGAGACGCGCCAGCTGGGCCGGCGGGCCGCCACCGAGCTCCTCACGCTGCTGGGCGCAGCCGTGGCCATGTGGTTGGTGATGGGTTGGATCACCTCACCGGTTCTCAAGCTGCGCGATCAGATGGACCTTTTTGCCAAGGGTCAGCCGCTCCAGGAGCTTCCTCCCACCCGGGAAGACGAGCTGGGTGACCTGTTCTGCTCTTTTCACACCAT
>QWHO01000593.1 GCA_021404945.1 bacterium CPR1
ACCCCATGCGCCAGAGCGGTGGCCACCAGGTTGGCATCATGGAGCTGGCGGCCACGGCAGGGGATCTCTACGAGCAGCTCGCGCAGATTCTGGAAGGTTTTCCTCGTTTCGTCCAGGAAGCGGAGCCGGCCCAGAAATTCTTGAACGTTCTCCAAGGCCAGGGACAATTCCAGTCCCAGCCCGTTCTCGGACGCAGGGCGGGTGGCCACGGCGAGGTACTCTCGTAAGATCTGCCCGGACACATAGAGCTTGGGCCAGGTTTGCAACACATCCTGAGCCCTTGCGTGCCGCAGCCGTGTCACTTCGGTAGCGGTCAACAGAATGTTGGTATCCACCATGACGGCTTTAGCGTCCGTCATCGCGGTAAATCTCCTCACGGCTCCAGGTCGTCTCAGTGACCCCGGAACTGGAAAGGTTCAGCTTCAGAGGAGGAACCTCGGCCGCCGGAGGAGCTTCCCGAGAAGTCGCGGGCCAGCTCGTCGAGCCGGGGGAGGAGAGCCTGAACGCGGGGGGAGGCAAAGACCGATTCCAGCATCGCTCAGCCTTCCGGCTCTCCGGCTCAAAGCCTGCCGAGTACGCGGGCTCGGGCTCGGGCCTGGCTCACAGGCGGTCGGCCCACCGCTCAGCGGAGCTGACGATCTCTTCGAGCTTCGAGGTGGAAAGGTCGTCCAAGCTCAGCTTGCCTTGCTGCGCGAGACGATTGAGGGTGACCGTGGCGCCGCCCTTCGGCCCGTGCAGCGGGTAATGGATGAGGGCCTGTCGCCAGTCCTGCTCTGATAGCTTGAGGCCGCACCGGGCCGAAGCCGCGGCCCGGGTCACCTCAGATCGAGAGAGAGCGGTCTGGTGAAAATCCTGGCAGCTCAGCGCCAGAGCATCCAGGGCCCGACCCACATCCCCACGGCGTCGGTCCACCAGTACCCGGCAGGTTCGGCAGTAGCGAAAGGTCCGACCCGGAGTGCTCTGGTGGCACACGGGGCACTGGTCGGCCCGGTTGGGCCGTCCTTTCCAGAAGAACAGCACCCGGCCGTCCCAACCCGGGCGAGTCTGCCCGTTTGGCTTGCTGTGGAAGGAACGCTGCGAGTCGGTGAGCATTTTCAGGGGGACACGGAAGGCTTCTTCCGGGCGGGCAGGATCTCGAAACACGATCTCACGGCCTGCCAGTCGCTCAAAGACCATGTAATGACCGGGCACGTGGAAGACAGCGGGGTGACCGGCACGAAGCTCTTTGAGCGTGCAATCAAAGACCTGCGGCAACACGTGTGCGCTGCTATCAAGCGATTCTCGAAAACTCAAGACGCGCAGCCCCCGGTCGATCAAAATCTCGGCGAGCAGGGCCTGATGCGTCTCGAGATAGGCGGGATAGACCTGCTCTTGAGGGCGGTCACCCGTTCGTGCCGCGAATTCGGGAATACGCGCGTTGTGGCACAGAGCCAGGCTGCGCTGGTCCAAACCTGCCAGCTCTAGACCCAGCAGCCTCGCCACCGTCTCAGCGGAAGCCACGCCGCAGTGATTGGGCAGCTGCCGCACCGTAGCCACCTCGGCCGCCAGGGCGCCGGCCAGAATCAATACCAGAGCGGCGTGCAAAAGCCTTTTCACCTCCGCAAGGATTCGACCCGGGGCTTCTCGCGCCTTTCGTCCCTGGCCGGCTCGCGCAATGGTCGTCAGAGCTTCGTTCGGATTCCGGTTCTGCGAACGACCTGGGCCAATCCCTGGTGCGGGAAGACTTTCAGACTTGTTTGGGGCAGAGCCGGTAGGCTCAGGTCATGGTTCTACCTGGTGCAGGCGGACCCGATCTGCATACGGTATCCCACAGCGGGGGCCGGGCCAGGCGTTCCTCAAGCGCATTGGAATCGTCGCGCCCAGATGATCTCTTCACCCCGGCCGCAAGGGGGGGCCAGTTGCACGGCGAAGTGCGGCCCGGTCGCGAGCCGGTCGACACCTCGGTCGATCTCGCGCTCAAGAGCTTTCTTTCCGACCGCCAGGCTCTGGTCTCGCAGACCGAGCAACTGCAGGCGCGCGCGGCCGACGTCAGCGATCCGATCAGCTCGCGGGTGGCCTTCGAGCTGCTGGCGGGCTCGCACGACAAGTTCACCTGGGAGGGGCGCGCCCAGGTGCGCGGGCTGATCCCCCTGTCCCTCCAACAGTTGTGCGAGACCGCGGACCACATGAACCTGCAGACCGATCCGACCAAGATCGAGCTCGAGCCGGCCCTGACCGCCCTGGCCGACGGACCGGTGACCCCGGCCGCCCTGGACGCGGTGCTGCGCATGGCCCGCGAGATGAAGTTCCCCGAGCTCAAGGAGCGTTGCCAGAGGCAGCTCGAGGGCTGGCAGAAGGCCGGGCTCTTCGAGGTGGAGGGCGGCACCGACCTGAGCAAGCCGGGCCTCGTGATCGGCAACAAGCTGATCCTCACGCCGCTGCCCGAGGCCACCCGGGAGGTGCTGGCCGGCATCCCGACCCGTGGCTGGGCTTATGCTCGCCCCTTCGACCCCGCCCCTGGCCTCGACCGCCTGGAGCAGCTCGCGCGCGATAACCCCGAGCTGGCGCAGTCCATCGTGGGCGACATGGTCAGTCGCGATCTGGACTATGATACCCAACAGAAGCTGGTCCAGCTCATGGCGCGGGCGGTGCAGAGCGAGCCGCTCAAGAAGCTCCTCGAGAATCACCTTGACCGCCTGGTCGACTTCGCCGATCGGGCCGAGGCCCACGGACTCATTCATCGCCGCTTTGCCGCCGGCGAGTGGCAAACGGCCCACTACGACTACCTTTCCCAGCTATTCCCTCAAACGGTCGACGAGCGGCTCCCCGCGCGCCTGGGCCCGATGGTTCTGGCGAGTGTGCAGCCTCAGCAGAATGCGGGCACGCTCCTCATGCGCCTGTGGAAGGAGCACCCCGAGCTCGTGCAGCCGACCCTGGATACTCTCACGCAGCAGCATCCCTCGGTCGCGATGAATGAGCCGGCTCTCAAGCTGCTCTCTGAGGCCGCCAACGAGCACGGCTGGCGGCCCAACGAGCGCGAGACTGCCTGGCTGGCGAGCCGGGTGTTCCAGCCCCAGTGGCGGGATGACTCTCTGTTCA
>QWHO01000594.1 GCA_021404945.1 bacterium CPR1
CCGCTCGAAGTCGTCAGCCAGCAACACGGTCTTGGGGCCCAGGCCGCGCCGCAGGGCAGCGGCCAGGCTGGCCGGCTCGGTGGGGCGCTCAGCCCGCTGGCCCAGCGAAGTCAGAAGATGGGCGATCGTGTCGCCAGGCCCTAACTCGTGCACGGTCACCCCCTGGGCGCGCAGGTGCACGCCCAGCTCGCGCAAGAGCCGGCTGCGACCCACCTCGGAAGGCGCCAGGAGCAGCACTCCGATGGGTTTTCCTTCGAGACAGAGGGCGGACAGGCGCTCGAGGTCCTCGCCTCGGCCCTGCTGGGAATGAGCGGCCACCCCGCCCTTCATGGAAAGCTCGCTCAGACAGGCCTGCAGCTCGGCCCGCACCTTGGCGGCCGTGGCGGGACGGAGATCGGGGTTCTTCTCGAGCAGGCGAGCGAGCAGCGAATCCAGCCCACGTGGCAGGCCGGGCCGCAGAGAGCTGGCCGGGACGGGCTTCTCCTGAAGGTGGGCTCGCATCATGGCCATCTGGTTGTCAGCGGTGAAGGGATGCCGACCGGTCACCGCTTCGAAAAGGGCCACTCCCAGCGCGTAGAGGTCGGCCCTGGGACCCACCTCGACCGACATCAGCTGTTCGGGCGCAAGATAGGAGCAAGTGCCGACGATGGCGCCGTTCTGGGTGATCTGGCTGCGCCCCTCGAG
The DNA here is from genome assembly GCA_021404945.1 of bacterium CPR1. Taxonomy (GTDB): domain Bacteria; phylum Vulcanimicrobiota; class Xenobia; order Xenobiales; family QWHO01; genus QWHO01. Next base: position 685 of record QWHO01000594.1, read on the forward strand.
TCGCTTGGCCAGCCCCAGGTCGGCCAGCTTGGGCACGCCTTCCGAAGAGATCAGCACGTTGGCCGGCTTGATGTCGCGGTGAACCAGCCCACGGTTGTGAATATGCTCGAGCCCGTCGCACACGCCCAGGAACATGGTCAGGATCTCGGGCAGAGGCTTGTTGGAGCGCAGGAAGTCGGCCAGGCTACCGCCCCCCACGAACTCCATCTCGATGTACTCGCGGCCCTCGAACTCGCCCAGCGAGTAAAAGTCGACGATGTTGGGATGGAAGACCGCGGCCAGGTCGGAGGCCTCGCGGCGAAAGCGCTTGAGGGCGTTGTCGTCGTCGGTGGGCGGCAGAAACTTGATGGCCACCGCTCGTTTGGCTGCGGTGTCGAAGGCGTGGTAGACCACGGCCATGCCGCCCCGGCCCAACTCACCCAGAACCTGGTAACGCGGAGGAAGACCAGGGGCTTTGTTGTCGTAAATCTCCGTCAGCATCCCGGGTCAAGAGTTCTGTACCCGGGAAGGCATCCCTACACCTGGAGGGGAAGTGATTTTCCATGAACCGATGTCCTAAATGTCAGGAGCCTGTTCTCGACGTGGCCACCACCTGTCGCAAGTGCGGTGAGCCGATCGACGAGAAGACCTTTTTTCTGAGCGAGGATAGCCTGCTGCAAGAGGTGCGCGAAGCCGCCAAGCAGGCTGAGCAGAAGATCGCTCGCCAGCGGAGTCGTCGGAAGGTCGCCCACCTCGTCCTGGTCATCGGTTTGCTGATCATGGGGGTAGGTGTCGGGTTCTTGCTACGCGAGGCCCTGCCGATGTGGGTGGCCCTGGGGGGACTGGCCGTCACCGGGGTCGGAGCGGTCCTGCTGGCTCTGAGCCGGCGCTCTAAAGACTGATTTTGCGCTCGCCCCTGTCTTCTTTGAAGGTCAGCCGCAAGGTCGTGCCTCCCAGCACCACCCGATCACCCTGACGCATCACAGCACTCTGATCGATCAGCCAGGCTTCCCAGTCGAGCCCGTCTTGAGAGCGATAGACCCTGACCGGAGGCGCCTCGGGATGGCGGAACAACCCGTATGCCTTATCCGTCTCGCGCCAGCGCAGCACCAGGTGGTTGGGCCTTACGCCCGGGTCGCTCAGCTCGATCAGCTGGTCGAACTGACGTGGATTGGGCTCGGCCTCGGTGGCAGGCGGCTGGATCGAGTTGCGGCCCACGCTGAGAAAGAGCCCTGTCAGCTCGTGGGCGTGGCCCTGCTCGGGGCCGGTCTCCACCTCCAGGCGGAATCCGAAACCCACTCGCAACTGCAGGGTTTTGGGCGCGGGCTTGCTGGCCTCCACGGTGGACGGCGCGGTCGGCAGGGGCGCGGCCCTGGGAGCCGGCTCGGGAGCCGTCGTCGGGTCGGCCACCTCGACCTCCAGGCGAATGGGACCAATCTTGAGCACATCTCCCGGCTTCAAGGGTGACTCGGTGACCGGCTCGCCGTTGAGCCAGCTCAGATTGGTGCCCGAGCGGTGCAGGTAGACGTAGCACTTGTTATCGTCGTCCCAGCGCAGGTTGCCGTGCTGGCGCGACACGGCCGGGTCGCGCAAGAAGACCCAGCCGGGAGAGTCCTCATCGTCAGGACGGGCCCGTCCGATCAGGATGATCGGGGCACGCAGATGATAGATGTGGCCCGCACCGGGCCCTTCCACGACTTTGAGTTGGAAGCCGGAATGCCATGACATAGCAGGCTGCTACGCGATCGAGCACCCGGTTCCTATCGGAACTGAAGCGACTTGGCCTCGATCTCCTTGCCGTTGTAGCCCGACTTGAGGGTATAGCTCTTGCCGCTCGACTGATAAGCGAACTTGCCGTCCCCGGCCAGGAAGTCGCGGGCCTCGCCCGGCAAAGCAGCTGGGTATTTCTTGCCCCGGATGCGCTCGCGCTCGAGCCTGGCCATGACCTGCAGGGCAGAGAGCTCGGTCAGGGCCCGGGCGAACTGAAGCTGCGCGCGGTCGAAGGCCGGATACAGAGTGGCCACCAGGAAGGCGTGCTCGTTCACGCCCAGGGCCTGCACCTCTCCCCCACCCGCCTCAAAGCTCTTCATCTTTTCGATCGACTCGCGGTCGCGCAGGTAGAGTCGCTGGTAAATACGCCGCTCGCGGGCCACAAAGCCCGGGGTCATGATCAGCAACTGCTGGACCGAGCTCGAGGACGAAGGGCCCACCTTGCCGCTGGCGATGAAGTCGAGAAAGCCGGCGTACTCTTCGTCGGCCCGAGCCAGCCACACCTCGGGAGTGAGCTGCATCGCCTGCACGCGCCGCTCGATCTCCTGGCAGTCCTCATCCTTCAGCTTGCCGCTTCGGAGCAGCTCGAAAAGCGGCTCAGCGGCCGTGCGCTCGAGCCCCACCCCGACCATCACGGTCAC
>QWHO01000087.1 GCA_021404945.1 bacterium CPR1
TGTAGACCAGACCCTGGAACGAGGCGGCCCCGATCCGGTCGTAGTCGATCAGATCGATTGTGGCCTGGGCGGCTGGCATGAGCGTGGTGTAAGCCAGGTCATTGACGGCATCGATCAGGCCGTCGGTATCTCCGGTCGTATTGTAGTTATTGATGGCCATGTTGTCGGTACGCCCGAAGTAATTGCCGTTTCCCGAGAAAATCCGACCGATCTTGTCCAGGCGATTTGCCACGAAGTCGCGGGTCTGGCCGGCGGGGAGGGTATTGACCTTGTCTCGCAGCTCAAACAGGCTCGCGCGCGTTCGGCCGGCGGGAGGGTTGACGGCGCCGGCTTGATAGCCAAGCACCTCGGCCAGTTGCTCGAGGTAGTTATTGTTCACCGCATTGACTGACCACGAGGCCGGAACGGCCTGCCCTGGAATCTGACTCAGGGCCCAGGTGGCGTCGTTATAGGCCGTTGTCGCGGCCGCATCGCCGTTGATGGCGTTCTGGATGTAAGCGGTCCCGTCGAATCCGCGCAGCTCGACGTTCCCCTTGCTGAAGAGGGCCAGAGCATTCTTCCCGTTGAGGTCGGAATCTCCGTGGACGGATGTCCGGCTGCCTACGTAGACCGAGCCCGTGCCCGAAATGGAGCCGTTCACGACTAACTCGCCCTGCACGTACAGACTGCCACCGTCCAGGTGCAGGTCACCATTGAGACTCAGGTCACCGGCAACGTAGTAGTCCCCGGCCGGGATGGTCGTCTGCCCGAGCGGGACGATGACGGGGGCGGGCGAGCTGCTCTTGGCGGCGATCTGGGCGGGAATGTTGACCGGGGGGATCGGCTTCTGGGCCTCATTGACCTGGGTGCCGCCTGTGACCGTGCCGCCGGTCACGCTGATGGCCGAGCCCGAGGTGCCCGAGGAGGACACGGTTCCGTCGATCAGGAGCGAGCCTCCCGAGGCCACCCACTCGATCAGGTTGGAGGCGCCTGACAGGAAGTTGGAGTGCACGTCGGCGCTGACCGAGGTGGAGTCGTCCAGCGCCGCGATCCCGTCGATGTTGACGTTGCCCTCCATGCGGATGCGGCCGCTGGTCAGCAGGGGAGTGCTCAGCTCGATCGAGCTCGAGCTGGGCCCGATCAGAGCCTCCAGGCGCCTCTCCACCGAGCCGACCTGAGCCACGACCACGACCAGAACGGTGCCGGCAGGCACGGTGTTGGCCCCTCGCCAGCTGTGGGGGTGGGCGCCGTCGGAGTTGTTGACCGAGTCATCCGGGCTGAAGGGCCCCGCCCCCTGGTTGAAGGTCACGGTGTAGCTTCCGCGGACATCCTTCATCGGTTTCTGGGCAAATCCGGCGTTCCAGGCCAGGTTCGCCTCGAGCTCGGCCAGCGCGTCCGCCATCCCGGCCTCGGCCACGCAGAGCGACGCAGCCCGCGTGTAGTAGGCATTGCTGTGGCCGTGGCCGGCGTCCAGGGCAACGAACAGACCCACCATCATGATGATGAGGACCGGCAGGAGAACCAGGAGGGTTCCCAGGATGTAGGCTCTTCTTCTCACCAGGTAGGCGCCCCGTTTCTCTCTCACCCCCAAAGCGTATCACCCGAGTTGAGCTGCGGCAAGTTACCTCCGTCCTGGGACGGGTTATCCAGGGATGCATCCAGGTAGCTGCGAATTCGCCCGCATGACCTTCTGCTGCAAGCTCGAGCTTCCTCGCCACCCCCACAGCCCGCCCCTGGCGCGCGCCCTGGTCGAGCAACTCTCTTCGCTGGCAGGCCTGCCCGACTTGGAGCTGGCTCAGGCCTGCCAGGAGGCGGTCGAGAATGCGCTGCGCTACGCTCCGGGCGAGGTCCGGCTCGAGGCCGAGCTGTCCGCGCTCGATCTGGTGCTGTGCGTGGTGGACCAGGGAGCGCCGATGGAGGGCGCGCCCCAGACTTCGAAGGGCCACGGTCTCGAGCGCATCGCCCGGGCCGTCGATGAGTTGCGCTGGGTCTCCCTGGGCCGCCAGGGCAAGGAGCTTTTGCTGCGCCGCCGGCGGCCTCACCCCGAGGTGGGCCAGCTCGAGAGCCTGGAACGATTCCCCGACCAGATCCCCCTGGCTCCCGAGCAAGAGTATGAGGTGCGGCCCTTCCAACCCCGGGACGCCCTCGGGGTGGCTCGCCTGTGCTATCAGGTCTACGGCTACACCTACATGCACGAAGAGCTCTACTTTCCCGACCGTGTGACCGCCCTGAACGCCTCCGGTCAGCTCTATTCGATGGTGGCTCTGGACGCCGCCGGTCAGGTGGTGGGCCACTACGCCCTGGAGCGCCCCCAGCCGGGCCCCCTGGCCGAGTGCGGCGAGGCGCTGGTCTCTCCGATGCACCGCGGCCGCAGGCTGATGGAGCGGATGGGCCAGCAACTGGAGACCGTCGCCCCCGACCTGGGCCTGACAACGCTCTACTCCAACGCTGTGACCCTGCATCCCTACTCGCAGAAAGCTGCCGAAGCCTTCGGACGCACTCCCTGCGGACTGACCCTGAGCGGAGTCCCTGCCCAGGTGACCTTCAAAGGCCTGGGGGGCGGCCAGCGAACCAGTTGCGTTCTCTACGTGCAGAACCTGACCCGGCCGCCAGCCCGGCCGGTCTACCTTCCCGACCGCTATCGCGATCTGCTCCTTCAGCTCTATGGCCATCTGGGCGATCATCAGGTCAACGCGCAAGAGGCCTCGGCCTTCTCGGGGGCGGGAGCCCTGACGGTGGAGCTCAAACCGTATTTTCAGACCGGGCGCATTCGGGTGACTCGGAGCGGTGAAGATTCTCCCACCGCTCTCTCCCAGGCCCTGCGCGACCTGTGCCAGCTGGGGCAGGCTCAAGCGGTCTATCTCGAGCTTTCCCTGGGCGATCCGGCCACGCCCGAGCTGACCCTCCGCGCCCGCGAGCTGGGCTTCTTCTTCTCGGCCCTGGGGCCTCAGGACTGGCTACGCCTGCAGTGGATCGCTCAGCCGGTCGATCTGGGGGCGCTCAAGCTCAACTCCGACCAGGCGAAAGCTTTGCGGGACTTCATCCAGGCCGACCGTTCAGCGGGCCCAGAGACCCAGTAGCTCCCCGTCTCCCGCCACGAACTTCTTGATTTCGGCCAGGTGACCCGGCTCGAGCGAGATGTGGGGACCGGTCACCGTCGGTTTCTCGCGCATGAAGCCCCGGGTGATCAGCTCTTCGAGCTTGTCCTTGAGCTCGCCGCGCAAACGATCCGGCACGCCGCGTGTGAAATGACCCTTGTCGGTATGGGCCGCGCCCACCTTGCCCGAGCGCAAAAGGCGCGTGAGCACTCGGGCGAGGTAGCTCCCCAGCTCGTTGCCCTGCTCCTGAGGCTCGCGGACCCATTCGGCCTGGCTCGGCCCGGGTGGAGGGGTCGTGATCTGGAGCTCGCCTTCGAGAGGAGCCCAGAGCGCATCCACAAAACGGCAGCTGAGCTGGTCTGAGGCGATCAGGCGGGCCATCTCATCCAGCTCTCCTTCCTCGGTCTCGACTCGCAGGAGCCAGGCGGCGAATCCTCGCCAGGAGCAGGGGATTAGCTCGGCTCGGGAGGCCCGGGTGCTGCGCGCCACCTCTCCCAGGGCATTGGCGCAGTGGGCCAGGGCCGAGTCTCCGTCCAGCGGAGCGAAGCTGTGCCAGGCAAAGGTCTGGGCCTTTTGACCGGGCTGGGTGGGCTGGGGCAGGATCCAGAGCACCTCCCCGGGCCGTGAGGCGCTGACCACGGCGTCGGAGGCCACCACGGTCTGGAAGTGCTGGCCCAGCTCGAAGGCCAGCTGGAGTCGGCGCTCTTCTGCCTGGCGTTTGACCTCCTGGCGGCGGGCGCGTATCTGATCGCCTGGCAGGTCGGCTGGAATCTGCTCCAGGTTGCGCTTGAGATCGGCGTCCAGGGCCTGGTAGCGCGAACGACTCAGAGTCAAACCGGGACTGAGCAGATCATCGGCTGGCCGCTCCAGCATGCGACGAATCAGCCCCTGGAGCTCTCTCGAGCGCGTTGCGGCTTGCTCCAGATCGGCCAGGTAGCCTTCCAAGACTTCCGGGGGGCAAGCCCGGCCGGGGACGCCCGGCGGCGATTGGCTCTCTCCCTCACGGGCTCGGCGCAGGGCCTGACGCAGCTCGGGCAGAGCCAGCTCGGGAGCGCAGATGCGGGCGGCTTCGGCCAGTGCGGCCGCGCTCCAGAGTAAACCCGGGCGGGCTTGCTGCACCTGCCGGTAGATCCGCATTCCCTCGTCCACGTCGGCCAGCCAGGACCGACGCAGAGCTTCCCAGGCCAGCACGAAGTTGCCACTGTTGAGCATGAAACCCAGGTCCTGCTGCCCTTCCAGAAAACTGTCGGTCGACTGGGCGACCAGGGCGATCTCAGCATAGTTCAGGGCCGGATGACCCTGCTGGGAGGCGGCCACGAGCGTGGCCAGCTCACGGGCGCCGGCCCAGTCCCCGCGCAGAATGCGCGACTGAGCGCAGGACCAGAGCAGGTAATCGGAGCTTTCTCGCTCGGCTCGTCGGTCCACTTCGGTCGGCGGCAGGGAGAGGATCTCAAGGTGTGCCTGCAGCTCCTCTCGCGAGAGTCGGTCCCATTGCTCGGAGGGCAGCATGGCGTGGCCCACCGAGGGCCAGGCGACAGTTCTCAAGCTGGTCGCCATCGGGTCGGGGCGAGCGGCTTGAAGGTCCGAGTCCAGATGGCACTTCTTGTACTTTCGGCCGCTGCCGCAGGGACAGGGCTCGTTGCGCCCCACTGCGGGCCGGCTGGGGAGCTGGGTGGGGGCCAACCTCTGGCGGGTGGCTAACAGATCCCGCTCAAAGCGGGTCGGCCACTCGCGCAGGCTGTCAGGCAGAACCGAAGCCTGGTCGAGCATGGCCGCAAGCAGACGAAAATACTCGGCCCGGTGCTCGGGAAGAAAGCGCTCGAAAGGCTGCAACATCTCCAATCGCCCCGGAAGGGGGCCAGCTGGGCGGCACTTCCATTCGTTGAGGCGAGCTTCGCTGTAAGGGCAGTCGGGACACTCGGCCAGTCGCCTCTCAAGCACCGGAAAAGCTTCGCGCCGGTCGAGCATATCCAGCCAGAGGGCCAGCTGAGCCAGCTCGGGCGGGCTGGTATCGGGGGCCTGGATGAGCTCCAGGAAGAGGGCGGCTACATCATGACCGGTTTCTTCATGGAGACAGGCCATCGCCGACAGGCCTTCGGCGGCCGCCAGTCGCGTCAGCCCGGGAGTGCCATCGGGCTGACGCGCCAGCGCTGCCAGAGCCTCGAAGGCCGGTCGGCCCAAACGGGCCAGAGCTTCGAGCACGATGACCAGGCGCTGAGGCTCCTGACAGCTGCCCAGCAGAGCCAGCAGGGGAGCCAGGTCCTCCGGATGGCCGATCTCAGCCAGCAAGAGAGCAGCCTGGTCGGCTGTCTCGGGGGCCTTCAGTGCTTCCAGCAGGAGCGCGCGAGCCTCCGGGTGGGCGGCGATGGCGGTAGCCTCGCGCCGTGAGAGCGGCACGGCGCCCCGCAGCCGGTTCTTGATCGCCTCGGCCTGGGTCAGTGGCATCCGGCCATGCATTCGATTCCGTCGGCTTCTGCCCTACCGACTGACCCGCCGCCAGGAGACACCCAGCTCGTCGGCCCGCCTGACCCAATTCATCCCGTGTTGCTGGAGAAGCCATCAAGTTGAGCGCTACGCCTGGCAGGTGCTCATTGCAGGACAGGCCGATGGCTGCATTCCAGGTCATTGCGTGCATTTTTCCGAGCTGGCTGTCAGGTCGAAGAGGTGAAGATTCTTCCTCCTCGTAACAACCTCACTGGAGGGGTTGTTGGATGAACTTCCTGGGAAAGATGTTTGGAGGATCGCGCTCTCAGGCTGTGGCTGGCCTGGACATCGGTAGCGCCACCCTGAAGGTAGCTCAGGTGCGGGCGACGGGCAGTGGCACCGAGCTGGTGACGTTGGGCGGCCTGCCCACTCCTCCCGAGGCCATGAAAAATGGGGCCGTGATCGATGCCACCGCGTTGGGGATGGCTGTCGCCGAGCTGCTCGAAGCCGCCCGGCTGGGGCCTGGGACCCGCCTGGTGGCCTCGGTGGCCGGCAGCCAGGTGATCATCCGACCCATCGTTATGAACCAGGTTGCTGATCGCGAGCTGGCCGGCGCCATCCGTTTCGAGGCGGAGCGTTACCTGGCTTATCCCGTCTCCCAGGCTCAAGTGTATGGAATCAAGCTGCGCGACATCGACCACAAGAGCATGGAGACGCTGCTCGTGGCTGCTCCCAATGAGATCATCAACAGCGCCAAGGAGGTCATCAAGGTCGCTCAGTGCACACCCGAGGCCATCGACCTCGAGCCTCTGGTGTTGAGACGCTCGCTCAAGCTTTGCGCCCCGGACAAGCTGCAATATCGGGTGGCCCTCGTCAATCTGGGGGCGGCCCAGAGCAGCATCAATATCTTCCGCGAGGGAGTCTTGTGCCACAATCGCACCATCCCCATGGGCGGGCACAGCTTGACCCAGGCGATCGGCAACAATCTCAACCTCCCCTTCGAGGAGGCTGAGAAGCTCAAGAAGCTCAAAGGCGAGGTCCTGCTCGATACCACACCGGTGGCCCCTGCGGTCAAGAGCATCTACAACGCCATTCAGCCGGTGCTCGAGCGTTTGCTGACGGACCTTCGACGCTCGCTTGACTATTATCACGCCACCTACAAAGGAGAATCGGTTGATTTGTTGATACTGTGCGGGGGAACAGCTCAGCTGAAGAAGCTGGACGCCTATCTCAAGAAAGAGCTTCAGATTCCTTGCGTGATCGCCGACCCGTTCGTCAACATGACCATGCCAAAGAACTCCAACCTGACGCGGGCGTCTTTGCGCGAACTGGCGCCATCGGCCATGACCGTCATCGGGCTGGCCTTGCGCTGATCCTGGTCCTCTGGCTGGCCACGGGGCTGCCGGTTCGGGCTCAGGTTCCCTTTCCGTCCAACTACCGTCAGTACCAGACAGCCGATTCGCTCGACCGGGGGCCCATCGAGAGTCCTGATCAGGTAGCCTGGCGCCGTCTGTTGCTGCGGCCCGAGCCGCCTCCCCCTCGCAGCCAGCCCACTCCGGTCAAGAGCCTGTTCGAACGACCCATCTGGTTTACAGGGGTGCAGAACGCGCTCAGTCAGGAGGAGAAACTGGCCGTGGGGCTCTCGATGTCGGCATTGTTTGAATATCGCCGAGAGACCTACAATTGGGTTAACGACCGACTGTTCTCACTCCGGGATGCCTCCAACGCAATGTTCACGTTCGGCGACTTCAAGACCGGGGTGCTGATATCGGCTTTTCCTTATCTCTTCGGCGACTCTGAGGTTGCCGAGGCGGCCCTGGAAGCCATTGTGGTGGCCGGAACGCGTACGGTCATCGTCAAGCACATCACCGGCCTCGAGCGACCTCGCACCGTTCCTCCCCACGTGGGCCCCACCCTGGAGGGCTTTCTGAACAACTTTCCTTCGGGTCATTCGGCCACGGTCTGGGCCTGGGCCACCGTTCTCGGTGAATACTATGACCTGCAATGGCTGACCTACCCGGTGGCTACTTTCATGGGCCTCACGCTGCTGAGTCGCTCCAATACGCACGATTTCGCCGAAGTCATCGCCGGGTCCATGGTGGGCCATCAGACCGCTCTCGAGTCTATGCGCTCGCGGGGCTGGCTCGAGCCGCGCACGTTCTCATCTGGCCCCCTGGAGGTACAGACCGACATGGGAGTCGATCAGGTCGCCGACAGCAATCCCGCCCTCCAGCCTGGCGGCTCGCCCACCACCGGGGCGGGACGTTTCCTGGCCCGGACCCGAGCCTCTTATGCCCTCAATGACGACCTGCTGATGCAGGTTCGCTACGACACCGCAAGGCGGGTTTACGCCGATCTGCCTGGCAACAACCTGGACCACAACGAGATTGAGTTGCGTCTCGACGGGCGCGTGTCCGATGAGGTTCTGCTGGGAGCCACCGCCTATCGCGATCGGGTGCGTTTTCTCGAGTTAGGGCCCTGGGGAAAGTCCGGCACACCGCCGATATTGAGTTTTTCCACCGCCCCACAATTCTCCAACGCATTCTTGCAGGATGCGCAGCACGTTGGCCTCGACCTCCACGCCGTCGCCATGCCGGCCGAGGGCTGGAATGTCGGTGGCCACCTGTTCTACCAGGCAGACTCGTTCGTGCCCGATCCCGGACTCTCGGGGGATACCTTCGGCTTCGCCCTTTCTGGCGGGACCCTCGACGGGCAGCGTGACCCTGGTTTTCAGGTGCATCTTCAAGGCGGACGGGCCAGTGCCAGCAACCAGTTCGGCCGCACCTTCCTCCAGGGTGGGGTGGAAGGCCGGATCGCCCTCACCCATCGCGACCAGATCGACCTGTCGGCCTGGGTGCTCACCGATGATTACCCGGACCGGGCCGTGAGCGAATCCGGCACCACCCTGACGGCTCAATACAGTCATCGCTTTGGAGAGGACATCTGGGCCTGGGTGGGCGTCTCCTATGAGGACCGCTCCGCCCCCGCCGCCGGTTATTCGCGCACCCAACCTTTCTTTCGCCTCAACGGATCCTTCTGAACCTTTCCCCCGGTCAGGCGTATCCATGTCATGCAGAAACGATCCGCCTTCACTCTGATCGAGCTGATGCTCGTGGTGGCCTTCTTCGCCGTCCTTTGCGCGATCTTGATCCCCAGCTTCCTGCGCTCGCGCGAGAAGACGCGGGCCAAAGCTCAGCCGGAGGCCACCATCTTACAAGAGCCCGCTCCGGACCGACCCGGGGGGCTGCTGCCGGTTCTGCGGCTGGGCCGGGTCGAGCTGGAGCTATCCACTCGCGTCGAGCAGGTCGGTCTTGACGCGGTTCGTCGCTACGATCTGACCCACCAGGGCAGCTACGAGCTGGAGGCCCCAGCGGGCCAGCTGACCCGGCTGGAGCTACCCTTTCCCCGCGAGGCCAGCGAGCTGAGGGAGGCCAGCCTGCGCTTCGTGGTCGACGGGCAGAGCGTGGAGCCCAAGGGGGCGAGCTTCACACTCTCTGAGGCCGTCTGGGTGGGTGAGCTGCCCGAGGGACTGCAGCGGGTCGAGCTCAGCTATGCCGCCTCCGGCAGCGACTGCCTGGTGTATCAGCTGCCTCTGGCAGCCCGGTTACGCAGCCTCCAGGTAACGGTGAAGAGCTCTGATTTGAGCCAGCTTCGGGTGGCGGCCTGGTCGCTTCGACCGACCCTGCGCGAGCCCGACCGGCTGGTCTATCGGCTGGAGGACCTGGTCTCGCGTCTGCCCATCGCGCTTGAGCTGACTCCGTCACCGAGCCCCCTGAGCCGGGTGGGCACCCTTTTTCGCCTGACCGGGCTGGCCGTCTTGCTCTTCGGGCTGGGCCTGTGGTACCTGGGTGAGTTGTACCGTCCCGGTGCTCTGGCTCACTTTCGGCTGGGTGGCTTCTTTCTGTTAGCCCTGTCCTACTCGACCTTTTTCCTCATCTTTGCGGTGCTTGGTTTTCACCAGGACGTTTCCACTCCGGTGGCTTTCTGGGTGGCGCTGGCTTGCTGGGCTCCACCCCTGACTCTGCATGTGGCCCACGTGGTGGATCGGGACTTTGCCCTGCGCCTGGCCCTCCCGTTGGGCTTGTTCACCCTTTTGCTGGTGGTCAACGGTGTCTACGGGGGAGCCTGGCGCGATTACCTTTACCTGATTTCGGGCGTGGCCGGTGTGACCTTCTTGACCACCACCTACCAGGGCTGGTTGCGGAGCCAGACGGAGGCCACGGCCCGCCTGGCTCTGTCGGTATCCGAGCAGCGCGAGCGTTTGCTGGCCTGTCTGGGTTTTTCCCGACAGCTCCTGGACAAAGTGGCGCTGGCTTTGAGTCAGAGCGATCCTCGCCCTCTGCGCCCGGCTCGTCAGGTGGTTCAAGAGCTGGCCAGGAAGCTGGCCGGTGATTTGAGCGCCCCTCGGGCCTGCGACTCTCGCGACCGCTGGCTTCTGCAGACTGAGCGCGACAACCTGGGGCGCCGCCAGGAGAACCTGACGCTGGTGAGTGAGGAGTTGCGCCTGGCCCTGGCCCGCCTGGAGGAGCTGCGAGCCAGTCGCCCGCCACGGCCCCAGGGCCAGGGGAAATGCTGCCTGGCCTGTGGGGCCGCCTCATCGGGAGGCAGCTTCTGTCCCGCCTGCGGCCAGCGGATGGCCAGGCTGCTCGTGTGCGACCGTTGTCATGCGAGCCTCCTTGTGCCTGCCCATCTCATCGACCTTAAAACGGTCAAGTTGCGCTGCCCCGAGTGCGGTGAATCCAATCTGGGCTGAGGTGGGCTGTTGGCACTTGCGCGGGGGCGTCAGGCCGCCCGGAGCGTTTCCTGCCGCCTGCCGCCTGGCGCCTGAGGGTTGTACCACGATTTGTTCCCCTACAAGGGTGTCCGTCCACTGTCTCAGGGGCAGAGCGCCACAAAACGCAGGCGAGCAGGTGACGCGAGGACGGCGCCTGGGAGGTGTGCAACCCTGCCAGGTTGCCAGACAGGAGGCTATCTGCTAACCTCTGGCGGGATGTCGCTGCGCCTTCAGATCATTCTTTTCGTGCTGGCGGGCCTGCTCGTCGGAGGGCAGCCGGAGGGTCTGATCGAAGAGCTGCCCAGCCCCGAGGCCACCTGGCAGGAGTCTACCCTGGTGAATCAGACCGCCGTTCAAGCAACCGCTGTACGGTGGCACCCTTGTAGGACTCGTTGAGCCTGACTCTGGCTTGGCGCCCTCTGGATCGACCCGACTGTCGATTCAGCGGCATTCGCGCTCTGCCAGTCGCCCGACGCGGGCCTTCCGGCCCGACTTCTTGTGCTCGCCCTCCGGTCTTGCCCGTGAGCACAGTTTGACGAGCCCCCGGAACCTCCAGCGTAAAATGATTTCCCCAAAACTTGAGAAGGAGAGCTTTCATCCGTGTCTGACGTCGTACTGTGTGGAACGGACTTTACCCCCCTGGCGCAAGAAACCGCGCGCCTGACCCTGAGCCTGGCCAGGAAGCTGGGCGCCCAATTCCATCTCATTCACGTGACCGACGAGCCTGACGCCAGCCGGGCCCGGCTGCAGTCCGTCGCGGCCGAGCTGGGCGACCAGGTTCAGGCCGAGGTGCTGGCCGGCCATCCCGACGAGGCGCTGGTCGAGCGCGCCCGAGTCTTGAATTCCCAACTGCTGGTCGTCGGCTCACTGGGTCGGCGCAACTTCTCTGACTGGCTGCTAGGCAGCACCGCCGAGCGGGTGGTGCGCAGTTGCCCGGTGCCCAGCCTGGTCGTGCGAAAGCCTGAGAGATTGGATTGCTGGCTGAAGGGACAGCGCCCCTTGAAGGTGATGCTCGCCGTCAGCCCGGATGGCTCGGTGCTGGGCGCGCTCAAGTGGCTGGAATCACTCGAGCGGGTGGGTCCTATCGAGAGTTTTGCGGTGCGGGTCTCGGGCGGGGCCAATCTGGACGAGCGATGGCTGGAGGAGGAGACCGGACGGCTCCAGGCCTGTACGGGCCTGCCTCGGGCTGAGTGCCAGGTGGAAGTGGCCCAGTGGCCCGTGGAAGAGCACCTGATCAGTCTGGCTGAGCGCGAGCAGGTCGACCTGATCGTGATGGGCACCCATCTACGCTCGGGTTTGGAGCGGCTCTGGAAGGGCTCGGTCTCCATGGCTGTGCTGCAGCGCGCTCCGATGAGTGTGGCCTGCGTGCCTGGCTCGCCGCAATGATCCTGCCCAGGGTCCGGCAGCAAACCCGGTTGCGGGTCGGAGGGGCTACGCCCTCGGGGACCCCTACCCCCGCCAGTGCGGCCGGACTCCTGTCGCGCAGCCACAAAGCCATGTTCGTTGCGCTCCCGGGACTGTCTGCAGGGAAGACTGCGGCTCGATTTGCGTCAGTGGGAGCATGCGCAAGAATCTCCTGTGGCTCACCTTGCTGGTCGCCCTCGCTTCCCTGCTTGCTCCCCTCGGCTCTCGAGAGAATGACCGGCGCGCCGTCTGCCGGGTGGACCTGACGACCAGCCGCTATGAGATGTCCAGCGGGGCTCCCATGGACTGGGTGCAAGAGCCCTCCCAAGGGCGCGCTGTCTTGAAATTGACTCTCCAGCAATATCGAAGCGCTCGCTTTACCCTGACCTATGGGGCGCGACCCGAGGGTTGGACCCTGAACGTCGCCGATTCGTCCTCCTGTAATGGCTATGGGGGAGACGGCGCAACCCAATCCAATGACGCCGAGGTGCAGATCGTAGGGCGCGACCTCTCGGTCTGGGGCAACGATCTGATGATCGGCCAACCCTCCCACAAGCTCTACGACCTGCGCGACTTCGCCTCTGACACCGTGGTGGTGGAAGTCTCCGATGGCAAAGTCACGGCCGGGAAGACCACCTGGCAGCACCCGGCTCTTTTCGCCCTGTCCGGCCAGCCCGACAAGGAGGGGCCAGTGAACTACGACCTCTACGCTGGCTTCAACCAGGTCGTCTCGGGGGGACGCACCGGCAGCGGGTTGACCAGCGTGTTGGTAGAGCTACTGCCCTGAGTGTGAACAAACTGGACCAAGCCTGAAACATATCCGAAAGGATTGTTACATGCTGTTAACTCTTCCGAAACAGTCGAGGGTGGCAGGAGGGCTATCCTGAGTCCAAGACACTTCGCTCAGGAGGACACGCATGGCCACCTCGATTCCTAAAACTGGCGGCGCCGGCGGCGGCGGCGGAACTCTCTCTCCCCAGGCCCAGGCGCAGCTGGTGGCAGCCAGTCAGCAGATCATGCAGCAGACGGCCATCCAGAATCAGCAGATGATCGCGCAGAGCCAGGCTCAGCTCGACCAGATCACGGGCGGAGTCGGCAAGCTCGGGGGGCCCACTGGCTTTGAGAATCTGGCCAACAACATGCTCGGGCCGGTCACCGGGGGCGGCCCGTTGGCCAATCAGGGTGGATTGCCCGGTGCCACGGGGCTCGATCCCACCGGAGGCCTGGGAGCCACTCCTGGGCTGGGTGGGCTGGGTACGGCCCCGGGCCTGGGCGGGCTGGGTGCCACCCCGGGCCTGGGAACGGTCCCAGGGATCAGCCCCACGCTCGACCCGACCGGATTGGGCGCCGGCAACCTCGCCTCGCCCCTGGGCGGCCTGATGGGTGGCTTCGCTTAATGTGCTCGCACTTTGGTCTTGCACATTAGCACAATCTGACGAACGCGCCGGAACTGCGTTTCAGCGCGTTGTAAAGTGCAAGACCAAAGGCCTTGCACTTTAACGAACTCGCACTTTTTTGGGTCCTGCACACGATACTCCCTCGCGTAGACTGTGCGATGAATCCTCGGGAAATCGGAAAACCGTGTCAAGGGGGTTTCCGGCTGCGCGGTTAGCACAATCTGACGAACGCTCCCGCCGCGCAACAAGAATCCCGGCCGCCCACCAGGTCCGCGGCCGGGATTCTTGATGAAATTAGCTGTACTGACGGCCCTCCAGCTCGCAGAGCTCGCGTGCCTGGGTCAGGTAGGAGAAGGCCTGATTGAGCGAGCGCAAATCTTCCCCGACGGCCTCCAGGTCGCGCCGCTCCAGGGAGGCGGCCAGTGCTCGGGCGGCCGCTTGCCCTCGGGCGTAGCCCTGTTCGCTTAGCTCCAGCACTTTGCGGGCGGCCTCGTTGGCGCGTGACCCGAGTTGAAGGGCGTTAGCCCGGTTCTGCCCCAGAGAAGCGCCGAAAAGCTGCTCGAGCTCAGCCAGTTGCTCGTAGATCGGCGCCCGGGTCTGTTGTCCGCGCACGAAGGCTTGCAACTGGGCCCGCAGGTTGTCGATCCAGGGCGAGTAGCTCGGCCGCACTTCCAGGCAACCCAGCTCGGCCCGCAGAACCTCTGCGTGTTGAGCGTGTAGCTCCTGCAGCCGAGCGCAAGCTGGCTTCGGGTCACCGGCCAGGTTGTCGAGCAATTCGACCAGTGCCTCGGCAATCTCTCCGGCTTCGGGCAGATAGTTGGCGAGCTCGTCGTAGTAGTCCACCAGGGGCTCGATCTCTGCTCGCATGGCCTCAGGCCCCCGACGGGAGATCTGCTCGAGCAGGGTTTCCCGTGGAGCAAACCGCCGCTCTTCTCCCAGCCAGGCCGAGGTCAAAGAGCCCAGGAACTCCTCGTCTTCCATCAGGCTACCTTCAGCTCATGGCGCAACCAGTTGACGAACTCGAGTCGGCGCAGGTCGGGGTCGAGCACGTCGTCATCCAGGCCCAGGCGAAACCGCAGAGCCCGATTGTCGGGTTGCTCGGCCAGTGCCTCGTAGCTGGACACGTAGGTTTGCGCCTCCTCCGGGCTGGTGAAGAACCCCTCCTGCAGCAGAATCGCCTGGCGGGCCGCCATCAGTCGTGCCATGGAGTCGACGGTGAACTCAGGGTGGTACTGGACGGCCCAGAAGCTCCCCTTCAGATGGCGGATCACCGCCGCCTGGATGCGGGTGAACCCGCTCTCGGCCAGGAGCACCGAGTCGGAGGGCAGACGGGTGACCTCGTCCAGGTGGCTGGTAAAGCTGTCGAATACCGGCGGCTTGCCCGCGAACATCGGGTGCGCCTGGCCGGCGGGCGTCAGGCGGATCTTCCGGCTCACTCCGATCTCGCGACCGCCAGGATGGGCCCTGACCTCGCCCCCGGCGACCACGGCGGCCACCTGCAGGGCCCAGCAACTCCCGAAGCTGGCTACGCCCTGCTCGAAGCCTCGTCGGGCCAGCTCGAGGTGGGCCGCCAGGCGTTTGTCGGAGGTATCGTGCACGGTCAGGTTGCAGCCAGTCCAGAGCACCCCGGTAAAGCCGCCCAGATCGGGCAGGCTCACCTCGGGGTCGGAGGGGAACACCACCTCGCTGGTTGCTCCTGGCAGGTAGTCTTGCAGCATTCTGGCAAAGAGCTCGTGAGCCGGCGCCACCCCGGCGCAGCACAGCTCATCGCGCGATGCGGCCGGATAGCCGTCCACGATCAGGAACCTCACGGTCGCCAGTTCTCCCCCTGCGCAGGGCGCCCTGCAGCCAGCGCTGAAATTCCTCGGCCGGCGGCGCATCGGGTCCGTTGCTCCGGACGCATTGAGATGCGTCCGAAAAAGAAGAGGGCGCCCCCCGAAGGGACGCCCTTTGTACCACCACCAGACTAAACGATTAAGTCCCGCGCATGGGCTGCGCTCTGAGCTCCGTCTCATCGCCCGTGATACCTCACCGGGAACGCTTCGCATCTTCTCTTTCGAAACGCAGGTTCGCTGGCACGGTCTTTGCGACGAGATTAGCTATGCATCTGGGCGACCGCTTCGTCCCAGAGGGTGTCCTGGGAGAGCTTGAGATTGGCGTAGTCGGACGAGCTGGTATTGTGCAGCTCGATGCTCATTCCCTTCGCTCCCGGATAGTTGTCCGAATGCTGCTCGGCCACCACGGCGTTGCTTACGGCGGCCATCAGGCGGTCGGCGGCGCCGGCCAGGTAGCAGTCCTGGGCCTGCACGCCCGTCTTCACCTGGTTGGCGAAGTCGGACAGGTCCTTGTAGTCGTAGAAGCCCTGAGTGTTCTCGGCAGCGGTCGTGAAGGTCTCCTTGCTGACCTGGGAGGTCGCCATCGCGTCGGCAAAGTTGTCCAGAGCGCGCTTCACAGCGGGCATCTTGGCGGTCTCGATGGCCGACATGGTGGCCAGGTCGTCCTGATTGCCCTGGGCGCAGATCACGACGTGGGTGGCCACCTGCTTGGGGTCCATGTTGAAGCGCGTGGCAGACAGCTTCTGGTCCAGGCTCTGGAGGGTGCCTTCGGAGAGCACGCGGTTGTACTCCCAGCCGGCGCCTCCCTCCACTTCCTGGGAGGCCACCAGGTAGTTGATCTCGTCCTTGAGCTGGTAGGCTACCTCGGCCGAAGCCATCAGGCAGGCGTCGAATCCGAGCACGTCGATCTTCTTGCCGGTCTCGTCGCGAGCCATCTTCAGGCCAGCCTCGATGTCCGGGGTGCTCATCCAGCCGTTGTGGCTCCAATCCTGGGCGGCGCCCTTCCAGCCGTCGCCATGGTCGGAGATGATCAGCATGTAGTTCTCGGCCGGGTACTCTTTCATGCCCCACTTGACGAAATCTGCCAGGGCCTCCGGGGTGGCCATGTTGTAGCTGCCCAGGTCCTGCTTGACAGGGGCCTTCAGGCCCGGGGTCTGGTCGGGCACCAGCTCGATGCGCTGGGCGGTACCGTTGCGAGGGCCGTGATCTGTCTGGGCGATGACATACATCGTGTCAGTTGTTCCCACCCGCTCGGCCTCGTCCAGGTCGGACTGCATGAAGCGGTAGAGGTTGTTGTCCGAGGCCGAGTAGACCATCACGGTCCACTTCTTGGTCACGGGCGCGGGCGGGGGCTCGGGCGGAGGCTCGGGAGCGGGGGGAGGCTCGGGAGCGGGGGGAGGCTCGGGAGCGGGGGGAGGCTCGGGAGCGGGGGGAGGCTCGGGAGCGGGGGGAGGCTCGGGAGCGGGGGGAG
>QWHO01000595.1 GCA_021404945.1 bacterium CPR1
GTGACATTGGCCGTCATGCCCGGGCGCAAAAGCAGGTCAGGATTGGGAGCGCTGACCAGCACCCCGTAGACAACCACCGACTTGTCCTGTTGCTCGGCCTCGTCCACCGGGCCCACTCGCACCTGGGTGACCCGACCCTCGAACGTTTTGTCGGGATGAGCGTCCACTTTGAAGGTCACTTTCTGGCCTTCCTTGAGCGAGCCGATGTCGGCCTCGCTGACCTCCACCTGCACCTGCATGTGGCGCAGGTCACGGGCGATCTTGAACAGGTCGGGCGACTGGAAGGAAGCCTGCACGGTCTGGCCTACGTCGATCTTGCGGTCGATCACCGTGCCGGTGATAGGGCTGCGGATGGTCGCTCGATCCAGATCGACCAGGGCGGTGCGCAGATTCGCCTCGGCCTGGCGCACCTGGGCCCGGGCCGAGCCGACCTGGGCCTGGGCCGCCCGGCGCTGGGCCCGGGTCGCCTGAAGGCGCGTCTGAGCAGCCTTCACCTCGCTCTGGCTCGAGCTCACCCGCGAGCCAGCCTGGGACAGAGTAGAGCGCGCCTCGTGACGCGACGCCAGGGCCGACTGGTAGCCAGCCTCGCCCACCCGATAAGCGGTGCGGCGCTGGTCCACCTCGCTCCTGGCGACCAGATCCAGCACGCCCGCCTCGGCCGACTCTACACCGGCCTCGGCCTGGCCGACCTGGGCCCGGGTCTGCTCGAGCTGACCCCGAGCAGCCTCCAACTGAGCCTCGGCCTGGGCCACCCCGGCGTCAGCGTTGGCCAGGCTGGCGACCTGGTTGGTGAGGGCGGCGGTGGCTGCGTCCAGGCTGGCCTGGGCCTGGGAGACCCGGGCCTGGAACTCGGAAGGATCGAGCTCGGCCAGGATCTGGCCTTTCTCCACGGGTGAGTTGAAGTCGACCTGCACCTTCAGAACCGGGCCGGAGACCTGCGAGCCCACGGTCACGGTGGTCAGAGCCTCCAGCGTGCCGGTGGCCGTAACCCGGGCGGTCACCTCGCCTCTCTTGAGGTCTTCAGTCTCGAACTCGGGGCCCCCTTCGGGCGCGAAGAAGCTCTGATAGGCCAGCCAACCGCCCACCAGAGCAAGCAAAATCAAAATCAAGCGCGAGAGCTTCAAGGGCCGGCCTGATTCTGCTCGCCGGGTCAGGTCCCCTTCGAGCCGTTCGGTCGGCGGGAGCCTACTTTCGACAGGGTTTCGCCCGCCCGGACGGAACAGCGCTCTCGGCCATGTGGAAAAAAATTCTCGACTTCCTGGAAAAAGCCTCAAAACAGCACCACGTGCTGGCCCTGCGCGACGGCATGATCGGCTCGGTGCCCATCATCCTGGTGGGCAGCTGCTTCCTGTTGCTGGCTGCCCAGGGCCCGGTGCTGAGCGCCTATTTCTCGGGCCAGGTCAGCTGGCTTCCCAACCTCGAGGCCAGCGGATTCAACGCCTGGTATCTGAGCAAGGTGGATCTGCTCAAGATCCCTTATCTCTTCACGATGGGCCTGCTGGGTCTCTACATCGCCTTTACCGTGGCCACCTGTCTGGCCCGTCAGTACAATCTCCCTCCCCTGCCCCAGGGGCTGGGGGCGGTGGCCGCCCTGCTGGTGGCCGGCACCCCCTCGAAGGTGGCCCTGCCGGCCAGCAATCCGTTGCATGACCCGGCCAAACCGGAAGCCACCTTCTGGGTGGTACCCCTCAAGAGCCTGGGGGCCGAGGGCATCTTCCTGGGCATCCTGCTGGCCATCTTCATGGTCGAGCTCTCCCGGCTGATCCTCAGGCCTGGCAAGGAGAAGCCCAAGGAAGAAGCGGCCGGCGGCATCCCCCAGTCGGTGGTGGACGCCTTTGCCAGCTTCCTGCCCATGCTGCTGGTGGTGAGCGTCGTCTTCCTGGTGGTGCACGGCTTCGGTTTCGACCTGCAAAAGCAGATTGTGCATGCTTCCAGCTTCCTGGCCCGGCTGGGCGACACGCTGGGATGCGTGCTGGCCGTGAACCTGCTCTTGCACCTTTTCGGCGTGGCTGGAGTCCACGGCATCTCTGTGATCAACGCGGTCATGCTGCCCATCTGGCAGCAGTTCCTGGTTCACAACGCCGACCTGCACGCGGCCGGCCAGAGCCTGCAGTATGTGACCGCCTATCCCTTCTGGCAATGGTTCATCTGGATCGGCGGGGCGGGCGTGACTCTCTCCCCCACCTGGCTGCTCTTTACGATGCGCCACCCGCACCTGCGCCGCATCGGCAAGATCTCGGTGGTGCCGGCCCTGTTCAATGTCAATGAGCCCTTCCTGTTCGGGCTGCCCGTGGTGGCCAATCCCTTGCTGGCCATTCCCTTCGTGCTGGCGCCGCTGGTGTGCGGCACGGCAGCCTTCCTGGCCATCTCCTGGGGCCTGGTGGGCAAGCCGTTCCTGGAGGCTCCCTGGGTGCTGCCCTGTTTCCTGGGCGCCACCTTGAGCTGCCAGGATCTGCGCGCCTTCCTGCTGGTGGTGGTCAACCTGGCCCTGAGCGCGGCCATCTGGTTCCCCTTCCTGAAGGCCTACGAGCGGCGGTTGGAGCGGGCCGACCGAGAGGCCCTCTCCTCGCAGTTGCCGGTGAGCCCGATCGAGTAGTCCTCGTCCACGCCAACGGGGGCCAGGCAGACCGGCTGCGAAAAGTTAGCGCCAAAGGGGGGGGCAATGAATCTTGACGAAGGAGCGGCTGGTGCGTTCGCGTCGCTTTGAGTCTCTCCGTTTTCGCCTCCCCCTGGCGGTGCTCTGGCCGGTCAGCCTGGTCATGCTGGTGGGCACAGCCATCCTGGTCTCGGCCATGCTGGCCTCGAGCCTGACGGCTCGCACGCGCCAGTTCCAGGACCAGGCTGAGGTGTCGGCCGAATGCCTGCGTACCAGCCTGGGCATCACCGAGACGCTGGCCCGGTCGCTGTCCAAGACGGTAGCCCGTAGACCGCGCCAGAAACCCGAGGCGCTCTATGAGCTGCTCGAGAACGCGGTCAACAGCTACCCCACCGCCTACGGCTCGGCTCTGGCCTTCGCCCCGGGGGCTTATCGACCGGGTCTGTTCTGCCCTTACGTCTACCGCAAAGACTCCGGGATCGCTCGCATGGACATCGGCCACATCGAAGGCAGCCGAGGCTACGACTATACCCAGCCCCGCTGGCGCTGGTACGATGCTCCCCGAGAGTCGGGCCGGGGAGAGTGGAGCGACCCGTACAGGGACGAAGGAGCCGGCGATGCTCTCATGACCACCTACTCCGAGCCCTTTGAGGTGGACGGAGGCTTCGGGGGCGTGGTCACCCTGGACATCACCCTGGAAGGGCTGGAGCGAATTCTCAAGGAGCTGACTCCGGCGGAAAGCAGCGCCTGCGTGGTATCCTCCGAAGGCCAGGTGCTGATCGCATCCAAAGGCGCCGCGACAGGTGCTCTGACGGCCGGGCTGGCAGCCGGCCCCGAGCGCGAACGGTTGACGACCTCTCTCAAGGATGGCAGCCCGGGCAGCTTCTCCCTCGAGCGCCAGGGCAGGGCGGTGATCGTGGCCCTGGCTCCCCTGCCGGGCACCGGCTGGTTGCTGGCCCTGGAAGCCAACCGCGCGGACCTGCTGCAAGACTCCACCCAGATGCTGCAGATGCAACTTTCCCTGATCGTGCTGGGGTTGGTC
>QWHO01000596.1 GCA_021404945.1 bacterium CPR1
CAGGGCCATGGCCTGGGCCGGGATCCGCCAGTGCTGGACCTCCCGCTCGAGGCGCTTGATCTTCTTGGCAGCGTACTTGTCCACGGGCGCCCCGGTCGGAAGCTCGTCCTCGCTGGGCCGGCCCGGATTTCGCTCCCGCCACATGTTCAGCATCGCGCTGTCTGCCTCGCTGCGTAGCTGGTAGAGGTAGCTGCGGTCCACGCCGACTTGCCGGGCGTAGTCGGCCACGTTGTCCGCCTGGGCCATGCCCCGGACCAGCTCCAGCTTCTTCTCGGGTGTCAATCGGTCGTTCTCCATCCCAGCCTCCGGCTTCCGCGTCTTGCAAGAGGCGGTATCTGCCGCGCCCCGCTGTGTGGAGAATTTCTCTCAATGTGTGAACTTCCTTCAATGCTGCGAGCTCCTGGCCATGCACGCTCTGCTTCTGGGAGCCCCAAGCCCCGAGCGTCGCAGCCATGGTGCCGCCAGGCACGGAGTGCGCCTGCTGCTCCCTGCTTCCGGTCGCCGTCGCCCTCGCGCAGCCTGCATAGCCGGGACGCGGGCCCCTGTCCAGGCCTTCAGAGCGCCAGCGTGCCTGGACTGGGGTCCGCGGCCCGGCTATCCTCGGCGCGGGAGGGCGACGGTGGCCGGAAGCGGCCCTCACGGGGAGACCCGCCTGCCGAGCAGGAGCCGGAGGCCGCGCGCGGCCGGAGCTTCACCGACCGTCTGCCGTGCCAGGCTGGCCAGGAGCTGCCACCTGCGGGCTTCCCTCCGCAACGCCTCATGGCGCTCGAGGAGCTGCTCGAGCTCGGCCTGGAGCGCCTCGACGGTCACTCGCGAGCCGGCCGAGGGGCGCCCCGCGTGCCGGTTCGACCAGCTCGCCAGGGCGTCGCGGGCCAGCTCCCTGCGCCAGCGATACAGCGTGGTCGGGTCGACGCCAAGCCGGCGGCAGAAGGCGCGAATGTTGCGGGTTCGGTAGGAGCGCAGCACCAAGTCAAGCTTCTCGCCGGGTGAGAATCGACGACTCGGCTGGCCGCTCATGCGAGGCTCTCCCCGCCGGCCGCTTCGGGCCGAGCGACGGGCTGGCGCAGCTCGTCGTCGAAGAGCACGCGCAACTGGTCCGGGCTGGGCCCCGCGATGACCAGCCGACGCCCCAGGAAGTTGGCTGTCAGGAATACGCCCTGGTTGGCCGCAGAGGGTTCTGGCAAGCGCTTCCAGACCTGCTCCAGGGGCTGGGACATCCCGTAGAAGCGGTCGGCCGGGAAGACCCCTCCCAGGCCCTGATGAGGGCGCTCGTAGTTGTAGTAGCCGCGGTAACGGTCCAGCGCCTGCTGCAGAGCGGGCACGTCGGCGTAACCGGCCGGGTCCAGTCCCTCCATCCGCAGCGACAGGTGGAAGCGCTCCACCTTGCCGATCGTCTGGGGGTGCTTGGCACGAGCCAGGATGTGCTCGGCCTTGAGCTCGTCCTCGACGAACTTCTGGAACGCTGTCCGGCCGCGCCAGTGGGCGAACTGCGTCCCCCGGTCGGTCAGCACCCGGTTGGGGCGTCCCCAGCGCTCCACGACCTGCTTGAGCACCTCCAGGACCGCCTTGCCGGTCTGCTCCTCCAGGGCCACCGACGCGAGCAGAACCCGGCTGTGGTCGTCGAGCACGTTGCAGGCGTACAGGTAGCCGCCTTCCGGCCGGGCCACGTACATCACGTCGATCTGCACCAGATCCAGCGGCGCCGGAGCTTCGAACCGGCGCACCGGTTTCTCGTGACGCGCCGGAGGGCGCTCGACCAGACCGCGCTGCTCCAGGTAGACGGCGGCTTCCCGCCGGGAGACCTCGCGGCCGTAGTGCCGGCGCACGTAGTCCATCAGAGACCGTCGACGGAGATGGGGCGCGCGGTTCAGCACCTCGTCGAGCAGCTTGCACAGCTCCGGATCCACCGACTGGCGCTCCGCCTTCGCCCTGGCCTGACGCTCGACGGATACCGTTCCAGTCGCCTCGAGGAGCTGAATCGCTACCTCGTCGCCTGGGTGGACCGCTATCACCATACCATCCATTCGGCGACCGAGCAGGCTCCGGTTGCCCGTTATGCCTGCCGTCGCCCCCGCCTGGTCACGCAGGACCTTCTGGATCGCGCGTTTCTCCAGTGGGACGTGCGCCAGGTCACCAAGCTGGGCGAGATCAAATTTTCCGGCAACGTCTATCGGGTCGACCCCACCCTGGCCCGCGAGAAGGGCGTCATCCGCTACGACCCCTATGACCTTTCCCGGGTTTTCTTGTGGGAGAAAGGCCAGATCCTAGCCACGGCCACGACCAGGGAGCTGATTCATCCCAGACGGCCGGGCAAGCCACTGCCCGCCCGTGCCCAAGGCTCTCAGGCTGCCCGCCGCTACTTGGAGAGTCTGGTGGAAGCCCATGAAGAGCGCCTGGCCCGGGAGCTCAACCTCATCGAGTATCGCCAATCCAACACCAAGGAGGAATGAAGATGGACCCTTTGGACTCGTTCGGGCTCCGGCGGGACCCGTTCTCGCCCGAGATCGAGGCGCACGCGCTCTACCCCTTCAGAAGCTTCCAGCAGGGCGTACTGCGCCTCGAGCACGCCCTGCGCCTACGGGGAGTGACATTGCTGCTCGGGGACTCGGGAACCGGCAAGACGGCCCTGATCCGTCATCTTGCCGCGCGCCTGGCACCCAGTTCTCATCGCTACTTGTACGCGGCCGCCACGACGGTGAAGAACCCACTTCGCCCGGTCGTGGATAAGCTGCTGACCGACCTGGGTGAGAAGCCCCCTTTCAACAACGCAGCTCGTGGGATTGCCCAGCTCCAGGAGGCCATCGCGCGCCCCTTGTACTTGGGGGAGTTTCTCCCCCAAGGCATTGGTGTACTTTTGACCCTTTTCCGGCGCGCTCTCCGGGCTTGTCGCGCGCGAGAGGAGGGCCATTTTCTCCTTGACTGGCTGCACGGAATAGATGCTGGCAACGTGTCCTTTGCCTTTCTCGCGGCGGCGTTCAACGACAAGCAGCTGGCGCTCTCCCAGGCTGCGCAGGGCGGCCAGCAATGGCTTCTTGCTGAGCCCGACACCCGCGTCGAAGCGGCTG
>QWHO01000088.1 GCA_021404945.1 bacterium CPR1
ATGGAGCGCTACAAAGTGGTGCCGCTCGGCCTGGAGAACGACCGGCTGAAGCTGGGGATGGTGCATCCGCACGACCTGATCGCCATCGACGACATCCGGCTGATCACCGGCTGGGAGATCGAGCCGGTGCGGGTGTCTCCCGAGTTCGTGGCGCGCTGCCTGGAATTGGGTGCCGAGGTCCTGGGCGAGGAGCTGCCGCTGCGCGCTCTGAGCGTCCGGGCCCGCATCGCCGGCCCGCTGGCTCGAGTCGAGCTGGAGATGGTGTTCGAGAACCCGACCGGAGAGGCGCTGGACGTCTCCTACCTCTTCCCGGTGAGCGCCCGAGCGGCGGTGCACGCCTTCGAGATGCGGGTGGGCGAGCGGGTGCTGACCGGCCAGGTGCGCGAGCGGGCTCAGGCCCGCCAGACGTTCGTGCAGGGCCTTCAGGCCGGGCATCGGGCCGCCTTGCTCGAGCTCAACCGCGACAACGTCCTGATCGCCCGGGTGGGCAACCTGCAGGTCGGCGAGCGGGTCGAGGTGCGACTGGAGTATGCTGAATGGCTCGAGCAGCACCAGTCCGAGACCGTCTTTCGCTGCCCCCTGGTGGTGGCGCCCCGCTACGCTGACGACGGGGCGACGGCCGCCCCGCGTCTGCCGGCCGGGGTGCACGCCGACACCAGGCTCGATTTGAGGGTCGAGCTGCAGGGCCGGGCCGACCGGATTTTATCCAGCCAGCACTGCATCGCCACCCATTTCGAGGACGACTTCACCGTGGTGCAGCTGTCGCGCCAGCGTGAGCTGCTCAACCGCGACTTCGTGCTGCGCTTTCAGCTCGAGAGCCAGGAGCCGGTGGCCGCCCTCTACACCGAAGGGGAGCACTTTCTGCTCAGCCTGGTGCCTCCGGCCCACTTTCCGGCCCACGGCCAGCCGCGCGACGTGGTGTTCTTGCTCGACCGCTCTGCCAGCATGGGCACTCATACCATGCAGACCGCCTGCCAGGCGGTGGCCGGCTTTCTGGACCAGCTTCAGCCCGGCGAGCGTTTCGCCATCCTTTCCTTCAATGACCGTCTGGAGAGCTTTGGAGGCGACCGCTTCTGGGGGCTGGATCAGCGCGGGGCTGCCTTTCGCTGGCTCGATTCGGTGCGCTCGGAGGGAGGAACCGAGATCCTCCCCGCCCTGGAGCGGCTGCTCACCTACAAGAGCGAGCCGGGCCGACTGCTGTGCGCGGTGCTGCTCACCGATGGGATGGTGGGCAACGAGCCCAAGATCTACGACCGGCTCCGTCGCCAGGAGCTTCCCTGCCGCATCTTCACGCTGGGGCTGGGCTCGAGCGTCAACGACGCCTTCCTGCGCGAGCTGGCCCAGATCTCCCGGGCCACCTGCGAGCTGCTCTCGCACGGCCACGAGCTGCCGGCGGCGCTGGGTCGCCTGGAGCAGGAGACGTCGCGGGCCGTCGTGACCGATCTGCGGCTGGTCGACCGGGGACTCAACTACCTGCCCGAAAGCCTCTCGCCCTCGCGCCCGGGCGATCTCTTCGCGGCCCGGCCCACCCTGCTGGCCGGCCGTCGCCTGGGGGAGGGTCCGGTGGAGGTGGTGGGCCGCTGGGCTCACTCCGGCCAGGAGTATCGCGCCCTGCTCGAGCCCACCCCGCTGGAAGGCTCCGGATTGCCCTTGCTGTGGGCCCGGGAGCGCGTCCGGGCCCTGGAGGATCGGCTCCGCCTCGGCCAGGGCTCAGCGCGCGAGATCACCGAAATGGCCGTGCGCTTCGGATTGCTCACCGCCTTCACGGCCTTCGTGCTGGTGGATGAGAGCGAGAGGGTGCAGCAGGCGACCTCTCACTTCGCCCAGCCGCTGGAGGTGGACCAGACCGTGAAGGACATCTCGGCCCAGGACTTCGGCCCCGTAGACGGCGAGGAGATCGCGCTGGACAAGCTCAAGGACCTGGTGGACGAGGCTCCCATCGTGCGCGTGGTCAACCTGATCTTGTCTCAGGCCATCAACGACGGGGCCACCTCCATCCGGCTGACCGACCGGGTCGAGTATCGCGTCGACGGCAGGCTGCACGTGGTGATGAACCCCCCCGCCCACGTGCAAGGGCCCATCCTGGCCCGCTTGCTGACGATGGCCGGCTTGACGGCTGAGATCGACCGCCCCGCCCGGGGCCGCATCGGGCTGGTCCACGACGGGCGGGAGCTCAGCTGCACTCTGGCCTACCGTCCAGGGATGATGGTGCTGACTCTGGAGGGCGAGCTTCCTTCGCGCCTGAGCGACCCGGGAAATCTCACCGGAGCGGGTCTCACCCTGGTGGCCTGTCCTGACTTTCGCCTGCGAGCGCGCCTGACGGCCGACTTCCTGGAGCGCCTGGAGGGCGTCACCGTGCTCTGTGCCGAGCGTCCTCCCGACACCACCGCCGACTACCTCACCGCCCCGGCCGAGCACCTCGAGCCCACCGCCGAAGCCGTGGAAGCAGACTCGCTGGTGGTGGACGCAACCCTGACCGCCGAGCTGGCCCTGGCCGCCCTGCGCCAGGCTCGCCGGCGCAGGGTGGTGTTGCTGCTGCGCTCGGAGAGTCCCGCTCTGGCAGTCGAGGAGCTGGCCTGCCTGGGCGACCCCTGCTGGACGGCCGACGTGCTCGGGCAGGTGTTGTTCGGCGCCGAGAGAGTGCAGAAGGTGGACGAGTCCCTGCGCGACTGCCTGCGCTCGGTCAACTGGCGCCTCAAGCTGCGGGGGGCAGGGTTGCTGGGCTAGCTTCTCACGGTCACTCGCAGCGAGCGGCGCCGGCGGCGCACCCGGCTCAGCGTCTGCAGGGCCGGGCTCAGGGCCAGCACCGCCAGCGCCGCCACCAGGCCGCCCAGGGCGTAGGCAGCGGCCACTCCCCAGGCCTGGGCCACCAGCCCGCTCACGAGCGAGCCGACAGGTGTGGAGCCCAGGAATACCAGCGAGTAGAGGCTCAATACTCGCCCCCGCAGGGGGTCGGGTGTCACCACCTGCAAGATGCTGTTGCAGCCCACCGTGAATCGGATCTGCACGAAGCCGAGAAAAAACAGCAAGGCCATGGCTGACGCCAGCATGCGCACCGGGGCCACAGCCGCATAAAGCGCCGAGAGCAGCAGCGCGGTCAGGGCCAGGGACAGGATGGCCGGCCGCTGGCGCACCTCCGCAGCCACCAGCAGTCCGCCCGCCAGGGCCCCCACTCCCAGCGCAGCAAACAGCCAGCCCACCGCTTCGGGGCCGCCGTGCAGCACGTCTCGGGCCAAGAGCGGCACCAGTACGGTGTGATTGATGACGCAGACGCTGATGACCAGCATCAATCGCAGGGGGATGGAGACCTGGGGGGTCTTCCAGGCGTAGCTCAAGCCCTCTTTGACCCCGGTCAGCACGCTCAGGTGATGCCCTTCGGGCAGTCCGGGGGAACGAATGAGGAGAAGTGCGCAGATCAGGGGCAGGAAGCTGAGCGCGTTGAGGAGGAAGGTCGGCTCCACCCCCATCCGAGCGATCAGCACTCCGGCCAGGGCCGGGCCGGCGATGCGGGCCAGGTTGAAGCTGGCCGAGTTGAGCGCCACTGCGTTCATCAGGTCGTGCCGCCCCACCAGCACGATCTGGTAGGAGTGGCGGGCGGGGACCTCCAGGGAGCCGATCAGGCCGGTCAGACCGGTGAGTAGAGCCACATGC
Source organism: bacterium CPR1 (assembly GCA_021404945.1). GTDB lineage: Bacteria > Vulcanimicrobiota > Xenobia > Xenobiales > QWHO01 > QWHO01. Next base: position 3,652 of record QWHO01000088.1, read on the forward strand.
CAGAATTGAACCCGATCCAGGTGCAGTAGCAGAGCTAGCGTGAAGGAGACCAGCGCCAGAGCCAGGTTGGTGGCCAGCACCAGCTTGCGCTTGGGAAAGCGGTCGGCCAGGGCTCCGGCAGGAAGCGACACGAACAGGTGGGGAGCATACTGCAACGTAAAGATCAGTCCCAGCATGAAAGGTGAGTCGGTCAGCTCCAACACCAGCCAGGCCAGGCCCACCGTCTGCATCCAGCCCCCCAACTGGGAGATGGTCTGGCCCACCCAGAACAGGCGGTAGTCGCGGTGCCTCAGGGCCCGGAACATGCTCACCTGGAGAGATTGGCTACCAGGTGAGGCGGGCCTGCAGCAGGTCGGAAGGAATCTGGCTCAAATCGCCATTCTCGGCTTTCTTCTGGAGTCGCTCGTGCAGCTCGCGAAACTGGGTCTTGAGCCAGGCCAGTCGGTCCTGAAAGCGCTCGTCCTCGGCGATGCTGAACTGGGAGAGGTCAAAGCTCAGACCCTCCGCTCCCACCACTCCCACGGCTCCGTAAGTGTCGGTGCGCACCGCCTTCTGACCCACGATCACGCCGTCGAGCACGAAAACGAGCCGGGCCAGCTTCTCGTGCTGGTACAGGCCCATCTCCAGGGCCAGCAGAGCCGGACAGGGGGCCTCCCCTGGCTCCAGAACCGCCGTCTCGGTGTGGCTGGCCGTGCTGATGGGGGCTCCCAACTGGGGAGGGCCAGCCTGGTTGAGGCTGATGTAACGCTCCACCAGGTGGTGTTGGCGGTGGACCCTCCCGCCGCTATAATTACGGGAGTTGAGCAGACGATCGAGCCCAATCCCGAAAACTGGCTCGCCGAAGCGGGGGAAGTTGAGCCGACGTCCGTTGAGGAAGACCGGGATGGGGCAGTAGGGCACTCGGGCGAGCAGCTCTTGCTGCTCGGGGGTCATGGCTCGCTGATGCCTGGTCAAAAGGTCGATCACGTCCACCTTGCCGGCGGTGTGCCACCACTTGCTGGACATGTCAGCCAGGCTTCGATAAAGCAGGAATCTCGTGCGCACCTCGTGGGCCGGCCAGGGCTTCTCCACCTTCTGGATCTCGTTGTGGTTGTGGGCCAGCCAGCGCTGGCGCACAACCGCGTCTCCTGGGCCCGACTCGATGCGAACCGCCCGCGCCTCCAGGGCCACGGCCGTGTTGATGGCCGTGGCCATGTGGCGACGATGGCGATGATGCACGGAGTCCTTCTCGCTGAACAGGTAGGAGAACAGGTTGCGCAACTCGTCCTCGCCGTAGGAGTGCCCGTCAAACTCGATCAGCACCCTGGTCTCGTTGATCTTGATCTGCACGAAGGAGGCCCCGCCCGCCACCGCGGCCTGCACCATCTTGGGGATGTAGAAGTACTGTTGAGGAAGCTGGTAGACGGAAAGCTTGTCGATGGCCTTGCTCAGGTCCAGCGTGAAGATCCCAGACGAATCGACCTTGCCTTCGTTCTTCAGCTCACCCAGGATCCCCAGCATCTCGGGGGGCAGATCGGCCATCGCCGTCTGGCTTTCCTCATCCCGGCGCGTTGACCCTGCTCAGCTCTCCGACTCGGGGGTGTAGAGCATGCGCATCAGGTTACCGTTGATGAGGGGGGCGTTGAATCCGTAGCGGCGGGCCAGCTCATCGGCCTGCGGGATGGAGTTGGCGTTGAAGTCAGGGGTGCCCGCGTTGACCCAGGCTTCCAGGAAGGCCTCCTCGGGAGCCGCGTCGTCCTCTTCGAGCCGGTGGGTGAAGCTGGAGCCCGAACGGTTGGGCTGGTACACTTCAAACCCGATCTTGCTGAGATTGGTGTTGGCGATGCTACTTGCGATCGCTTCGGTTTCGGTCTTTTTCGTTGTCTCGGCCATGAGCTCCACTTCCTCTTGCTGGCAGTCTATCGCCTTCGCCTGAAAGGAATCGGAAAGCCGGAGCCCTGTGGCATAGGACATTCGACACATCTGCCATGACCTGCGGGGGGGGGCGCGGGCCGGTCGGCGAAGTGTCGGCAAGAGGTCTGGCCGCAATCCCTTCGTGGTGTCGGAGGAGGACTCCACCAACCACGAAAGTGTTGGATCCCGCACCTCTTCAATCTGCCAGGGCGTCGCACAGTCAGAAATTCGGCCGCGCCCCTGCAATGTGGGAGTCCTGCCTATGTCGCTGCCCGCCACTGATCCCGGCCTTGTCGAGGCGAAGATGGAGCGTCTCAAGAACGCCCGTCTGGCCTGGGAGGCCTGTGACCTTCCTCGCCGCCTGGGCTATCTGCGCGCCTGCCGTCAGGGCGTGCTCGAGGTGGCGGCCGAGTGGGTCGAGGCGGGCTGTAGCGCAAAGAAGCTCGGGCCCGAGCTGGCGGGGGAGGAATGGCTCACCGGCCCATCGCTGGTCCTGCGCTGCCTGAGCCTGCTCGAGCAGGCGCTCACGCAGGGAGGTCGCCCCCGAACGCCCATCCGTCAGGATGGCGCGCGCTGGAAGGCCCGGGTTATGCCCCTCTCGCTCAGGGAAAAGCTCCTTTGGATGGGCTTTCGCGGCGAGGTCTGGCTCAATTCTCCCTCTCAGGGCCATCTGGGCGAGCAGGTCAAGCTGGGACTGGTCCTCTGCGCCGGCAACGTCTCCTCCATCGGGCCCACCGACGTTCTCTCCAAGATGTTCGTGGACAACCAGGTGGTCGTGCTCAAGATGAACCCGGTCAACGATTACCTGGGGCCCCTGTTCGAGCGGGCCTTCGCCAGCCTGATCGCGGATGGCTTTCTGGCCGTCGTCTACGGTGGCCCCGAGCTGGGGGCCCGCCTGGTGGAGCATCCGGCTGTGGAGGCGATCCACCTGACCGGCTCCGACCGCACTCACGACCGCATCGTCTGGGGAGACGAGGACGAACGCCGCAAAGCTTCACGCCATCCTCGGGTGAGAGTTCCGGTGACCTCCGAGCTCGGCTGTGTCACCCCCGTGATCGTGGTTCCCGGGCCCTGGAGCCGGTCCGATCTGGCCTATCAAGCCCGCCATCTGGCCTCGATGAAGGTCAACAACGCTGGCTTTAACTGCGTGGCCGCTCAGGTCGTGGTGACCGCCCGCCGCTGGCCTTTGCGCGAGGAGCTGCTGCGCCGCCTGAAGGAAAATCTGGCTTGCATTCCGACCCGCTATCCTTACTACCCGGGTGCCGAGGGGCGGTTAGCTGATTTTCGTGCCGCTTACCCTCAGGTCGAGGCCTTCGGGGAGACCAATCCCTGGTTGCTGGCCTGCGGCATTACGCCCGAGTCTTCTCAGTATGTCTGCTCGCAGGAGCTTTTTTGCGGAGCCATGGGTGAAGTGACCCTGGACGCAGGCGACCCGGAGACGTTCCTCGAGCAAGCGGTCGAATTCTGCAACGAGCGGGTCTGGGGAACCCTGTCTTGCAACCTTTTGATTCACCCCAAGACGGTGCAAGACCATCCCCAGGCCTACCGGCACGCCCTCGAACGCCTGCGCTACGGCTCGATCGGAGTCAACGTCTGGACAGGAGCTCTTTTCGGCCTGATGGAGCTGAGCTGGGGCGCTTACCCGGGCCATACTCTGGAGGACATCGTGTCAGGGCGAGGTTTCGTGCACAATTGCCGCCTGCTCGACGAGGTCGAGAAGTCGGTGGTGGAAGCCCCTTTCCGCGTCTGGCCCACGCCGGTCTGGTTTGCCAATCACCGCAACCTGCTCGAGGTTGGCCGAAGCTTTTGCGCTCTCCAGGGCCGCCCTGGCTGGGGAAATTTCTTTCGACTTCTCTGGGCTGCCCTGGGCGGCTGAGGGGGCGGGAGGGAGAAGGCCGGGGCACTTCGAAAAGCCCTCTGAAGTCAAGTCCCGAGGCCCGGTGATCAAAGTATGCTGGCCCTCAGGTCGGAAGGAAAGGTCAGGCTTCGCATGCCTCCTGAAAGGGAAAGTCGGCTGGAGACGCTGCAGGGCATTCCCGAGCGGCTGGTAGCGGCCCTGAAATCCGAGATCCGCGCGGTTACCTCCGAGCAGGTCAACGACCTGTGGATGGTGGTCCAGGCCCTCCGCGAAGGCGGTGGCGGCGGTGGTGGAGGAGGAGGAGGGGGAGCTTCCCCGGAAGAGCTGCTCGAGCTCAAGAAAGAGATCAAGACGCTCAAGAAACAGGTCGCCTCCATCGAGGCCGACCTGGAGGATGTTCCCGAGGAGGAAGATCCCCTCGTCCAGGTCAAGAAGCTGGAAGAGCGCCTGGCCGAGGTGGAGGCGCGTCCCGCAGGCAGCGGCGAGCCCGGTCCCTCGGCCACCGATCCCACCGTTCTGGTGCGCCTGGCTGAGCTCGAAGAGCGGGTTGATCGCAATCCCGCTTTCGAGCTCGAGGAGCGATTCGCCGAGCTCGAGCCGCGCCTGGCCAAGCTCGAGTCGCGAGATAGCAACGGGGCAACGGCCGCCCCTTCGGCGGAATTGCTTGAGCGAATCGGCGACCTCGAGTCGCGCCTGAAAAACCTGGATCTGCTCGAGAAGCTCGAGAGCCGCGTCAAAGAGCTTGAGGTCGAGCGCTTCGATAGCCTGGAGAGCAAGCTCAAGAAAATCGAGCGCGAGAGGCTCGATGAGCTGGACAACAAGCTAGCGGCCATGGCCGGCTTGATCTCCCAGATCAAAGCCAGCGAGCCGGCGGCAGCGGCAGCGCCCCCGACCCCGGCTGACGGCGCCGACAAGCTGGCCCCTCCCGCCGATCTCGATTTCTCTCTCGACGACTTGCTCTACGTCGTGCTCAAGCACGAGGCCAGCGAGCTTTTATTGAAGACGGGCTCACCTTCGGTCGCCCGCCTGCATGGCCAGTGGGTACCCATCGGCGATCACATTCTGCGCCCCGAAGACTGCCGCTCGCTGATCTTGAATGCCATGCCGGCCGAGCATCGCAAGCTCTTGCTCGATCGCAAGGATGTGACCGTGGCCTGCAGTGCACTGGGCGTGCGTTTCCGGTTGGACGCCTACCTGCAGCGCGGCAGCGTTTGTGGCGTCTTCAAGCCTCTGGCGGCCCGCGTGCCTGCCCTGGCCGACCTGGGCCTGCCGGTGCTGCTCGAGCAGCTGGCCGGACACCGCGACGGCCTCATCCTGGTGGCCGGTCCCCCCCAGAGCGGCAAGACCACCACCCTGGCCTCGCTGGTCGATTCCATCAATGCCACCCGTCGGATCCAGATCTTCACCATCGAGGATCCGATCGAGTACTACCACCAGGACAAGAAGAGCGTGGTCAGCCAGCGCGAGGTTGGCACCGACGCCAACAGTTTTGCCGATGCGCTCAACCACGCCCTGCGCCAGCAGGCCGATGTGGTGGCCCTCAGCGAGCTGCGCGATGCCGAGACGATGTATGCCTCGCTGGTCGCCGCCGAAAGTGGCCACCTGGTCCTCTCGAGTCTGGCCTCGCCTACCACCGTGGGGGCCATTGAGTGGATCCTGAACTCCTTCGAGGGTGCCGCTCGAGAGACCGTCCAGATATTGCTCGCTTCCACTCTGAGGGCCGTCATCTCGCTGCGCATGCTGCCTCGAGCCGACGGCAAGGGCAACGTGGTTGCCACTGAAATCCTGGTGGTCAACGACCTGGTGCGCAACTACCTGGCTGAGGGGATGGTCAACCTGCTCGGGCCCCTGCTCGAGGCCGGCTCTTCCGAGCACCTGCATCCCTTCCGTGAATCCATCGCTCGCCTTCAAGACGTGGGTTTGGTGGCCCGCGAGGGCGCTCCGCGGGTGGCCGCCGTCGAGCCTTCGGTGGAGGCGGCCGAGCCTCAGGTCTCTCAGCTGAAGTTGGAAGAGGCTCGCATCGACGATACCATGATGGGATGGCTCTGAGCCTCCGCTTCCTGCTCGTCGTGGTGCTGGCCAGCTCATTGCTGGCTCAGGCCCCTGGGCCCGACCCGCGCGTCGAGGCGGTCCTCAAGAAGCTGGAATGGTCTTACAAGACCGACGAGGATGGTGACTACCAGCTGGTCATGCAGACCGAAGGGGAACGCACCCAGTTGCTGGTCGTTCGCTCCAGGACCTTCAGCGTGGGCAACTTCGAGATGCGTGAGATATGGTCGGCGGCCGGGATTTACGAGGCGGAGGTTCCCGCCGAGGCGGCTCGCACCTTACTCGATGACAGCCTGCAGACAAAACTGGGCAGTTGGGCCATCTTGCCTCAGTCCGAGGGCACCAAGCAGCTGGTGCTTTACGTTTCCCGCATTCCAGCCGACGCCGACCTGGAGACCTTCTCCGCCTTTGCCGAAGGGGTCGCCCAGGAGGCGGACAGCTTCGAGGCGGAGCTGACCGGCAAGGATGATTACTGATCCCCCGGTTCGCAGTTCGGGTGGGTTCCGGCAGGGGTAGGGACGAGCTTGCAGGACGAAGGCTCTAAATTAGTTCCAGACCGTGTTGCGCTGCTCGGCGGGGCGCACCATCGGCTCGCCTTCCTGCAGCCCGAAGGCCCGGTGGAACGGCTCGAAGTTGGCCAGCGTGCCGTTGACCCGGAACTTGGGTAGCGGATGGGGATCGGTCTGCATGATCAGCCGCGCGTACTCGGGTCGCATGTTGGTGGCCCACGACTTGGCAAAGCTCAGGAAGAAGCGCTGGTCGTCGCTGAATCCGTCAGGGGAGGGGCGGGGGGCTTTGCCTTCCGAGGCCAGCTTGTAGGCCTCGTAGGCCAGCTCCAGACCGCCCAGGTCGGCCAGGGCCTCGCCCAGCACCAGGTTGCCGTCGCATGGGATGCCGTCGTAGGAGAACTCGCTGAACTGGCGGGCCACCCCGGCGGTGCGCTGGTGGAAGCGGGACAGATCCTCCTCGGTCCACCAGTTGCTCAGGTTGCCCCGGGCGTCGAACTGGGCGCCCTCGTCATCGAACCCGTGCCCGATCTCGTGCCCGATGACCGCCCCGATGGCCCCGTAGTTGGTGGCGTCGTCGGCCCTGACGTCGAAGTAGGATCCGGCCAGAATGCCGGCCGGGAAAACGATCTCATTGGCCACAGGCTGGTAATAGGCGTTGATGGTCGGAGGCGTCATCTCCCAGCGGGTCCGGTCCACCGGCTCTCCGACGCTGGCCAGGCGTTTCTCCACCGCAAAGCGACTGGCGGCCAGCACGTTGTCGGCGTAGACCCCGCGCTCGATGCTCAAGCCGGTGTAGTCGGTCCATTTGTCCGGGTAGCCGATCTTCTCGGTGAACGAGTCCAGCTTCTCAAGGGCGCGCTGGCGGGTCTCCTCGGTCATCCAGGGCAACCGCTCGAGCTTGTCCTCCAGCACCAGCTTGACGTTCTTCACCATGGCCAGCACTTTCGTTTTGGCCTCGGGCGGGAAGTGGCGCTCGACGTACTTCTGGCCCAGCGCCTCCCCCAGGCCCTCGTCCACCGCCTGAAGCACCCGCTTGAAGCGTGGGGGAGCCGCCTTGAGACCCTTCATCTGCTTGCCCTTGAACTCGAAGTTCTGATCCTCGAAAGCTGAGGAGAGGTAGGGCGCGGTAGCATTCAGCGTCTGCCACTTCAAGTAGGTCTTCCAGTCCTCCAGAGGCACCTGTTTGAGCGTCTCCTCCAGCTTGCTGAAGAAGCCTGGGGTGGCCACATTGAGCGAGTCCACGTCCGGGCGACCCAGGCCGGCGAAGTAACCGTCCCAGTCCAGGCTGGGGGTGAGCGCCGCCAGATCGCTCCGGGTCATGGGGTTGTAGAGGGCGTTCGGGTCGCGCATCTCGGCACGAGACAGAGAGCCCTCGGCCAGGCGGGTCTCCACCGCCAGCACTCGGTCGGCCGCGCTCGGGTCCTGGCCCATCAGCTCGAACATGCGAGCCACGTGGCCGCGGTAGGCCTCGCGGATGCGCGCCTTGTCCTCGTCTTTCTCGGTGTAGTACTCGCGGTCGGGCAGGCCCAGGCCGCCCTGGAAGGCCTCGGCGATGACCCGGGTGCTGTCTTTGACGTCCACCGAGGCCCCGAAGCTGAAGAGCCCGGGGATGCCGTGGCGGTGAAGCTCGGCGGCGGCGCCGGTCAGCTCGCTCAGGCTGCCAGCGGCGTCAATGCGAGCGAAGAAAGGCTGGAGCGGGGTGAGGCCGGCCTCCTCGATGCGGACCGTGTCCATGCCCGAGGCGTAGAAGTCGCCCAACTTCTGCTCGTTGGAGCCGGGCGGGCCCGAGCGCACCGAAAGCTCTTCGATCAGCGCTTTCAGGTTGGCTTCTACCTGCTGGCCCAGCACCTGGTCCACGCCGAAACGGGCCTGATCGTCGGGTATGGGGTGGCGGGCCAGATAGCCGCCCACGGCATGCTCGAAGAAGTCGTCGCCGGGCCTGATGGCCGGGTTGAGATCCGAGCGATCCACCCCCGTGAAGGTGGGTTGCGCGAACAACCGCGGCCTGATCAAGCCGCTGTCCAGGGCCGTGCCCGGCGTGAACCGGTCGCGGCAGCTGCTGCAGGAGTGCCGGGGCAGAGTGCTCAGTCGATGGGTGGCTACCGTGGTTTCAGGGACCCGCATGCTCGGTCTTCTTCTCCTCGCGAAAGATGTCTTTGAACTTCTCCCAGAGATCGTGCAGTTTTCGTTTGTGGTTGAGCCGCCAGTCGTTGAGCGCCTCGCGGTGCTGGTAGATGGTGCGCACGCTGGCCAGGGCCCCGTTGGCCACCAGGGCTGGCACCTGAAACGGCCCCGGAACGGTCAGGGTGGCAAAGGCGGCCGCCCCCATGCCGGCCTCCAGCATGCCTACGATCTTGTCTTCCCGGTTGCCCTCGCGGATGCCGCGGTGCATCTTGACCAGCCCCGAGCTCAGGTTGAGCCCGCCGTGGATCAGACCGCAGGCGATGCCTACTCCCCCCGGCGTGAGCTGGCCGGTGTGCAGCGAGTTCCAGGTCAGGGCTCCGGCGTATCCTCCGCGGGCCACCTCGCCCAGCCCCGAGAGCACGCTGGCCGGGTCTTTCTTCTTGACGCCATCGATTGTCTCCAGCACCCCGGCCGCCCCCAGGGCAACCGTACCGACCACCCCCCCCATGGTGGCGGTCAGCCCGATGAGCGGGATCAGGGTGTCGAAGATGGCGAACTTGAGGAAGCTGGGGATAAAGAGCAGAGCTCTGGGAATGCGCGCGATCGTGTTGGCCGCATTGCCGATGCGACGGGCCCACTTCTCTTTGGGGTCCTCGTCCTCTTCGGGCGGCTTCTTCTTCTTCTTCTTGTCTTTCTCCAGCGCGGTGGCCGCCAGGGGCGAGCGCACGCTGGGAAAGCCAGCATATGCCTGGCCTACCTGCACCTTTTCAGTCTACGCTGAGGGTCTGAAAGGATTCTTACGGCCAGGCCCTGACGGGTTTGAGTTGCGCTATTCCGGGGCCTCTCTGCATCAGAGTCGTTGGAGCGGCACGCGCGCGTTGAACGCTTCAGGAGTTGGCGCGGCGCCGTTCAACAGGAATCCCGCGCGTTCTGATTCTGAGCTGGTCAACGCGCGGGAGTGTAGCTGGGAACGCAGCGAGGGGGGAGCTCGTCTCGTCCCAGTGCTCTGGTGTCGCCTCCAGGAGTCAGGTATCAGCCAACCCGGCTCAGCCGTGGCGTCGGGCCAGTCGATTGCGGGCGGCCGCCTGGATCAGACCTTCCTCGAGCTGGGGGTGGGGATAGGCCCTCTCGAACCCGGCGCGCAGACGGCGGGCGAACCCTTCGGCCCATTCGCGTCGCCGGGAGAGCTCCCGGCTCCCACGGATCGAGAATCCGGTCAGGTCGGTAGGCAGGTCGTCGGCTCCGAGCATCACCTCGCCGGCGATCAGGCCGGTCCAGCCTGTCAGGGTCTGGATCAGCACGCCCCGCCGGATCAGGTGGAGCTGGGCGGGCAGGATCGGGTCGACGTACAGCCCCCCGGCGGCGCCATAAGCGGTATCGATGTGGCTGAGGGGATCTTGCTGGGCCGAGCGGGGTGCGCCCAGCCGGAACTGGCCGGCGCCCGGTCCTTCCACATCGCGGAGCTCCCAGGCCAGATGACAACGTCGGATGGCAAAGGTCTGCTGCAGCCCCCTGCTGTGAGAGAGGACGGTGTAGGTGAGATATTTTCCGGGCCAGCTGAGCTGCCAGCGCGAGGCGCCGCTTTCTTCCCCGAACCAGGGCTCGATGACCTCTCCGTCGACCGTCAGCTTCATGGGAGCAAAACGGGCTTTCTCTTTGAGAAGCAAACTCTCAGGAAGCTGGCGCTTGAGCCAGCTGCCCCAGCCCAGGGCCCGTCTCGCCGTGATCCGGGTCTCCCGGCTTCCCCCCTGCCTGAGCTCGGCCCGGTCCGCGCTCAGGTACAGAATCTGCCCCCCGGATTCCAGGACCACCTCCGAACCCGGAAAGCCAAGCACGCTGTTGACCCCGATGGCCAGCTCCGACCAGGCGGGCTGATCCCCCGACTCGTCCAGGAGGCAGGTGAAAAAGCTTTGCAGCTGGTCGCTCGTCAGAGTTGTGCCGTCGTGCGCAAGGCTCAGAGCCCGCGGAGACGAGCGAACCTCACACCGGGTGGCTCCCGCCGCCACGGCCGACTGAACCCATTTGAGCGCGAAATAGCAGCGATCAGGAAGCTGGAAGCTGCGCAACTTCCCCAGGGCGTGACGCCAGTCGAGCGTAAAGACTCCCGCCGAGTCCAGCGCTCCCTGTCCTCGCAGCTCCTGCAGCACCTGATCCAACTCGTCCACAGGCCGTCACTCCGGCTCCCCTGTGGGAGGATAAGGACCCCCGCTCGCAGGCCGGCTCAGCACCAATCCCAACCCGCGCCAGCAGGCTTCCATCTCCCGGTGCGAGAGACTTCGCTTCCCATCCAGCGGATCGCCCACCACCAATCGTTCCGGGCTCACCTCCAGCACGGCCACGTAGTGATCGACGAAGGGCCCCAGGCGCACGACCGCGAGCGAATGGACCGGCAGCTCACTGGCCCGGGTGAAGCGGCGAAACTCGCACCGGACCTCGGGATGAAGCCGCGTCAGGCCCTCAGCCAGCTGATCGCAGGGTGTCCCCGTGGCCGGGCAGGTGCCGCATTCCAGCGCCAGAGCCCGCTCGTCTGCTTTCACCCCGAGGCCCTTGAGTGCCGTGACGGCAGCCGCCGGTCCGCAGGTGTAGCTGGTGCTCTGGCGGCAGACCTCGTCGCGGTCGAAGCTAGTCTGCAAAGCCTCGATCTGCGAGCGGGACAGGGCGGGGCTCAGGAAGGGATAGACTCCCGCGTAACCCGCCAGAATCACCGTGAGAATGACCACCGCCCTGCGGTTGCGAGCCGATGGCACTCGCGTGAGCGGCGCGATCAGCAGCACCGCGATCGAGAGAGCGAGCAGCACGAACTCGCGCCGACCGGCCATGAGGATCGTCCAGGGCGGCTCGAAGTCGGAGTTGGTCTGGCGCACCCAGCCGATGGTCAGGATGAGCGCCAGGGGCCCGAGATAGCCGGCCAGCCAGAACCGGGTCCGGCCCAGCCGGTAGGCCGCCAGAGCGCAGGCCAGGGTTGCCAGGGTCACGAGCAGCGCCAGCATGGTGGCAAAGTTGGCCAGAATCGTCGGTGAACCTCCACCCCACGGCCGATTATTCGATCACCAGCAGCGACGCCTTGACCTGGTCGCGCCCGATGCGCTCGTCCACCTCGCGGCAGCGCTCGCCCAGCACCGGCGGCAGTCCGGGAGCCCGCGACCACTGCCTGGCCATGTCCAGCGTGCGGCGCAGGGCGCGCACCACGTCGCCCTCGTCCATGCCGGCCCGGTCGCGCACCTCCTCCCAACTCGCCCCCTCGGCCCAGGCCTCGGCCAGGCCCGAGAAGACCGGGTTGACCATGGCCGGCACCTCCACCTCGAAGCGCTTCTGCCAGCGCAGCACCGCCTCGGCTACCTTCTGCACCTCACCCACGGCCCGGCGGGCCGGTGTGGACGGAGCCAGCCGGATGCCCGGCACCTGGCGCGTGTCCTCGGTCAACAGTGCGGTCATCACCGCCGCCAGCTGGGCGGCGTTGAGGCGCTCGAGAATGCCCGAGCGGGCCACCTCGGTCAAGAGCACCACGTTGGTGCCGCGCAGGTAGGCGGCCAGCAGGCCGAGCTCGGTTGGCCTGTCGTCTTGCATGTAGCCCAGCGCCTCGAGCAAGTCCTTAAGGCGGGTGAACTGCTTCCAGTAGGGCGTCTCCACCCGCCGAGCCAGCTTCCCCAGGTCGCCCTTCTCGCGGGTCAGCTCGGCCAGCATGGCGTGGTTGTGCCCGCAGGGACGCCGAACCGGGCACTCGTGGCAGGGGGTGCGCTCCATCATTCCCCGCACGTCTTGCTTCTGGTCCTTGAGCTGGGCGATGGCTTCCTTGAGGCCGCGATTTCCCGGGCGCATCCCCCGGCTCATGGCCTCGATCTGACGGTGCAGGCTGCGCTCCTTGTCCTTGAGCTTGTGATAGGCGGGAAGGTCGCCGGGACGCTCGGGGCAGAGCGGGCGCGACAGCTCCTCCACGCGCTTTGCCAGGCTCTGCGAGCGGGAGCCCAGCGAGCCCTTGACCCGCTCGGCCAGGAACTGGCCGAAGGAGCGCTCCACCAGCTGGCGACACTCTTCCAGCGAGTGGTGCTGCAACAAATTGAGCACCATCCCGTAGCTGGGAGTGAAGCGCGACAGCAGGGGATCGGCCTCGGCCCGAGCCAGCTTGGCCGCCTCCTCGTGGCCGAGATGACGGTGGTGCGGGCGGGCATGTTGATGCCCGCGGCCAGGGTCTCGGTGGCGACCACGCCCTTGATCAGGCCCTGCTGGAAGAGTCGCTCCACCAGCGACTTCCAGGGGGGGAGCAACCCGGCGTGGTGGGCCGCCAGGCCCTGGCGCAGGTAGGGGAGGTGGGGATGATCGATCAAGAAGGGGTTATCGCGCAGGAAGTCCTTGAGCGAGGCTTTGATGGCATCGGCCTCGGCCAGGGTCAGGGTGACCGCGCCCTGGGAGGCGCGCAGGGCCAGCTCGCACCCCCGGCGCGAGAAGACGAAGTAGATGGCCGGCAGCATCTCACGCTCGGCCAGGGCTCGCACCACGTTCTCAGGGCTGACCTTCTCGGGGCGGTCCTCCTTCTTGGGCTTGCGAAAGCCGTCTCGCTTGGGAGGGGGAGAGATCTGGCGCAGGGCCGGATTGAGCGAGCCGGACTCACTCAGGAGCGGCTTGAGCGACTTGAAGTAGTAGTAGAACTTCAGGGGAACCGGGCGATAGTCGCTCTGGATCAGGCGGGTGGGGGCGTGGGTGGCCGAGATCCAGTCCACCAGGTCGGGGGCGTTGGCCACCGTAGCCGACAGAGCCACCAGCTGGATCTCGCGCGGGCAGTAGATGATCGACTCCTCCCACACGGTGCCCCGCTCGACGTCGTTCATGTAGTGGCATTCGTCCAGGATCACCGAGACCACGCCCTGCAGGTTGGCGTGCACATCGCCCAGGATGGTGCCATAGAGCATGTTGCGGAAGACCTCGGTGGTCATCACCACGATTTGGGCATCGCGGCGCACCGAGATGTCCCCGGTCAACAGGCCCACCTGGTCTTCTCCGAACAGCTGCTGCAGGTCGTGGAACTTCTGGTTGGAGAGCGCCTTCAGGGGCGTGGTGTAGAAGCAGCGCAGCTGGCGCTGGTGGGCCCGGTGCAGAGCATACTCGGCGATGGCCGTCTTGCCCGAGCCGGTGGGAGCGCACACGACCACGTTCTCGCCGGCCGCAATGGACTCCATGGCCTCTACCTGGAAGTCGTCCAGAGGGAACGGAAAGAGGCGCGCGATGTCGGGCGAGGGCGCCCTGGGGGCTGCGGGCATTGCCCCGGGGCTTCGCCGCGGGTTACCAGGGTCCCCCCCGGCTGGCAACGAAGGCGAGCCTCCATGCTGGATCTGGCCCGACTCAAGAAAGTGCGCCTCAGCCGCGTTCCCTGGGGTCACCTGGCGGTGGCCAATCTCCTCTTGCGCTGGAACTTCGCCGTCACCAGGACCGAGCTGGTGCTGGAGGGCCTGGAGAACCTGCCGGACCGCCCTTCGATGCTGGGAATGAATCACACCGATATGTACAACTACTTCCCCTTGCAGTATCTCTTCTACCTGCGCAAACGCCCGTTCACAGCCACCTGGGTCAAGGGCAAGTACTACCATAATCGTCTGGTGGCCTTCTTTCTCGAGTGCACCAACAATATGCCCCTGCCCTCGCGGGGCTATCTTCTGACCAAC
>QWHO01000597.1 GCA_021404945.1 bacterium CPR1
GCAGCGCAACATCGAGGACGAGGCACCCGGAAACCACATGAACGAAGGCTTCTTGCCGGCCGCCGACGGCTCGGTCTATTACGCCCACGAAGATGGCGAGAGCATCCAGCAGATCAAGCCGGACGGCACGCTGGGCCAGAGGGTTCGGGTCAGCGGGGGCTTCGAGAGCTTCCAGCCCGGTCCCGATGGGATGCTCTACAGCGTGGACCGCGACGCTGTGGTGCGCCGCCACAATCTAAAGGACGGCACCACCTTCGAGCTCAAGCTGCAACTGCCCGAGAGCATTCGCTGGGAGATCGACGCCGTGGAGGCGGGCGGGGTGGTGACGTTGACCGACAAGCTCGCGGGAACGTTGCACAAGCTGCGCGTGGACCCGTCCGACGAGGTGAAACGCCAGCTCGAGGAGGCCAGGAACGCCCCTCCCAGCCAGGGCAGCCCCGGCATCAAGGAGGGCGACGGCTGGGTGATCATCGGCAACGTGCGGGTGAAACGGCGGGGCTGATCGGTGGGAAGCCAACCTGCCAGGCGTTCTCGACCTCTCGACCTGATAAGCCCGATTGCGAATAGAGTTTCGCCTTTCGCGAAGTAGGAATCTCCCATATCCGCTGGGCCCCTCCAGGAGGTATACTGGGGGGGATCTCACCTTCGGAACGGGGAGGACCTTCATGGCCGAAAATCGCGACTATCAGAAGTTAAACAAAGACATGCACAGCATGCTGGCGGGCACCGCCAGGCCAAAGTCGAGCTCGGGCCCCAAGACGACGACCGTCACCATCGAGGTCTCCGAGATGCCCAAGAAGATCCCCGCCGGGTCGCTGGTGGAAATCGAGAAGGTGGCCGCCACCGACCTCAAATTCGGCGACATCGTCTACATGAAGCGTCGCGATCGGGCTGTGCTGTGTCGTTACGTCGGCACCAGGGGGGATCAGCTCGAGGTGACCCAGCAGACCGAGGCCGGCACCCAGAGCATTCCAGCCTCGGCCCTGCTCGGCAGGGTGATCCGGGCCAGCTTCCAGGGAAAGACCCGCGAATTCAACAAGGATCTGACCATGTCGCGCGTGATGCTGCGGGCCAAGGTCTCGGTCGACAAACTCACGGGCAAATAGCCTGTTGACAGGCCGGGGGCCCGGGGGAGAGAATCGGGCCTGATGAAGATGTCCTCACTGCAGATCCTGGCAATCGCCGCGCCTACCGCGGGGGCAGCTGTCTTTGAAGTGGGGCTCATGCTGTGGGGAGGCAAACCCATCACCTGGCCCGAGGTCCTGGGCCGGGTGGCGGTGATGGCGGTGGCCTCGGTGGCCTTCTCGGCGGTCATGTTCTCGCTCATCGAGCGCATGAACGCGGCCATTCGCTCCGAACGCAAGCGCCTGGAGGCCATGTTCGAGAGCTCGTCGGAAGCGGTCCTGCTGGTCAACCATGAGCTCGAGATCACGGCTCTCAACCCGGCCGCCGAGGCGATGCTGGGGTATCCGGCTCGGCCTGGCGAGCTGAAGCTGTGCCACCTTTGCGTGCCGCCCGAAGGGTCTTCGTGCCGAGATGGTTGTCCGCTCGACCTGTCCCGACCTCGCCCCTTCTTCGAGTCGGTGGTACGGCACAAAGGAGGGGGACTTTTGCCGGTGGCGGTCAGCACCTCGGCCCTGCCTCCCGGGGAGGATGGACAGGCCGAGTCCATGCTCACACTGGTGGACATTTCGCGCCATCGCGAAAAAGAGCACGCTCGCCTGTCGCGCCTCTTGACCCAGAAGACGATGGAGGCCCAGGAAGAAGAGCGGCGCCGGCTGGCCCGCGAGTTGCACGACGGGGTGGCTCAGGAGCTGTATGGCCTGAAGCTGGCAGCTCGCATGGGCACGCCCGTGGAGGACAAGATCTCCGAGATCATGGATGGAGTGGGCCGCCTGGCCAAGAGCCTGTGGCCTCCCGTGCTGGAGAAGCTGGGACTGGTGCAGGCCTTGAGGGCTCATCTCGATTCCCTGGGCCAGGCGGACCTGGTACTGGAGGCTCGAGAGAGCTTTCCGCGTCTGCCCATGGCCGTGGAGGCCACCCTCTATCGTATCGCCCAGGAGGCCGTGGGGAACGCCCTGCGCCACGGCAGCCCGGCCCGGCTGAAGGTGCGCCTGACGGAGAGTGCCGATGAAGTGCGCATGGAAATCGAGGATGATGGGAGGGGCTTTGACCCCGCCAGCCTGACGGTGGAAGGACTGGGTCTGGTGGGGATGCGCGAGCGGGCCGAGGGTCTGGGGGGGGCCCTGGCGGTCCACTCCGAGCCCGGATGCGGCACACTGGTGATCGTGCTCGTCCCACGGGAGGTCAAGGCGCATGTCTAGTCGTTCGATCCGGGTCCTGATCGCCGACGACCACGCGGTCGTGCGCGCCGGCCTGCGGATGCTGCTCGAGTCGGGCGGCATCGAGGTGGTGGCCGAGGCGGCCGAAGGGGGCGAGGCGGTCCGACTGGCTGAGGAGCACCGCCCCGACGTGGTTTTGCTGGACCTCACCATGCCCCCCGGGCAGGACGGCATCTGGGCGGCCGAGCAGCTCTCCAGGCGGCTGCCTCAGGCCCGACTGCTGGTCTTGACCATGCACGACGATCAGGCGGTCAGACAGCGGGTGCTGCAAGCCGGAGCCCATGGCTACGTGCTCAAGCAGGCTCCCGACGCCGACCTGGTGGGGGCCATCCGTTCGCTCTGCGGGGCGGCCACCCCGATCAACCCGCTGACCGAGCGCGAGAACGAGATCCTCCAGCTCATCGCTCAGGGTTATGGCAACAAGGAGATCGGCAATCTTCTGCAGATCAGCGTGAAGACGGTGGAGACCCACAAGGCCCACGGCATGCAGAAGCTGGGTTTGCAGTCGCGGGCCGATCTGGTGCGTTACGCCCTCAAAGCCGGGTTACTGCGACCAGGATAGGCCTGAGCCCAGGAATGTTGAACCGCGCAGGGCGCGCGCAGACGATGCTCAGTCTGGCGTTGGTGCGCTAACGCGGGAGCATCACGCCAACCCTGGTCCCAGGCCGACTGAAGTAGCGAGGGAAGGGCCTCCAGCCATGCC
>QWHO01000598.1 GCA_021404945.1 bacterium CPR1
AACGTATAGCTGGCCTCGTGCTCGCCCCCCGCGACAGTGCCCACGGGGGCCACGTAGCGAACCCGCACCCTTCGCTGCTGGCCGGCCTGGAAGGGAACCTCCTTCACCCAGTGGGCCTCGTAAGTCTGGTCCTTGGTCAGTTGTACGATCTCGCGCCGGGCCTGGACCTTCTCGCCGTCCACCCAGGTCTCGAAGGCGAGAAACCCTGGCTTGTTGCCGAAGTCGTGAGGATCGATGTCGCCCCAGCCGCTCTCGGGAAAGCCCATGGTGACCTTCGTGGCTGCCCCGTGGTTTCGAAACGTGAAGTCGGCCGTCGCGAAGATCAGGCGCGGGTAGACCTCGAGGGTGACCTGCTCGCGCAGCATCTGCACCCCGGGATGCTCGCCTCCGGTGGCTACCAGAGAGCCTCCCACGCCGGAAAGGGAGCGATCGTTGGCCAGGACCGCCACGTTTAGAGCTAGAATCAACAGGAGGGCGGTTTTCTTCATGCCCGGGCGTTCTTTCCCTGAGGAAAGAAACCTGGCCCGGCTGACGACCAATCGGAGAAACGGAGGACTGCCATGCGAGCCAAGCGTTGGGTGGACATCCTGTTCCTGGCCTCCATTCTAGGTCTGATCGCCGTCAGCGCCGGGATGCTCCGGCCCGAGCCTCCCCCGCAAGCCCAGGCTCCCCCCGCGCCGCCTCCGCCTGTGACTGCCTGCCTGACCTCCAGGCCAGCGACAGCCAAACTTACGCTGGCCTCGGGGGCAGAGATGGTGGCCGTCGTGCTCACGCCCGTGAACCTGCCCGCCTCCATCGTGGTGGGCTCGA
Source organism: bacterium CPR1 (assembly GCA_021404945.1). Classification (GTDB taxonomy): domain Bacteria; phylum Vulcanimicrobiota; class Xenobia; order Xenobiales; family QWHO01; genus QWHO01. The sequence goes on from QWHO01000598.1 coordinate 811, forward strand.
TGGGTCGCGAAACGGCCCGTCCCAAGGAGTGAGCTAGCTCGGCCCGAACAGCTCTGGCATGAAGGTCAAAAAGGCCGAGCTCGTGACGAGCGCTCCCAGCCTGGTGCAGGCCCCCAATCTCGAGGGCATGCCCGAGGTCGCTCTGCTCGGTCGCTCCAATGTGGGCAAGTCAAGCTTCGTCAACAGCCTGCTGAACAACAAGAAGCTGGCCCGCGTCTCCAACACGCCCGGCAAGACCCGCCTGCTGAACTTCTTCAGGGTGGACGAGCGCTGGATGCTGGTGGACATGCCCGGCTATGGCTACGCCAAAGTCTCCAAGACCGAGCAGGCCCGCTGGGGCAAGACCATGAGCGAGTTCTTGGAAAAGCGCGAGAATCTGCGCCTGGCCGTTGTGCTGCTCGACATCCGCCACGGGCCTCAGAAGATCGACTTTGAGACGCTGGGACTTTTGGCCGAGATCGGCCTTCCGCGACTGATCGTGCTCAACAAGGCCGACAAGCTCTCGCGCTCGCAGCAGATCAGAGCGGTCGGCGAGGCTGCCCGCAGCCTGGAGATGGCCCGCACCGACGTGCTGGCCTACTCCTGCCAGACCCACGCCGGGCGCGACGAGTTTCTGCGGGCCCTGGCCCCCTGGCTTCAGGCGTTGTAGGTGCCGGCCGTGACGGCGCCGCCGTGACCGGTCCAGTTGGTGTGGAAGAACTGGCCGCGAGGCTTGTCCACGCGCTCGTAGGTGTGAGCCCCGAAGTAGTCGCGCTGGGCCTGGAGCAAATTGGCCGGCAGCCGCTCGCGGCGATAGCCGTCAAAGAAGGCCAGGGCTGAGCTGAGAGCGGGCACGGTGATGCCCAGCTCCACCGCCTTGGAGACCACCCGACGCCAGGCTGGCATCGCGCTTTGCACCGCGTCCTTGAAGTAGGAGTCGAGCAGCAGGTTGACCAGCCTCGGATTGCGGTCATAAGCCGCCTTGATGTTGCCCAGGAAGGCCGAGCGGATGATGCACCCCTCGCGCCACATCAGCGCGATGCCGCCAAAGTTCAGGTTCCACTTGTACTCGACGGTGGCCTGACGGAAAAGCATGTAGCCCTGGGTGTAGCTGATGATCTTGGCGGCATAGAGCGCCTGCTCGAGGTCCTTGAGAAAGGCGGTCCGGTCGCCGCTGAATTGGGCATCGGGCCCGTGCAAGACCTTGCCCGCCTCCACCCGCTCTTCCTTGAGAGCCGAGAGATTGCGGCTGAAGACAGCCTCGCCGATCAGCGTCAGGGGCACGCCCAGGTCGAGTGAGTTGAGCACCGTCCACTTGCCGGTGCCCTTCTGGCCGGCGGTGTCCAGGATCTTGTCCACGATGGGGGAGCCGTCCTCAGCCTTGAAGGCCAGGATGTCGCGGGTGATCTGGATGAGGAACGAGTCCAGGTTGCCCTTGTCCCAGCGGTCGAGCTCCTGGCTCATCTCGTCGGGCTTCATGCCCAGCGCGTTGGCCATCAGGTCGTAGGCCTCGCAAATGAGCTGGATGTCGCCATACTCGATGCCGTTGTGCACCATCTTGACGAAGTGGCCGGCTCCGCCTTCGCCCACCCAGTCGCAGCAGGGAGTGCCGTCAGCCACCTTGGCGGCGATGGCCTGCAGGATTGGCTTGACGTGCTCCCAGGCCGCAGGCGAGCCGCCCGGCATGATGGACGGCCCGTTGCGCGCGCCCTCCTCGCCTCCCGAGACGCCTGCGCCCACAAAGAGCAAGCCTTTGGATTCGAGCATCTCGCAGCGGCGGATCGAGTCCTGGTAGTTGGAGTTGCCGCCGTCGATGATGATGTCGCCCGGCTCGAGCACTTCGAGCAACTGGTCGATAGTGGAGTCCACTGCCGGACCCGCCTGCACCATCAGCATCACCCGACGCGGTTTCTTGAGCGCGTCGGCCAGCTCCTTGAGCGAGTGGGTGCCGATGACCTTTGTTCCTCTGGCCTCGTTGGCCAGGAAGTGGTCCACCTTGGAGACGGTTCGATTGAAGACGGCCACCGTGAAGCCGTGGTCGTTCATGTTCAAGACCAGGTTCTGGCCCATCACTGCCAGGCCGATCAGGCCGATGTCCGCTGTCGCCGCCATGGATTGCACCCTTTCTTTTCGCCGGAATGAAAGGCCGGTTCGCCGAAATCTACCCGGGCCCTGCGGCCACCGATTCTCAAGTCGTTGCCCTGGATAGGAGCCGCTGCTGCTGATTGGCCTT
>QWHO01000599.1 GCA_021404945.1 bacterium CPR1
GCCCCGTAAATGCGGACCGTCAGCAGGCGCCCTCCCAGAACCTGGCTACAGTACTTGTTGTAGGCGTTGGCCGCCCTGGTGGGAACAATCACGCCCGCGGGCCGGATCAAGAGAGAGCCGGACAGGTCCTGATGGCTCTGGGCCAGGAAGATGGCACCTTCAGGGGTGGTACCCGCGAAAAAGCCCTGCAGACCTGTCTCCTGGGCCAGGGCCGTCAAAGAGAGGGTCAGCAGCAAAGCGATCAGGATGCGCCTGGGCATGACGTGCCATTGTCAGATGCCGCAGTCGATGGCGATGTTAACCCGATATTGACAGGACGACAAAAAGGGGGTATTTGTGAGGGGTATCTTCGGCTGAAAAAGAGGTCGCGCATTGGCGGGGGAATCCAAGAGAAAACCAAAGATTGTGTCCCTCTCCGACGAGACGGAGCCGCGCTCGATGGAGATGCGCCGGCTCATGCGCCTCGAGCGCGAGCTGTTCACGAACTTGAGCGATCAGGCCGACCGCGAGCGCAAGCTAGACCTTGCCCTGAACGCCGATCCGGCCCTGCGAGCCGAGCTGCGCAAAGAGAAAGACCGCTCCGAGGCCCTGCAGCAGCGCGCCCTCGAGGCCATGCTGCGTTGCGAGATGGCTCGCAAGGAAGTGCAGCAGCTCAAGAGCCAGCTCGAGAAGTTGCGCAAGGAGAACCACAAGCTGGCCCAGGAGTGCGAGTTTTACCAGGACTCGGCCCAGGCCTGGCGCGACGAGGTGGCTGTGCACGCCGAAGTGGTCGAGTTTCTGAGAGCCGAGTCGGACAAGATGCGCACCGACATGGACAAGCTCGCCCTGCGCAAGCGCAAGAGCAAATGGAGCCTGCCCGGTCGCTGAGGCCCACGCGTTGTAGAGTCTTACGCGTTGCTCTCGAGAGCCAGCCTGCGCTTGTCAGTTGTCGGACGCAGCTTCCAAACTCTCCGTAAGACCGTCGAAGACCTCGTCGCGCATGGTCGTATTGCCCAGCGCAACAGTCACCAGGGCGCTCTGCTCGAAGTAGTACATGGCCGAGCGATACCCGTCGATGCTGCCGTCGTGCCCGTAACAGACGCCCTGGTCGGTGTCATAGCGAGTCAGGCCCAACCCGTAGGTGCAGTCGCTCTCGTCCGTGGCGACGAAGGTCATCAAGGCCTTCTGCTGGGCCGGCTTGAGCAGACGCTTCTCCAAGAGAGCGCGCAGGAAGATGGCCATATCCGGGGCAGTGGAGAGCACGCCACCGTCAGCCAGGCCGTCCCCCGGGTTGTAGAAGGAGACATCGCCCTCCTCAGCGTAGCCGCGAGCGGTCTCGGCCGGGGCCCGGGCGTAGAGGCCGCAGTAGGTGTGGCGCATTCCCAGCGGAGTAAAGAGGCGCTTTTGCATGGTGGTCCCAATGGGCTCGCCGGTCACTTTCTCCAGCACCACCCCCAGCAAGATGTAGTTGGTGTTGGAGTAATAGTGCTTCTGGCCAGGCTTGCCCACGGGCTCGAGGTCGTAACCGTAACGTAGCGTCTCGAAATGCGCCCACTCGCGCCGGGGATTCTTGCGGGCTGCCTCGTCAAAGTCGATCTCCTGGCCCAGGTGCCACTCGGAATGCGCCTGGCGGTCCTACTGCTCTACCTGGCGGCAGCTTCGTTACGCCGGCAAGCTGACTGCCAGAGCAAAGCGATCACAGTAAGCACGACGAGGGCGCGACCGTTCCCAGGGTTACCAGACCTGGGGATCACCGGCTCGGAGGGCGTCACCCTGAATCGGGAGGAGTCGAAGTGCAGCAACCCAGGCGAGCTAACGACGGCGGCATCGGCTATTCCGACTTGCCTCGCCGCTCGAGTGCTCTCGGAACCGATGTTCTGGACTTTTCAGGCGTCAAGATCCTGGTCGTAGACCATTGGGTCGGCGAAGGCGAGTTGGAGATAATAGAACAGGCTTTGAGAGCCGTGCCCTGTCAACTTCTCCGAGGACTATCCCGCGTAGAACTCACTAACGCTCCTCTCCAGAACCAGGCAGCGAACGCAGTCTACAACATCCAGGAGAAGTCGATCTTGCTCTGCCGCTCGGCGAGTCGCAACTGGTCCAGGTGGGCCACCAACGACCTCAACCGGACTCTGGCGAGCAAGACCATCTGGCACGAGCTTGGGCACCACATCTGGTTCAACGACAGGATAATCGAGACGCCGTGGTTCCTCGCGATGAAGGGGGATGGGTTGGCGCCAGAGAAACTTAGCTATCTGGAGCGGGTAGAGCTCTTCGCGGAGCAGTTCTCGGACTACACTGCTTCAGAGGAAGATTTCTGTGACCGGCCCAACCTGGCTGCTCTCTTCGGGCGGATACGTGCAGATTGAGCTCTTCTGGAAAAGTGACCTCTCGCCAGCCGGAGTCATCGAACTAAACTCGGCCGGAGAGGTCGTGACACCTCCACCCAATCTGGAGGAGGCGTTGGACTCTTTGTCCAGAGGGGTCTGGTATGAGGGGTCGGAATTTGACCAGCAGGACGGACAGGTCATCACAGCAAGCAGCGTCTTGAAGAGAACGTTTCCCGGTGACCTGAGGTTTGAAGCTCGACTGGAGTCGGCGCTTTCCCGAGTCGGCCTGTGTACGGCTCAGTTCGCGCAGAAGCTATCACAGTACCGGACCGGAAAGTCTGGCACCTCTCGCCGCAGGCTAAAGGCGTAGAGTCTTAGTGTGCTGAGCGTCAAGTGCCGAAGGCCTTCGGGGGCGCCTCCAGGCAGATCTACCAGCGCCAGTTCGCGCAAGTCTTCAGCGCTTCACTATAGAGTCGGGGAGGACGACGGGCATCAGGGCCCCGTGACTCCCTGGCACGATTGATTCTCAGAGACCTGGTCGGTCCAACTGGCTCATAAAAGGACATCGGCAAACACTCGGGTGCGCCGTGATGGCCCAGAGCGCGCCGCAAGAAGATGCCTTCGGTTGTCGAAACCGGAGCTCGACTGGTCGGCACCTCAATCGCGATGACTTCGCGGCCGGAAACCTCGACCACCTCGACCGGACAGGAC
>QWHO01000600.1 GCA_021404945.1 bacterium CPR1
ACCTTTACCCGGAGCTGGTCCTGGCTCGGCCTTAGAAGGCGCCCGCCTCCGCCACCGCGGTTCCAAACAGAAGAATCGGTAATCTTGCCAGTATTGCTGAACAAGTTTGCGTGGGATCAACGACGTCGCCCGCTTGTTTGAGTTATCCTGATTCTAACTGCGGAAGGGGCAAGCCAGATGTCGCTCGTTTACTTTGTTCCCCTCGGGGTCGCTATCACGGCGGTGACGGCAGGGGTTGGCCTGGTCTGGTATCTATCGGCGCATGAGCTGCCGTGGGTGCGCGAGGAGCAGCGCGTTCGTTGCCCGGAGAACGGTGAAGACGTCCAGATCGAGGTGGTCAAGCGGCCCGATTACTGGGAGCTGCTGGTGACCTCCGATGCTCCCCAGCACGTTTGCGTATGCCGTTGCTCGCGCTTCGGCACCAAGAAGGTGACCTGCGCTCAGGGCTGCGTGCCGAAACCCGTCTGAGGTGGGAACGGTGCGATGACCTGGCAAGAATAGCCCCGGTCCGTGATTTGCCTGCAGTGCCCTTCCGAGGAGAAGAGTGAGCGCCATGGAGGTCAATCCCACCAGGGCTGCGGCGAAAAATCCCACCAGAAACGGCTTGAGGCCCACCCCGCGGAACACGGAGAAGCGGGTCGAGAGCCCCACGCCGGCCAGGGCCGTGCCCAGGCAGTACTTCGACCCCCACACATCCCCGATCTGATGGGTGACGGCCTTCCAGGTGGCGGCATCTCCCCACATTACGTCGCCGACGGTTCGTAGCAAGGCCATGGCCACGAAACCCAGCACGAAGGTGGGCAGGAGCTTCTTGAGGTCGATCTTCTGTCCCGGCCGCTGCTGGCGGCGGGCGTGCATCCAGGCCAGCAAGGGGACCACCACGGCCAGGAACAGGTTGCGGGTCAGCTTGGTGACGGTGGCCACCTTGAGGGCCTGATCGGCCCCATACACTTCCTTGTAGGTCAGCGCGCTGCCGATGACCTGAGAGGTGTCGTGCACGGCCGTGCCCAGAAAGAGCCCGACCTGCTCGGGGGTGGAGAAGATGGCGTGGGCCAGGTAGGGGTAAGTGAGCATTCCCAGCAGCCCGAACAGGGCCACGTTGGCCACGGCGTAGGCTACCTCTTGCTCGTTGGCCTCGATGGCCGGAGCGGTGGAAACGATGGCGGTGATGCCGCAGATGCTGGTGCCGGCCGCGATCAGGGTGCCCAGACGCTGGCTCAGCCCGAGGCGAGCCGCCAGCCAGTGCACCGAAATCAAGGCCGTGACGATGGCGGTCACCACCAGCGGAATACCCACTGCTCCTAGCACCAGGAGGTCGAAGAAGCTCAGCTTGATGCCCACCAGCACGATTCCCAGGCGCAGCACCGTGGTGGTGGCCAGCTTGATGCCCGCATTCAGGCGCTCCGGCAGGGGCAGCAGGTTGCGTACCAGCAGGCCCAGCAAGATGGCCACCAGCACTCCCGAGATGGGGCTGCTGCCTCCCTCAACCCCTGTAAGTCTCAGCACCAGCCGCCCCAGCCCATCAGCCACCGGTAAGGCGATGAGCATCAGCAAGATCGAGGTAGCCAGTCCTGACAGCGCCTTCATCAGAGCGCCCTTCCCAGCGCGTTCGGCGGGTTCCTTCCCTGCGCGAGGGGTGAACCGTCGCCAGTTCCTCCAGCTGCCGGTCGCCCTCGTGGCACCGGCACCCCACGAGCTGATCCTGCGTAGCAGCTGTCCTCGGACCTGAAGACAGCGCAGGAGGCTTCTCTCGCGCTCAGCGGGATCGCGCCAGCACGTGAACGCTGGAGGCCTGGGGCCCGTCCTCGCCCTCCTCTTCGGTGTAGTGCACCGCGGTGCCGACCGTCAGCTCCTCGAAGGGGATCCCCAGCAGGCTGTTTCGGTGGAAATAGACGTCATAACCACCCTCGCCGTGCAGAAAGCCGTGGTCGACGAAGACGCGCTTGATCACTCCGTTCGGCTCGGCAGCGGGATGGCGCTTGGTCTCGCCGCGAATCTTGTCGGTCATCTTGCGCAGTTTGCGCTCGGCCGTGTGGAAGGCCTCCGTGACCACCTGGTGGAGGTCCTCCTGGGGAGGGGCTCCCAGGCCGGGCTCTTCGTTGATGACCAGTTCTTGACGGGGGGGCAGGGTGAGATCGATCCGGACCCGCCAGCCGCTGCCGTGCCGCTTGTGGCGGTGAGGCTTCTCGATGGCGACGCGACAACGCATCAGTCGCTTGTTGATGTGCTCCAGGCGCTCGGCCTTCTCGCGAATGAGCTCTTCCAGAGCGGGCACTTTTTCCACACCGTGGAAGGTGATTTCCAGGGGAATCGGCATGCGAGCCTCCCTATTCAGGTGAGATGTACTCTCAGGTTAGGGCATGTCGGCTCGGACCGAGATGATCTGGGTCAGTCGCGCTGGTCCAGAAAGGAAGGAGCCCGGTCATCCGCCGGGCTCCTTGCTTTCAGCGTCTTCTACGTTGCTGATTTGGTTGACGTGCAGGTCTGGGCTGGCGCTGAGGCCCCGGTTGGCGAACCTGCGGCGAGCGCTGGGGACGCGCCTGGAATTGCCTCACGGGGCGGTTGAAATTGCGCTGAGGGCGCTCAACCTGGCGTTGCGGCCGCTCGGGTCGGTTGAAGTCGCGCTGGGGACGGTCGACTCGATTGGGACGGAAGTTCTGCCGCTCGGGTCGGTTGAAGTCGCGCTGGGGACGATTCACGCGGTTGAAATCGTTTTTGTTCCGGTCAGAGCGGAAGATCTGGTTGCCCCGCTCGGGACGGTTCATGCTGACGAGGGAGTTCGCCCCCGGGTTCTCGCCCCGATCTGGTCGGCGGTTGCTCCAGTCAGGACGTTGACCCTGGTGACGCCAGCCCTCGGGACGACGATTGGCAAGAGGACCCTGCGAATTGCGGTCGGCATTGCGACCCGGGCGGTCATATCCAGCCTGGTCGCGGTCGGGGCGACCGGGACGATCGTAGCCGGGCTTGTCGTCGCGGTCGGGGCGACCGGGGCGGTCGTAGCCGGGTTTGTCGGCGTGGT
>QWHO01000089.1 GCA_021404945.1 bacterium CPR1
GTAGCTCCCTTCAACTTCCCATACGCCCTGCTGGGCGCGCCCATGGCGGCCGCGCTGGTGGCGGGCAACACGGTGGTGGGCAAGCCCTCCTCCGAGACCCCCATCTCGGGCGCCCTGCTCGCCGAGATCTTCCACCAGGCCGGCTTCCCGGCCGGGGTGGTCAACCTGGTGGCAGGCGGCGGCCGGGTGGTGGGCAAGACCCTGGTCGAGCACCCGGACGTGGACGGCGTGACCTTCACCGGGTCCTATGACGTTGGCTTCAAGCAACTGTTCAAGAGCTTCAGCCAGCGCTATCCCAAGCCGTGCATCGCCGAGATGGGCGGCAAGAACCCGGCCGTGATCACCCAGCACGCCGATCTCGACCGGGCCGTGCAGGGCGTCTTCCGCTCGGCCTTCGGGATGGGCGGCCAGAAGTGCTCGGCCTGCTCGCGCGTCTTCGTGCACGAGGAGGTGGCCGACAAGTTCCTGGCCGCGCTCAAGGAGATGGCCGAGAAGGCGGTGATCGGCGATCCCAGCGACAAAAACGTCTTCTTGGGACCGGTGGGCCTGAGATCCGGCTATGAGGACTACAAACGCTTCGCCGAGCTGGCCCGCAAGGACGGCACGGTGGTCACCGGCGCCGAGGTCATCAGCGAGGGACCGCTGTCGAAGGGCTACTTCGTCAAGCCCACCATCGTGACCGACCTGCCCTCCGACCACGAGCTGGTCAAGACCGAGCTCTTCTTGCCCATCGTGGTGGTAGAGCGGGTCAAGAGCCTGGACGAGGGCCTGCGCAGAGCCAATGATACCGACCTGGGCCTGACGGCAGGGTTCTTCAGCCAGCGTCAAGACGAGGTGGACGAGTTCCTTGACCGCATCGAAGCCGGCGTGGTCTACGTCAATCGCGCCGCCGGAGCCACTACCGGCGCCTGGCCGGGCGTGCAGCCGTTCGGGGGCTGGAAGGGGTCGGGTTCCACCGGCAAGAATATCGGCGGGCTTTACACCGTGCAGTGCTATCTGCGCGAGCAGAGCCGCACCATCACCTCCTAGAAAGCTGCACGATGATGTCTGAAGTCATGGATCTGGCCACCCATCCCATCCTGCTGCGCACCGAGCTGCCCGGACCTCTGGCAAAGGCGGCCATCGAGCGCGACAAGCAGCACATGTCGCCCTCGCTCATCCACTGCTATCCGCTCTACGTCAAGAAGGCGGCCGGCTGCATGGTGGAGGACCTGGACGGCAACATCCTGCTCGACTGTCAGGCGGGGGTGGCCACCGCCTCGACCGGCCACTGCCATCCGGCCGTGGCGGCTGCCGTCAAGGAGCAGGTGGACACCCTGATCCACATCTGCGGCACCGACTTCTTCTACCCCGGCTATGGGGCGCTCTGCGACCGGCTTGACCGGCTCGCTCCCAAGGTGGACAACGGCTGGCAGGTATTCTTGTCCAACTCGGGCACCGAGTCGGTGGAGGCGGCCATCAAGCTGACCCGCTACCACACGGGCCGACACCACATGATCGCCTTCCGGGGCGGGTTCCACGGACGCTCCATGGGCTCGCTCTCGCTCACGGCCAGCAAAACCAAGTATCGCAAGGGCTTCGGGCCGCTCATCCCGGGCATTCACCACGTGGAATATGGTGACATCGAAGCCATCGAGAAGGGGCTGTTCCGCTCCACCCTGCCGGCCAACGAGGTGGCTGCCATCGTCGTGGAGCCGATCCTGGGCGAGGGCGGCTACATCGTGCCAGACAAGAGCTTCTTGCTCGAGCTGCGCGAGATGTGCGACGAGCACGGCATCCTGCTGGTGTTCGACGAGGTGCAGGCGGGCATGGGACGCACCGGCAAGATGTTCGCCTGCGAGCACTTCGCCGTCACGCCCGATGTGATCTTGCTGGCCAAGGGCATCGCCTCGGGCTTCCCGCTGGGAGCCATGATGGCCCGCAAGGAGTTCATGACCTGGCCGGCCGGATCGCACGGCTCTACCTGCGGCGGCAACCCGGTCTGCATCGCCGCCGCCATGGCCACTCTGGACCTGTTGGAGGGCTCGCTCGTCAAGAACGCCGCCGAGGTGGGCGCTTTCTTTAAGAATGCTCTGCACGACAGACTGACCTCCAATCCCATCGTTAAGGACGTGCGCGGACTGGGGCTGATGCTGGGGGTGGAGTTTGATACCCACGAGCATTCCGAGCGGGTCGCCAACCGCTGTTACGAGCGGGGCCTGCTGGTTCTCGAGTGCGGGGCCAGCACCATCCGCATCTCCCCGCCTCTGGTCATCACCCGCGGGCAGGCCCAGGTGGCCGCCGACCTCTTCGCCCAGGTGTGCCAGGAGGTGGCCGCCTGAGCGAGCTGGTCACCCGCCAGTCCGAGCGGGTCTTCTTCACCTGGACGGCCCAGAAGAAGGCGGCTCCGCTCGAGATCATCGGCGGCGAAGGGGCCCGCTTCGAGACGGCCGACGGGGCCTGGTGGTGGGACCTGGGCAGCACGACCTGGAACGCCAATCTGGGCCACGGACATCCGGCCATGCGCGCGGCTCTGACCGAGGCAGCCTCGCGCGGCCTGGTGGCCGGGCCCGCCGCCGTCTTCCCGGACAAAGCCCGGGCAGGCGAGCTGCTGGCCGAGGTGTCCCCGCCCGGATTGAGCAAGAGCTTTCTCTGCCTGTCGGGGGCCGAGGCCAACGAGAATGCCATCAAGATCGCCCGGCTCGTGACCGGGCGCTCCAAAGTGGTCAGCCGCACTCGCAGCTACCATGGCGCGACCCTGGCCGCCCTCTCCATCTCGGGCGACCCGCGGCGCGAGCCCTTCGAGCCGGGCTATCCCGGGGTGGTGCGCATGACCGATCCTTACTGCTACCGCTGCAGCTTTGGCCTGGCCAGCGACACGTGCCAGCGCGAGTGTGCTCAGGATCTGGAGCGAGCGCTGCTCGAGGCCGGCCCGGAGACGGTGGCGGCGGTGATTGTCGAAGGCGTGACCGGGGCCAACGGGGTCTTCCCCGCGCCTCCCGGCTATTTTACCCGCCTGCGCGAGCTGTGCGACCGCTACGGAGTGCTCTTGATCGCCGACGAGGTGCTGTCTGGCTTCGGCCGCACGGGCAAGTGGTTTGCAGTGGACCACGAGCCGGTCGTGCCCGACCTTCTGACCTGCGCCAAGGGGCTCACCGGGGGTTACGCGCCCGGAGGCGCGGTGGTGGTGCACGAGCGCATCGCCAGGCATTTCGACGAGGAGGTGCTCTTGTGCGGGCTGACCGCCTATGCCCACCCCCTCACCTGCACCGCCATCCGGGCCGCCATCGGGACCTACCGGGCCGACAACTTGATCGAGCGGGCCGCGCAACTTGGCCAGTGGCTGGGAGGGCGTCTTGCGAGCCTGCTGCAGCGGCCCTGCGTCGGTGACGTGCGCGGCCTGGGCCTCCTGTGGGCGGTCGAGCTGGTGCGCCCCGGCACCCGAGAGCCGCTGGACGCGACCGGGGTCTACAACGCTTTGAAAAAGCGCCGGGTGTATACCCACCGGCGCGACAACATGATCTACCTGGCGCCTCCGCTGGTGATCGGCCAGGAGCAGCTCGACGAGGTCGTCGGGCTGCTCGAGCAGGCGCTGGACGAAGGGACAGCATGAAAGTCGTCAAGGACGCCCGCGAGGCCCTGCAGGGGCTGGAGTCGGGCATGAGCGTGATGTCCGGGGGCTTCGGCCTGTGCGGCAACCCCGAGCAGTGCATCAAGACCCTGGCCGAAAGCGGGATCAAGGACCTCACCATCATCAGCAACAACTGTGGCAACCAGGGCCGTGGCCTGGCGGCCCTGCTGCAGAATCGCCAGGTCTCCAAAGTGATCTGCAGCTTCATCGGGGGCAATCCCGATCTGGCCACCCAGTACCTGGCCGGCGAGGTGCAGGTCGAGCTCAACCCGCAGGGCACCCTGGCCGAGCGCATCCGGGCCGGCGGGGCCGGGCTGGGGGGCTTCTTCACCCCCACCGGGGTGGGTACGGCTGTGGCCGATGGCAAGGAGCTGCGAGAGATCGACGGGCGCCTGTATCTGTTCGAGAAGCTCCTCAAGGCCGACTTCGCCCTGGTGCGAGCAGCCGTGGGGGACAAGCTCGGCAACCTGCGCTTTTACCGAACCTCGCGCAACTTCAATCCCCTGATGGCCATGGCCGCCCGGGTGACCGTGGCCGAGGTGGACACTCTCGTGGAGGTGGGCGAGCTGGACCCGGACGACATCCACCTGCCAGGACTTTTCGTCGACCGCATCTTTGAAGCGAGCCACGAAAACCCCATCGAGCACCGCACGGTGCGGACCAGGGAGGCCAGATGAGCTGGAGTCGAGAGGAGCAAGCCCGGCGCGCCGGGGCCGAGCTGAAGGACGGAGACATCGTCAACCTGGGCATCGGCCTGCCCACCGAGGTGGCCAACTACGTGCCCCGGGGCATCCAGGTGATGTTTCACTCCGAGAACGGGCTGCTGGGGATGGGGCCGTTCCCTTACGAGGACGAGCTCGATCCGCAGATCATCAATGCCGGCAAACAGACCGTGACCCTGGCGCCGGGCGCCAGCCTGTTTGATTCGGCCCTTTCCTTTGCCATGATCCGGGGGGGTCACGTGGACGTGGCCATCCTGGGCGGGCTGGAGGTGGCCCAGAACGGCGACCTGGCCAACTGGATGATCCCCGGTAAGATGGTCACCGGCATGGGGGGCGCCATGGATCTGGCCGGCGGCGCCAAGAAGACGCTGGTCATGCAGACCCACACCTCCAAGACGGGTGAGAGCAAGCTGATGGATCGGCTCAGCCTGCCCCCCACCGCGCTGGGCTGCGTCAACCGCGTGATCACCGAGCTGGGTGTGTTCGACTGCTGCGGGGACCACTTTCTGTGTCTGGAGCTGGCTCCCGGGGTCAGCCGCGAGGAGGCTGTGGCCAGGACGAAAGGCGAGCTGCGGTTCGCAGGATAAGAACTGGGGCCATGGTGCCTTGCAGAGTTGACGGCTTCTGCGTGAGCTGACACCGAGCGTGTCGACTTTGGGCAACATCTTCTCGATCGTCAGGCTGAAATGGCAACGACGATTGAGGTCTACCGAAAAATCCAGGGCGACCACTTTCGGCTCGCCAGCCTGCCGCCCTGACTTTCGGAGGCTTTTCAGAGTTTGGCTTTAAGCTGATTGCAACACAAACAGGGAGGGTCACCATGATCAACACCAGCTTCGCTTCCGCCACCGTGGCAACCATCGCCAACCGGCCCAGCGTGGCCGCTTCCCAGAGCCAGGGCCAAACGGCCGAGACCGGTGGCCCCCAGGAGACCGTCAGCCTGAGCGAGACCCCCGCCCGCAAGAGCTGGTTGGGCCGGACGCTGAGCAAGACCGGCCTGATCCTGGGACTGGGAGCCGCCCTCTTCTGCGCCTCGGTTCCCGCCGCCAATGCTCAGAGTTACTACTACCATCAGCCTGTTCCGGTCTGCGGTCAGGTCCAGACCGGCAGCCAGACCGGCATCAGCATCGACCATCGTGGCAACGTCGGTATCTACACCACCCAGCAGAGCGTCAACACCTGCAACGGCACGGTCCAGCAGAACACGGTCGGAATCAACCAGAACGGCGTCGTCATCCAGCAGCAGACCGGCGTTCCAGGCTGGGGAGTCTTCAACGGACCCACGGTGGTCTTCCCCTCCCACCGCGGCGGTCATCACGGCCATCACGGCCACCACGGACACCACGGCGGCTATTACCGCTAACCGCGCGCAAAACTCACTCCTGAAGGCCGCCTCAGGCGGGGTCGCAGAACGGGCAGTTGAGCTCGGAGAAGGGCAGCTCTACCTCCCCCACCGGCGCCTCGGCCACGTAGGTGAGCTCGAAATCGCACTGCTTGCAGGCGAAGACCATGCGCGACTCGCCCTGATGGCGGAACACCCGGGCTGACCAGCGCTCCTGCCAATCGCGCTGCAATCGTGGCATGATGCGCAGCCGTCTGGGCAGCTCGCTCCCCTCCAACTCGGCTTGAGCCATGGACTGCTCCAGCATCCAGGTGGCCCGGCGAGCGGTGGCCAGCCCCCGGTCCAGGTCGCCCAGAGACTTCTGCTCCACGAAAGCGCGCACTGAGGCCATCGCTTGCTCGAGCTCGTCCAGCCCCTCCAGCCCACCTCCGGCAAGCCAATGGCGAACCTCCGCCAGATGGCGCTCAAGCCGAGTGAAGCCATAGGCGAAGTCGACTGCGAAGATCTTCTGGGCCAGCACCTCCTCGACCAGGTTTTCGAGGTGGCGGGCTGGATTGACGGGTTGCTCCACGAGGACTGCTTCGTCTGTCTGGGAGGGTTTCCCGGCTGTGAGCCAGAGCACCGGATATTTGTCATCCAGACCACAGAGGAGGTCTGCCTGGAGAGCTATGCCTTGAGTATCAGAAAGGCAGGCAATCAAGATGCTCAAGAAATCGTTTCTCAAGATCATACTGCTGGGAGCCCTACTCTCCCCGATGGCTCAGGCCAGCCCCACAGGCCCGGTCGACTGCGGCGGCGGGCATACGGTCGATGCCCCCCGCATCATCTTCAGCGAGCCCCTGAGTGACAATGAGCCCGACCCGCCCCGCTATCGCGATGGCTACTACCAGGATGCCAAGAAGGACCAGACTACGGTGGTGGTTCGCAAGCCCCGCTGGCGCGTCTACGCCGTGGACCGCGAGGAACCGAAGTCCACGACGGCTCAAATTCAAGAGACCATTAAGGACTGGCTGAAGGACAAAGCCCTGTCGGCTCTCCAGAAGGTCGCCGACAGCATCCCACTGACCAGGATCATCAAGAACGTCGACAAGACAGCCGATGCCCTGGCTTCGGGCGACTTCCGCCGGGGAGTGTGGGTTACCTACATCCGCGAGGGCTCCAACGGCGAGGTGCTCGAGAGCATAGTGGAGCGTCTCAGCGGCGACGACGAGTTGCCCTGGCAGATCAAGGGCGGCGACGAGGCCGGCCAGCAGAAGGTGCTCAAAAAACACCTGACGGCCATGAACCGAGCCGCGGATGCTGGCAAGTAGCGCCTCCAGGAGAGGTGCCCAGGACGCTGCAGGAGCGCGGCCGGAATCCCTTGACACGGGTTTTCGGCCGCGGCTCGTTTGAGGTCGGACCTCTCCGGGCCGCTACACAATGCTGGTTTGCGGCCGGGCTCCTGGCTGCCCTGTGCGTGCAAGGATTCCCCACCCTGTGACCGAAAAACAACCCTGTGAAGAGCGATCTCGACATCCTGCTGGAAACCTTGCCCCCCGAGTCGCGCGAGACGGCCCGGGCCCTGTGGGCCGGGATGCCGGCCGACATGCGCCGCGAGCTGACCCTCACGCTGGGAGCGTTCGTGGGGCTCTTGCGCCAGAGGCCGGGCACGGCCGCCGATCTGGTCAAGATGATCCGTCGGCTGGCCGCCCCGGTCTATGCGCCGGTCACGAAGGTGGCCATCGTGGGGCCGGTCAACGTGGGAAAGTCCACTCTGTTCAATGCTCTGGTGAATGACCCCGAGTTGCAGGCCGAGGTCTCGCCGATTCCGGGCACGACCCGGGCGGCGCTCACCTCGGACAAAGGGCTGTTCGCGCTGGTGGACACGCCCGGGGCCGACCGCCCTCAAACCATGGGCCTGGAAGAGCGCGAACGAGCCTTCAAGGCCGCAGCCGGGGCGGACTTCCTGCTGATTGTTTTCGATGCCACGGTGGGGGTGAACACCTCGGCCCGCATCCTGTTCGGCGAGCTGAAGGCGCTGGGCAAGCCCTACCTGGTCTGCCTGAACAAGATCGACATGGTGACGGGCAAGCTGAAAGCCGAGGTGGTGCGCTCGGCGGCCCAGGTGCTCGACCTCGACCCGGAAACTGTCGTGCCGGTCTCGGCCCAGGAAGGTAACGGGGTGGAGCGGCTGTTGCTCGAGCTGGCAGCGGCCGAGCCGCGCCTTCTGGGCAAGCTGGGTGAGGTCCTCACCCCGCTGCGGCGCAAGCTGGGCTGGCAGGCCGTGCGCCGGGCAGCGGTGGCCTCGGGGCTGGTGGCCCTTTCGCCCATCCCGATTCTGGACCTGATCCCGCTGACGGCCATCCAGGCCACCATGGTGCTGACCCTGGCTCGCATCTACGGGCGCGAAATGACCTGGAAGCGGGGACTGGAGATCCTGGCCACCTTCGGGGCAGGCTTGCTGGGCCGCACTCTGTTCCAGCAGCTGTCCAAGCTCGGCGGGGTGCCCGGCTGGGCTCTCTCGGCCTCAGTTGCCAGCTCAGCCACCGTGGCCATCGGCTTTGCGGTGATGCGCTGGTTTGAGACCGGCCAGAAGCCGACCCACAAGGATATGCTGGAGGTGGCCTCCCAGACCCAGAAGGCGCTGACGGCAAAGCTGCGCGGCAAGAAGCCGGGCAAGCAACAACTCACCGAGGACCTGGAAGAGCTGCTGCCCGAGGTCACAAAACAGCTCGATCCCGAGGATGCCCCCCGGCCCGAGTGAGCCGGCAGGCCTTTCCTGGGAGGGCCAGAAAGGTTTCCCAAGATGCTTGCGGATGCACCCTACGAAACCACAGAGCCGGTCATGCACCCGCTGGTCGGCCTGGTCGCCGGCCTGGCGGCAGGCGGAGCCATGCTGGGCACCTCGGCCCTGGCCCACAAGCTCACCCCGATGGCGCTCGCCTTCGGGCTGGGCGACGCCACCCGGGGGCTGGTCGCCTGGCTGGCCCTGGCTGCCTTTCTTGGTCTGATGTACGGGATCTCCCAGTTGCAAGCGCGCCCCCGAGACCTGATCGGCGTGGGCATCTTTTACGGGATCTTTCTCTGGATTGCCCCGGCCGTCTTCGGTCGGCTGTTCTTCGGGCAGTCCACCGCCATGCTGCGAACATTCCCCTGGTTTGTGAGTTGCCTGGCCTTCGGGCTGACGCTGGGAATTCTGGCGGTGCTGGCGGAGCGCACCCGCTCCACCTCCACGGCCGTGGTGGCAAGAGATTGAGGGAGGTTGCAAGATGAGCACGCTCAAGGGCATGCTGGCCACGATCCGAGAGCTGATGGGCTTCTTGTGGGCCAACAAACTGTGGTGGATGTCGCCCATCGTGGTCGTGCTGCTGCTGGTGGGCGGGCTGGTCGTGCTGGGCTCGAGCACCGGCCTGGGGCCGTTCGTCTACTCGCTGTTCTGATGCTGACGGCCTGGCGAGAGATCTCGATGGCCTTCGGCAGCTTCCAGGCCCGCTGGCTGCTGACGCTGGTCTACTTCAGCCTGGTGGCCCTGTCTGCCGTGCCGGCCTACTTCGCCGACCGGCTGCAGCTGCGAGGGCGACCCGGAGCGAGCACGGCCTGGAACGAGCGCCCCCCCACTCCCACCGATCTGGCCTCGGCCACCCGTCAGTTTTAACCGAGTGCACATTCTGGGAATCTCCGCCTTCTATCACGACTCGGCCGCCGCCCTCCTGCGCGACGGCGAACTGGTCGCAGCGGTGCAAGAGGAGCGTTACAGCCGTGTCAAGTTCGACGCAGGCTATCCAGCCGCGGCCATTGGCTACTGCCTGCGCTCAGCCGGCATCACCGCCAACGAACTGGACTATGTGGTGTTCTATGAAAAGCCGCTGCCCAAGTTCGAGCGCATCCTCTCCTCGCAGCTGGCCTCCTTCCCGAGCTCGTGGAAGGTATTCCGGGAGGCAGCCATCGCCTGGCTGGGGGACAAGCTGTGGGTCAAGACCACGCTCTCTCGCAACCTGGGCGTCCCGCTGGAGAAGGTCTTGTTCGTCGAGCACCACCTCAGCCACGCTGCCAGCGCCGTCTTCTGCGCCCCTTTTCAGGAGACGGCCGTGCTCACCATCGACGGGGTGGGCGAGTGGACCACCACGGCCCTGGGCAGAGCCAGCACCGACTGGCAGGGGGGCTCCGGGCCCAACCGCATCGAGTTGACCCGCGAGCTACGCTTTCCCCACTCGCTGGGTCTGCTCTACTCCACCTTCACCGCCTGGCTGGGGTTCAAGGTGAACAGCGGCGAGTACAAGCTGATGGGCATGGCCCCCTACGGCGAGCCGCGCTATCTCGACAAGCTGGAGAAGCTGGTGCGGGTTTTTCCGGACGGCAGCTTCCGGCTGAACATGGAGTATTTCAGCTTCCACCGCTCGCTGACCCGGAGCTACAGCCCCCGCTTCTGCCAACTGCTCGGTCCGCCCCGCGAGCCCGAGAGCCCGTTCTTCACGGCCACCACGGGGGACGACCTGACAGGACGCGAGGAGGCTGCCCGCCAGAACCAGTACTACGCTGATGTGGCTGCCAGCCTGCAGCGGTTGACCGAGGACATCCTGCTCAAGATGGTGGTCCAGTTGCACCGCGAGACCGGCCTGAAGAACCTCTCGGTGGCCGGAGGTGTGGCCCTGAACAGCGTGGCCAACGGGCGCATCATGCGCGAGTCGCCCTTCGAGCAGGTCTACATCCAGCCCAACGCGGGCGACGCGGGGGGCGCTCTGGGAGCTGCTCTTTACGCCTACCACGTCCTGCTGGGCAAACCCCGCAAGTTCGTCATGGAGCACGCTTACTACGGCGAGGAGTCCGAGCCCGACGCCATCTCTGCTGCCATCCAGGCTCAGGGCCTTCCCTGCGAGCAGTTGGAAGACCCGCTCGCTCAGGCCGAGCGGCTGGTGGACACCATGCTCAAAGGCGGCGTAGTGGCGGTGCACCAGGGACGGGCCGAGTGGGGTCCGCGCGCCCTGGGCAACCGCTCTATCCTGGCCGATCCGCGCCGCGACGAGATGAAAGAGATCGTCAACAGCAAGGTCAAATTCCGCGAAAGCTTCCGCCCCTTTGCCCCGGTGGTGCTCGAAGAGCGAGCCGAGGAGTTCTTTGCGCTCGGGCGCTCGGCCGGCCAGTATCCCCAGCGCTTCATGCTCATGGTCAGCCCGCTGGTGGAGGGGCGCGAAACCGACATCCCGGCCGTTTCCCACATGGGCACGGGGCGCCTGCAGGTGGTCCGTCCCGAGTGGAACGCGCTCTATGCCGAGTGCATCGCCCGCTTCGGGCACGAGACCGGGGTGCCGGTGCTGCTCAACACCAGCTTCAACCTGCGCGGGGAGCCGCTCGTGAATACGCCCGCCGAGGCCCTGAACACCTTTGGGGCCAGCGATATCGACCTGCTCTCCATCGGTCCCTACCTGGTGCGCAAGCGAGACTGAATCTCGGGCTCGAGTTGCTCGGCCACGAACCGGTGCCCGTCCCGGTTGAAGTGAGACTCCTGCCGGAAGTAGAGCGAGCCGGCCTTCTCAGGGCCCAACGCGCGCAGGGCTGGGTTGAGGTTCAGGTAGGGGATCTGCTCACGCTGGCACAGTTCCTCCAGAAAGCGCTCCGGCTTGAGCAGGTCATACTTCTGGTCGAAGCCGGGATAGCTCTCTTTCCAGCGCTCGGCCGCCAGGCTGTCCACCACCTGGCGCTCGGAGAAGAAGACCACCAGAAAGCGGGCCCCGTTCTTCTCGATCTCGGCCTTCAGTTGGGGAAGGATCGCAGCCGTCTCGCGATATGCCTGCTCGACTTCGCTCTCCGGCTGACGCTGGAAAATCCGCATTGCCGCAGGGGGGGGTTCCCAATCACGCCCCTTCCTGACCTGGCCGCGGAGCACGCGCTGGCGAAACCGGTAGATATCAAAGAGAAGCTTGAGCTTGAGCTCGCGAGGCTTATTGGTGGGGAAAGGGGCCACGCGGCTGATCAGCTCGTTGTTGGGGCGGCTTTCCCAGTCCAGGTTGCCGATCACGTCGTTGCCAAGGAACAAAGCGAGCACCACCAGGTCTGGCTTGAGCTCGGCGAGATGGGCACGAGCGAAGTGCAACTGGTGGATCAGCTCCCAACCGCCCACCCCGCAGTTGACCACCTCCACCCCTAGCTTTTGCTCGAGCAGATCGGCAAAAATCTCACTCTGCTCGACTCCGTGCCCGGCGGTGTAGGAGTCCCCAAGCAGCACGATGCGCTGGCCCTGTTTGGGACCGATCTCCCGGTCGCGCAGCCCCAGGCTGTTGGTCTTGAAGGCAACGTCGTAGTAGGTGCTGATCATTCTCTGGTTGAGATGAGGAGCGAACTTGTAGCCGGTCTCGCGACTCGGGTCCCAGGGATACCACAAAGCAGGCGGGTAGTCGACCACCTGCAGCACAACCTCGCACAGGGCCAGCGCCAAGAAGGCCGAGAGCACGGAAACCAGTGCCAGCAGCACCGGCCGAGGCCTTTTTCTGGTCACTGACAAGGCTTTTCCCTGGCCCCCTTCAGATCCTTTTCAGGTCGAAACGGTAATGTTCCGGCAACAACACTTTCAGAGAAACGGAAGAGCCAGAGATGATTCAGACCAACTTCACCAGCTATGTCCCCACGGGCAGCTTTGTAAGCCGGGCCAGTTCGGGTGGCCAGGATGCCCCACCAGAAGCTCAGGATGGCCCTGGCCCCGCTCGTGAGGACGCCGGGCTGATGCCCAGCCGCCTGCCGGGAAGCCAGGCCGAATCCCGGCCGAATCGCTCGAGCTCCTTCGGCGCTCTTGGCCGCACGGTTGCCCTGTGCGTGGCTCTGCTGGCTGCCGGCGGACTGAGCGGCTGCGCCAGCATTGGCCAGCACGGCCGCGGTCCCAACCAGGAGCCGCCCAGCGCCAGCTACCAGACCGGCCAGGGGATGCGCCAGGTCGGTCAGGGCTTCCGGGATCTTGGAGTGGGGCTCTATGAAGGCGTGCTCAAGCCCATCGGTCACGCCGCCCGCGACAGTGCCCGCGACTTCAGTCGGGGCATCTCGGGCCAGCCGCCGCAGGAGCAGCCGCCCGCTCAGCAGCGACGCTGACCTTCGTCGCCGCGCAGGTTTCACAACAACTCAGGAAAGCGCGTTTCTCACCGGTTCAAGGCTCGGCCAGGTTGCGCTCGATCTCGCGGGCGCCCTGGCCGTAGATCATCGTGAAGTGATCCCCGGCCACCGTGGCCAGCTCCAACTGCGGGATGGCTGAGCGCGTCGCCTGGAGCTGCTCCGGACCCACGATCCCGTGCTCGGCCTTGAGCAACCGAACCGGTTGCCGAACTCGGGCGGCCAGTCCCAACCAGTCCTCTCCCTGCACGGCTGTCAGGAGCCGGGCCAGGGTCTCGGGACGGGTGCGGCAGATCACCTGCCCAGAGGGCAGCTCGCGCACGTCGGCCCGGCAGAAGGGCTCGGCTTCGGCCGGCCAACCGGCCGCCCGGGCCTTTTCGAAGTAGGCCTCGAAGCTGGCGTAGGTGCGGCCCAACCTCTGCAGCGAAGGGCCGATCACCTCCAGCGTGCGAGGGTTGGCCACCCCTACGGCAGCGTCGAGCAGCATCACGCGGGCGATCTTCTCCGGGTAGCAGGCGGCCAGGTAGAGGCCGAGCAGCCCTCCGAAGGAGTGCCCCACCACGGTGGTGGCCCCCTCGATCAGCTCGAGCACGTCCAGGGCATGCTCCTCCAGCGAGTAAGCGTCCTCGGGCTGATCGCTCAGTCCACGGCCCCGCATGTCGGGCAGCCTGGCAGCCGCCGGGAAGGCCAGCGAGTCAAAGGCTCGGGCGTTGGCCGTCAGCCCGTGCAGCACCAGCCAGGGCGAAGCGGGGCCGCTCCGCTCGAGGAAGTGCAAATGGACAGCGCCGCGACGGTAGAGAGGCATCCGGGCCGATTCTCGGGATCGGTTTACGCAGCCTTCACATCAGTTACAAAACATCAACAGTCGCTCTGGCCTGAAGGCAAGGATGGCAGGCTACCATCAGGGCATGCAACTCGCCCTGCCCGCCCCCCATGGCCTGGCCGCTTTCTTCGGTCCCCGACGCGACCCGAAAGTGGAGCGCCAGGTGCAAGAGCAAGCCAGCGACCGGTTCGAGCTGAACAAACCTCGCATGGCCGCAAGCTGGGGGGCCGCCATGGCCGGCTCCTACCTGGCCGGAGCGGCGGTCAACGCCGGCTGGCAGGCCCTTGGACTTGCCCCCACCGCCAACCTCGGACCGGTGGGCATGCTGATCGGAGGAGGCATCGGAGCCGCGGCCACCTACTTTCTGACCCGCGAGAAGCTGGGCACCGTCAAGGCGCTGGGCGCGGCGGCCCTGGCCGGGGTGGCCTCGGCCGCGGCCTGGAGCACCTTCGGGCTGGCCGGGCTGCGCGAAGGATTGGGCATGGCGCTGGGCGGAGGGGTGGGGGTGGCCATCGGGCTCAAGTCGGTGCCCGAGCAAAACCGCTCGCTCCTGGGCACGGTCGCGGCCGGAGTGCTGGGGCTGGGATTCTGCCACTCGGCCGGCATCGTGGGGGCGGCTACCGGCTTCGCGGTGCCCGCCCTGGCCATCGGCCTGACGGGCACCTACGCCGCCCTGGGGGCCGGGGCCGGCAACCTGGTGGCGCGGGCCAACCAGCGCGCCCTGCGCCGCTTGCTCTCACGCCAGGGTCAGACCCAGAAGTCGGGCCTGGAGGTTGTCGCCAGGTGAGCGGCCCCAGGATGCGGGGCCCGAGAGGTAGGGCCCGGCGCGCAGCCAGCATCGGGTAGGGAATTCCCTGGAGCGCTTCTGTCGTCGCTGAATTTCTGGGCGCCTCGCCTTCTGGGAAGATTCACTCGGTGGGCACGATCAGGTAGCAGGTGCTGCCCGAGTAGAGACCCTGGAAGGCTCCCGAGCCGGTGGGCACCTCCACTTTGCGCGACTTCGAGGCCGGCCTGGCAAGCCAGGGCTGCACCGCCGCCAGAATCTCCTCACGCGAGCGCAGCAGCTTGAAACTCGACGTGTAGGCCGCCTGCTCGCCCCGAGCCGGCGGGTGCTTGAGGCTGAGAACCCGGCGCACCGAATGGCCGCGCCAGAAGGCCAGCAACTCCTCCCCCTCTTGTGGCTGGGAGTTGAGCTCGCCCGGCCGGGCCGAGTCCAGCACCAGGATGCCATAGGTGGTGGTAGGTGGAGGCTGACCCTTGAGTGCCTTCACCAGCGCCAGCTTGAGGGTGGTCTGGATATAGCCGACATCGTCGCGATTCTCTCGGACCGCTCCCTCCACCCGCATCACCGCAACGGTCGGGCTTGAGACCACCAGCCACTCCAGGCTGTCGGCCACCATGATCTCGGCCCGGGCCAGAGCGGCCAGCACCATCAAGGCCAGTAGAACGCGCCCCCCAGCCCCCATCAGCGCCTCAGCAGGTCACGATGGGCGAGCGCCGCAGCACCGGCTTGCCGCCCTCGCTGACCACGTTCAGTTGCAGATACTGGCTGGCGAACTTGCCGTGCTTGCAGGTGCGGTCGCCCGGCTCGCACCTGGCCGAGGGGCTGTCGGAGCGAGGGGTCAGGCCCGAGGCCACCAGCATCTCGGCCGACACGGCCGACTTGAGGTGGTTCTTGACCTCCTCGATCTCGCGCTCGGTCACCTTGTCGTGGTTGGAGGCGAAGAGCTTTCTCTCGGCGTCGAAGGCCAGCACCAGACCACCGTTCATCCGGGCCCGGGCGCCTTCCATCACCCCGTAGTCGGGGCCTTCCAGGTCGACGTCCTGGTGATACTTGTAGAGCACAAAGGTCTCTCCGCGATTGTTGGTGTGGGCCTGGTCGAACTCGAAGGGCAGGTCCTTGCCCAGCTTGAGCTCATCGCGGTGGTTGTCCAGGAACTCCAGGGCCGCTTCCTCCGATTCGATGGCCGCCCGGTCCAGGGTCAGCTTGGGCAAGGTGGCCTCGTGCTTGTCAAAGGCCTCCAGATCGGCTTCGCTGAGGATCTTGCGACCCACGAAGACGCTCTCGAGCAGGGGGCGCAGTGCGCCGTCGAAGTCGACCTGATCGGCCTTGAGCATGGCCAGGGCCACCTCGCGATAGGTCGGCTCGCCCACCGGAGCGAACTCGGTGCCGCGCATCAACAGCATGCCGGCCATGTCGCGCGCCTCGCCCAGGGACTCGGCGAACGAGCGGGACGTATCCGACGAGGTGACGCTGTAGAGCCCGAACAAGACCTCGTAGAAGGCGCCGGTGAAAAGATTCGCGTAGGCGTGCGGCTCCTGGCCCAGGCCGCTAAAGGGGTCCTTGGCATCGATGTAGGGCAGGAAGTGCTGGTCTTTGTACTTGTGAGAATTGAGAGCCTGGCGCAGGCAGTTGGTATCGATGCCATCCATCTTGCCGGCCACCGAGCCCAGGTAGTGGATCGCGGTATCGGT
>QWHO01000601.1 GCA_021404945.1 bacterium CPR1
GCGACGGCGCGTCCCCCGAGCGCGTCTCCTCCTCGGGCGAGGGCAAGAAGAAAGAGAAAAAGGAGAAGATGCTGGCCAAATATTCGCGCGATCTTGTGGCCCGGGCTCGCGAGGGCAAGATCGACCCGGTGGTGGGGCGCAACGACGAGATTCGTCGTGTGCTCACCATCCTGGCCCGCAAGACCAAGTCCAACCCCGTGCTCACGGGTGAGGCCGGGGTGGGCAAGACGGCCGTGGTGCTGGGCCTGGCTCAGCGCATCGCCGAGGGCAAGGTGCCCGACCAGCTCAAGGACCGCCGCTTGCTCGAGCTCAACCTCACCGCTATGCTGGCCGGCGCCAAGCACCGGGGCGAGTTCGAGGAGCGCCTCCAGGGCGTGATGGAGGAGGTGCTGGAGGATCCTCGCATCGTGCTCTTCATCGACGAGTTGCACCAGCTGGTGGGCGCGGGTGACTCGCGGGGCGGCATGGACGCCTCCAACATCCTCAAGCCAGCCCTGGCGCGAGGCGACTTCCCCCTGATCGGGGCCACCACCACCGACGAGTACCGCAAGTCCATCGAGCTTGATCCGGCCCTGGAGCGACGCTTCCAGCCGGTGCTGGTGGGCGAGCCTTCGGAAGAGGACGCTTTCACCATCCTCAAAGGTCTGAGCAAGAATTACGAGAGCCACCACGGGGTCAAGTTTCCCGAGGAGGCCCTGCTGGCGGCCGTGAAGCTCTCGGTGCGCTTTTTGCCCGACCGCAACCTGCCCGATAAGGCCATCGACCTGATCGACGAGTCTGCTGCCCGCATCAAGAATCGCTCCGGGGTCTTCGAGGGGGAGGCCGGGCAGGTCAAGTTCGAGGTCACCCCGGACGTGATCGCCGAAGTGGTCTCCGACTGGACCGGCATTCCCGTCAACCGCATGACGGCGGAGGAGTCCGAGCGCCTGCTGGAGATGGAGACACTCTTGCAGCAGCGAGTGGTGGGACAAGACCACGCCTGCCTGGCCGTGGCCCAGACCATCCGGGTGGTGCGCATGGGACTGGTCTCACCCACCCGCCCGGGCGGAGTGTTCTTCTTTCTGGGGCCGAGTGGCGTCGGCAAGACCGAGCTGGCCAAAGGGTTGGCCGAGTTCTTGTTCGGCAGCGAGAAGGAGATGGTGCGCTTTGACATGTCCGAGTTCCACGACAAGCACTCCATCTCGCGTTTGATCGGCTCGCCGCCGGGCTACGTCGGTCACGACGAGGAGGGGCAGTTGACGGGGGCCGTGCGCACCAAGCCCTACTCGGTCGTGCTGCTCGACGAGGTGGAAAAAGCCCACCCCGAGGTCTTCGATCTGTTTTTGCAGGTCTTCGATGACGGGCGACTGACCGATTCCAAGGGGCGCACGGTCAACTTCACCAACACCATCATCGTCATGACCTCCAACCTGGGCTCGCGCGACGCCGCCGCGGCCGGCGAGAGGGTGGGCGTGGCCGGTCAGCTCGAGAGCCTGCCGCCTTCCTACCAGAAGGCTCTGCGCGGCCATTTCCGGCCCGAGTTCCTCAACCGCATCGACGAGATCGTGCTCTTCCGGGCCCTGGAGAAGAGCGACCTGACCAGCATCGTGACCATGCAGCTCGAGTCCTTGCGAAAGCAGGCCCGCGCCCAGAGCGGGCTGGAGCTTTCCTGCACCCCCGAGGCGGTGGAGCTCATCATCGAGAAAGGCTACCAGCCCGAGTTCGGAGCTCGCCCCATCGCGCGCGCCATCGATCACCACCTCAAGCGCCCGCTGGCCTCGGAGCTGTTGCGGCGCAAGTATCCCCCCTCCACCGAGTTAGAGGTGGTGCGCGACGGAGACGAGCTCTCCTTTGTGACCCGCAGCCGCGAGGAGATCGGGGGCACGCTCGGTGCGGATTAAGCTCGAGGTGCTTTCGGGGCCGCTCGACGGGCACGTTTTCCAGTTCAACCACTCGGTCGAGGTGGGGCGCGAAGCCAAGGTGCAGATCGCTACCGACAACTTCATCTCGCGCCGCCACGCCCTGATCGACCTGCAGGACCCCCACGTCTACCTCGAGGACCTGCGCTCCACCAACGGCACCTTCGTGGACGGCGAGCGATTGAACGGGCGCTGCGAGCTGGCCAACGGCAAGGTGTTCAAATGTGGCCGCACCTGGCTTGAGATCAGCTGGTAACCTGCAGGGGCGGCGGCCCAACCGGCGAAGGGCCGGCCCCTATGTTGGCAAGATACGCGCTTCTCTTGATGTTTACCGCTCTTCTGGCCCTGCCCGGCCTGTCCGACGACATCTCCGGACCGCTGCGCAAGACTCTCACCGAAGAGTCCTGGGGCTCGATCTACTATGTTCCCACCGAGCTGAAAGACTACGATTACTCGCGCAACGTGCTGGATGGGACGCGCGTGGTCGAGAGCGCGCTGGGCAAAGTGGTCATCAAGGACGCCGGCATCGGAAGCTTCGAGCTCACCTACCCCGACACTACCCTGACCGTAGACAGCAGCAAGGAAGGCGTGCGGGTCAAGTTTCGCAACCAGACCTACGAGTTTCTCAAGTCTGGCCACACCATGACCTTCAAGCTTCCTGACGACGAGATTCGCTACGCCCACACCGAGACCGAGTTCGTCATCAATGGCAAGAAGGGCACTACCAAGATCGTCGAGCGAGACGGCAACTACCATATGGAGAGCCCGGTGGGCGTGTTCTCCTACGTGCCCGACCCCGACGGTGGATTCAAAGTACGCGGAGCCCCCGCCGTCAAGCACACCTATCTGATGCGCGGGGCCATCTTCCAGGATTCCGGCGTGGGCGTCTTGATCGACTTTCGCAAGTTCGATCCCGAGAGCCCCATCTTCCGATTCATGGAGTGGATCCCGCTTTTCGAGTATCGCTGAGCATATTGACAGAACGCCACCAGGGCCGTAAGATCGTGTCCTGCCCTGGCGGGGTAGCTCAGTGGCAGAGCAGGGGACTCATAAGCCCTTGGTCGGCAGTTCAAATCTGCCTCCCGCCACCACCAAAAAGCCCGACTTTACGGGCTTTTTAGCCCGACTTTACGGGCTTTTTTTGTTGGAGGGTTTTCAGGCTTGTTCGATAAATAATGGGGTTATTGAGGGTTCTTGAGGGGGGGTGACCGCCGGTGAAACCGCCGGCTCCGAGGCCCCCCAAGGGAGGTCAGCATGGGTCGTGCCAGGGGGGAAGATCGAGGCGTCTTCGAGGACCCGAAGGGCTCGGACCGATGGTGGGCCTGCTGGTACGAGGGGAAGAGGCGGCGCATCAAGCTGGTTGGCCGTAAGCTCCAGGCCAAGGCATTCGCCCAGAAGATGCGCGACGAATGGCGACAAGGCCGGCTCTTCCCCGAGCTCGCTCGGGCTCGGGAGTCGCGCCAGCTGACGGTGGCCGACCTGGTCGACCGGTATGCCGACGAGATCAGCCTGAAAGCCAATGCTCCCCACATGGAGCGCTACGGGCGGTACTGGAAGAAGGCAGCCGGTGGCGAGCTGGTGAGCCAGCTCCGCCCGGAGGACATGGCCCGGTATCAGGCCCGCCGGCGAGCCGAAGGGAAGGCTCCAGCCACCATCAACAAGGAAGTGAAGCACCTTCTGGCCCTGGTCAACCGGGCTGTCCGGGACGGTCTGCTGGCTGTCTCACCGCTGAAGGGTGTCCGTCCCCTGCCCGAGGAGAACCAGCGCACCAGGTGGCTGTCAGCCGAGGAGGAGGAGCGCCTCAAGGCGGTTGTGCCACCGGCGGCCTGGCGGATCATCGTGTTCGCCATGAAAACCGGGCTCCGCCGGTCGGAGCTGGGCCGGCTCAAGAGGGGGGACGTCGACCTGGTCAACGGGCTCGTGACAGTCCGCAAGAGCAAGAGTCGCAGGCTCCGCCACGTCGACCTCTCCCCACAGACCGTCGAACTGCTCAGGGAGGTGCTGGCGGAGCACGATCTGGACCATGTCTGGACGAACATCAGACTCAAGGAGAAGCGCCCGCTCAACATCCACAGCTTCTGCAATCAGGCGTTTCAGCGTTGGTGCCAGAAGGCGGGCGTGCATGACTTCGTCTGGCACGATCTGCGGCACACCTTCGGCTCGCGCCTGGCCATGGCCGGGGCTACCGTGGTCAGCATCAAGGAGCTGATGGGGCACGCGAGCATCACGACGACCATGCGGTACATGCACCTGGCTCCCAGTCGCCGCAAAGCGGACGTGGCGATGCTGGACTCGCACATGAGTCAATCGTTTTGACCGCATGAGTCATCTGCGTGTTATGCTAGACTCGGTTGGGAACCGAGAACGTCGGATAGGGTGGATGTGTCAGCTCCGCCCGGTCCACTCCGACATGTCACCCCCAGACGAAGGCCCGCTGCTTGAGCGGGCCTTCGTTTTGGGTTGAGCGGAAGGGGAGGGAATCGAACCCTCGCGGCGTGTCAGCGCCGACCTTCGGTTGGGAAATGAGTTCACGGACGACCTTGCGGTTCGAAGCCGAATATATGTACGACAGAGCGCCCATCGATCGAGGACTCGTCGCCATCGGCAACGGAGTCGCTCCGATTCCGGTCTCGCGATTCCTGGGCGATCCTTCCCGCAAGTTGGAGACACATCACGGGAAGGCGACGATCACCCTGTGGCACGACATCAACAATCTGTTCCGGTGGCGAACCGCATTCAGAGCCGCCGTCACCAGCAGCCGCTATTCAAGCCTTGAATCCAATTTCCTGGTCGGAGCCGAGAGCAACGGCATCCTGAATCTGGCGAGGTATGAGATTCCGACGACCGTCCAGAGCCATTACTTGCAGAACGAACTCCATGGCAATTTCACGACCGGTTCGATCAAACATAAAACGATCATCGGCATCGAACTCGGCCGGGAAAACTCATCGGCCACGGCCTCGGGAGATTTCGGCGGCGACACGAGCACTCCGGGAGCCTTCAGCTATATCAACATTTTCAATCCGAATGATCGGCTGTTCTTGAATCCGGCCCTCACAAAGTTCAGTGACGCCAGCACTCAGAACAACATCCTGGGCGCCTACTTCGGCGACCAGGTCGACCTGTTGGACAACCTGCACGTGCACTTCGGCGGACGGTTTGACCTCTTCGACCAGACGAACACAAACCGTCCCGACGACCTCAATGCCGTCGGCAGCAAGAACACCCAGACCAATACGGCCTTCAGTCCGTCGGTCGGAATCGCCTATCAACCGGTCAAGCCCGTCACACTGTTTGCCAACTACACGGAATCGTTCGCACCACAAAGCCCAGGTTCTAGGAGCATCAGCGGCAACCTGTTCAACCCCGAGCGAGGGAAGTCCTATGAGGGAGGCATCAAGTACCAGGCCTTCGGAGGACGGTTACGTTCGACGGTCGCGCTCTTCGATACCAGGAAGAAGAATGTGTTGACGGCCGATCCACTCAACGGCTTCTTCTTCTCCGTCGCGACGGGAGAACAACGCAGCAAAGGCGTGGAGTTCGACATCGCGGGTCAGATCTTGCCCGGATGGGACATCATCGCGAACTATGCCTATATCGACACGCGTGTGACGAAAGATCTCTTGTTCGCAGAAGGCAGTCGCGCGCCAAACAGCGCCTTGCATCAGGGGAGCGTGTGGACAACCTACTTCTTCCAGGAAGGCATCGCACAGGGGTTCGGCGCCGGTATCGGCATGTATGCGCAAGGCAAACGGAACGGGATTTTCCAATGCCAAGACCCGACCAATTGCCAGGCACCCTTTGAGCTGGCCGGGTATGTCCGGATGGACGCCGCGCTCTACTATCGCAAGCAGGAAGTGTTCAACAAGACCAACTTACTGGCCGCGATTAATTTCAC
>QWHO01000602.1 GCA_021404945.1 bacterium CPR1
TGATGGCTTGCTTGGCACGGGGGCTCACCGGGGGCTGGGCCACCGCCCCGCCCCCCAGCGCCGCAACCAGGGCCAGCGTGAAAAGACAGTTTCTCATGAGGCTCCCTTCGACCGCGTCGATGGGATCAGTATATCAGAGGCCAGGCAGGGAAGCCGGGGGCGCGGCCTGGATGCTCTCCAGGGGAAGGTCAGGCTCGAGCACTTCCGGAGCCGGCAGCGTTCCAGGCTTGCGGGGCCCGGGCTCGGGCTCGTCCACCAGCATCCGGGCGAAGACGCCCCCCGAGGCGCTGACTGTCTCGGAAACGAGGTTGAGTCGGGCCCGGTCGGCGGTGAGCCAGCCTTCCGTCCCCTGCTCGAAGCGGACAGCACCCTCGAGATCGACGGTGGCCTGATCGCGCTGGTAGGTGGCCCGGTCGGCGTAGACCCGCCGCTCGCCCTGGGTGACCTGAATGCCGCCCCGAGCGTTCCCCAGGCCGGCTTCCCAGAAGTAATCCAGGTTGTCGGCCAGCAGTGTGGCCGGAGTCTGGCCCGGACCTTTGTCGGTGACCAGTCGGACGTTCCCGGCCAGCACGGCCCGTCGGTCGGGATAGTAGACGGTCAACCGGCTGGCCACGGCCGTGGCATCGCTGGTCACCATCTTGACTCCCCCGGACATCTCGGCAACCCGGGTGTCGGTATTGTACTCAGCGTAGGGCGAGGTCAACACCGCTCCCGGGGTCTCCAGCCGGACGCTGCCCACCAGGCGCACCCTGTGACGGGCGTCGTCATAATCGAGCCGATCGGCTGACAGTTTGAGCTCACGGCTCTGGGCCAGGGCCGGGGCGAGCAGCAGGATGGTCAGGGTCAGCCAGAGGGACAGTTTTTTAGCGACGACAGGAGCGGTCGACAGTTTTTCAGCGACGACAGGAGCGGTCGACAGTTTCATCGCCGCTGATTCTCTGAGAACAAACAGACACCTCTCACGGGGAGAGGTGTCTTGAAGATCTATCAAAAATTGCGCTTAGGTTTCGGGCTCAGCCAGGACCTGGCGATAAAGAATGTAGGCAGTAACCGACCCGGTGGATTCAAATAACTCCCAGAACAGAGCTGAATTCGTGGTCATACGTTTTCCTCCCACAAGTTGCTGCGGACGATCCTCTCGGATGCCCCGCGCCGATGGTCGGGCCTCGCGTGCGCCTGGCGCCTGAGGCCGGGTCTTTCTGGCTTCCTCCTCTCCGAAACCCCTTCGCAGTCGCAGAAGTGGCGTCGGCAAGCGGTTTTTTGCAGTAGGGCTTGAGCCCAACCGCAGTATAGCACACCCCCTTCATGGCTTGCAAGCGTTGCCGATCAAAATTGTTAACTGAATCGACCTCAAGCCATTTTGGGCCGCCAGGCCAGAGATGAAGCCGATCAGGCTTCCAGCAGCTGCAAGACGTAGACGGCAGCAGCCAGGTCCTCGAGGGCCACTCCCAGCGACTTGAATAAAGTTCTATCGGGTCGCCGGGCGGGGGGGTTGGCCACCAGGGAGGCCAGCGGCACGAGCAGGCCCCAGTCGAGCCCTGCCACCTCGAGCAGATCGCCAGCTTCGATGCGGGCCTGCTCGAGATCGTCCACCACCGTGAGCTGGCTCGACAGCACCACCTCGGAGGCCAGCTCGCGCCGCCCGGCCCGATTGGCGCCCACGGCGTTGAGGTGGCACTTTGGAGCCAGCATCGCCTCCTCCACCAACGGTTTTCCGGAGCTGGTGGCGGTCACCACCAGGTTGGCGCCTTCCAGCGCCTCGCTCGGGCTGGCACACCCACGAGCCTCCAGGGAGAGCCGCTCCCGGGCCCAGCCCACGAAATCGTCGCGGCTCTGGGGACGAGGGCTGAACACGCGCACCTCGGCCAGCTCCTGCTCGGCCGCCAGGGCCTCGAGCTGACCGCGAGCCACCGTGCCGGCTCCTAACAAAGCCAGGCGCTGAGGGCCGGGCTCGGCCAGATAGCGCGTGGCCAGGGCGGTGGCGCAGCCGGTGCGAAGCTGGCTGAGCCGGTTGCACTCGATGATGGCCTCCAACCGCCCGCTCTCGAGCTCGAACACGACCGTCACCATGGTCACACCCTGCGGCCCCGAAAGATAGGTCT
Organism: bacterium CPR1; assembly: GCA_021404945.1. GTDB lineage: Bacteria > Vulcanimicrobiota > Xenobia > Xenobiales > QWHO01 > QWHO01. Next base: position 2,103 of record QWHO01000602.1, read on the forward strand.
TGAGGCCTGCTCGTCCCAGACCGATGGCGGGGAGGTTGTGCAGCACGTGCGGAGGAGAGGTGACTCGCAACCGCGGCGCCTGGCGGGCCTGCCCTGTCGCCAGGGTGCGAAAGGCTTGCTCGAGCGCGTCGGTGAGGGGACGGGCCGAAACGACCCGGTCCACCTCCTCCTCGGTGACGTAGCGGGGCTTCAAGCCTTGGCCGGCTGGAGCACTTTCCGAATCTCAGCCACCATCTCGTCGGTGGTATCCACCACCGGCACTCCCGCCTTGCGCAGGGAATCGACTTTGGCCTGAGCCGTGCCCACGTTGCCGCTGACGATGGCCCCGGCGTGACCCATCCGCTTGCCCGGAGGGGCGGTGCGACCAGCGATCATGGCCACCGCGGGAACCTTGTGCGCACCCAGCCAGGCAGCCATCTCCTCCTCAGCGCTGCCGCCGATCTCGCCGATCACGACCAGGGCTCGGGTATCAGGATCCTTCTCATAAAGCGGCAGAAGGTCAGTGAACTGGGTGCCGTTGACCGGGTCGCCCCCGATGCCCACGCAGGTGCTCTGACCCAGACCGGCCCGGGTGAGGGCGTCCACCGCCTGGTAGGTCAGGGTTCCACTGCGCGAGATCAGGCCCACGTTGCCGGCGCTGAAGATGCTGCCGGGCATGATCCCGATCTTGCACTGCCCCGGAGTGATCAGCCCCGGACAGTTGGGACCGATCAACCGGGCGCCCACCCGCAGCACTTCGGCCCGCACCCGCACCATGTCGTGAATGGGCACCCCTTCGGTGATGCAGCAGATCAGCTTGATCCCGGCGTGGGCCGCCTCGAGGATGGCGTCGCAAGCCAGGGGCGGGGGCACAAAGATCACCGAGGCATCCACCTCGGTCTTCTTGAGCGCTTGAGCCACGGTATTGAAGACCGG
>QWHO01000603.1 GCA_021404945.1 bacterium CPR1
CAGAACCGAGCGACGGAGCCCGCCGGTCAGCTCCTGTTCATCGAAGTCGCAGACGGAGTAGAAGGAGCCGTCGGGGAGAAACAGACCCGCCGTCGTCAGAAGTCATCCTGGCCGGCCAGTCCAACGGCGGCATCGGCGCGTTCTACTGCGCGGTGGCCCGTCCGTCTAAATTCCGGGCCATCGTCGTGATACCCGGGCAGTACCTCGGCGACGTCTGCGACCTGGAGAAGCTGCGCGGCAAGCCGGTCTGGATGCTGCTGGGCTCCCAGGACGACCCGGGCCGCTGGCTCGAGCCGACCCGGATGACCGCCGAAGCACTCAAGAAGGGCGGCGCGCGCGTGGAGCTCGAGGTGCTCGAGGGCCAGGGTCACGTGCCCGCCGTGGCAGCGTCCAGGCTCTACGACTGGATCGACCGATTCCGATAAGGCTCAGGGGCTGGCCCTGACCTCCTCGACGCCCTCCTGGCGCTGATATTCGGCCTTCTTGCCCATCAGATAGGCATCCAAGAAGCGCTGGAAGTATTCCAGGATCAGGGCGCGATGGGACGTGTTCAGCTCCGTCCAGGCCAGGTGAAGGGGGTAGGACGTCGATACCCCCGTCCCAGTTTCGTTTTGGCCGAGCTCCTGACTATCTGCCAGTCAAGGGTTCGTGGGCCCATGAGCCCGAGTCCACGGGCGTGATTGGGCAAACCTGGAGAAGGAAAATACTAATCGCTGGGAAACCACGCTCGAGTAATTCTTGGGGGCTTGACTTGCGACTCATTTACTTACTGGTGCTTATTTGCATGGTGGGCTGCTCCGGCGGAGGGACCGTTTCGGGAGGTAGCCCGGCTCGCCCCCCCGGCCCTCAAGATTTGACCCTGCGTATGGAGATCAGTGTCCAGCGTTCTGGGATTCAGGCCTCCTCCACCAGCGCCCCGATTTCCCAGGTGGTGGTCGAGCTGGTCGACCCGAACAGCACCGACCCCGGCACTCTCAGCGGCCGGCGCGTGGTCAGTCAGGCTACCGCCAGCGTCGGGCCCGACGACTCGCGGGTGAGCGTCACGCTGGAGGCCCCGCCTGGCCTCTATGACGTGTACGTTTTCGGCCGCGATAGCGAGGGCCTGGTCGTCGCCCAGGCCACCATTCTTCAACTCGCCTTCCAGGCCGGCGTGCGCCACGTGCGGCAGGTGATTTTGGGCGGCAACCTCCCCCCGGACGTCACCGTGAGCCAGGTGCGGCTCACGCTGGCGCCTTCCGCCAACCTCAACGTGGGCGAGACTGGCGCTGCCTTCAGCGCCCTGGCCGACCTGTCGGACGGCAGCATTCTGGACGTGACCGGGTTAGCCGACTACACCGTCGGGGATCCCACGATCCTGAGTGTGAATCAGGGCCAGGTCCAGGCCCTGGCCGCCGGAACCACGGACGTGACCGCCACCTTCCAGGGGGTCACCAGTCTGCCCGTGCAAGTAATCGTCAGCGCTGTCGGCCCGCGGGTGGCGGTGGTGGATAGCGCCGGTGCGGGCACACAACTCTTCAGCTATCGATTGGATCCGAGCACCGGCACGCTCAGCCTGCTGGATACCGAGCCGGTCGGAGCCGCACCCCGCCGGATGGCCGCGGACCCGGTCGGCAACCTCGTGATCGTGGCTCGGCAGGATGACGTCGTGAGCCCCTTCAGTGTCGACGACCAGGGCCTCTTTACCGCCCTGCCGGACCTGGTCGGGCTGACAGCACCCACGGCGCTGGTCGCCGTGGACAATCGCCTTTATGTCGGCGAGGACCATACGCCTTTGCCCACGGTGGTACAGGCCTTCGAGCTGGTGGCCGGCAGCTTCGCCCCGCTCGGAGGGGCTTTGACCACAGTGCAGAGTGTCCCCCTGGACCTGGCGCTGCACGGTCAAAGCCTCTTCCTGACCGGGAACTCCCCCGACAACGTGCGCGCTTACCCGCTGGCGGCGGACGGCTCGCCCACCGGCGCTGTGCTACCCGGGGTAGCCACTACCATCGGGGGGGCGGGGTTCGCCACGAGGCTGGCCGTGCATCCAGGCGGAACTTTTCTGGTGGCTACCAGCAACGGGACCCCCAGCAATGTGGCCACCATTCCCGTCAACTTGGGCGCGCCCATCGACAATCGGCCGCTGACCGGTCTATCCTCCCAGGCCCTGGCCCTGACTCCCGATGGGCGGTTTATCTATGTGCTGACCAATTCGGTCGCCGCGCGCCAGATCGAAGTGTTCTCGGTGGACGCGGCCGGCGGGCTGACCGCGCTTGCCGGGTTCAACGTCTTGCTAGGAGCCGGTGGCTCGGCCCGCGACCTGGCGGTCGATCCGGCGGGTGACTTCTTGCTGGTGACTAATGTCAACCAGATCGAGGTCCGGCCCATCAATCCCGACGGCAGTCTGGGCTCAGCGGTGGTAACCCCTCAGCCCAATGCTGTCGAACTGGACATCTTGCCCTAGCTGGCGTGATTGGGCAAACCTGGAGTTCGTTACGGAAGTTTCGGCCAGTTGGCCGGCTCCGCGAGAAATGAAGTATCTGGCCGTGTGTTACCAGTCGAAGGGGATCTGGCTCGCTCCCAGCTATCCGGGACTTGGGAGGATTCGTCCGGAGACGGGTCCTGGGTCAAGCTTTCTGGCTCGAGGGGGTCGGGCGGCCTGGGTGGGGGTCTGGCCGGGTAACCGAAGCGGCCCAGCGCTTTCAAGAGCTTCACCAGCTCGAGCCTCTCGAGGACGGCGCGGCTCGGACTCATCTGTTTGCCACAGCGAGGACAGAGCTCCGGGTCGACCTGCCAGACGCGCAGCACCCGCGCCGCCCAGCAGCCTCGGGGGTTGGGAGCCCTTTCGGCAGTCTCCTTCTTGCGACTGAGGTGGCCGGTGGGGTTGGCAAACCAGCCGTGATAGGAAACTGTCTGCTGCCTCGCTTTGGGAATGTGCTGGGCCAGGTCGGCCAGGAACGCGATGGCGTGGGGCCAGGTCCTGGCATCACCGTCGGAGCTCCGGTAGCGGACCTGACCGCTGGCCTCGTCGTAGTCCAGG
>QWHO01000604.1 GCA_021404945.1 bacterium CPR1
TCGGCTGGTCCACATAGGAGGCCACGCGCATGGCGAACAAGAGGGTCAGGACGATGGAGAGCGGAATCAGCGCGACCGCCGCCCCCACCGAGAGGGGAACCCCGACAGCGGCCAGGGCTGAGCAGATCGCCGACCCGAAGGCCAGACCGCGACCGGCGGGGCTGGAGAGGAATAAAACCTGAGCTGCCAACCAGAGCAAGACACCCGGGGCCATCACCAGCAACCACCAGGCCGAGCGAGCCTGCAGGTGAAACGCCAGCGCTGCCAGCAACAAGCTCACCAGCATCGAGATGCGGGCCAGATTCAGCCCGGTCACCACGCGCCCCAGATCACTCGTCATCGGAGCATCATTCGTGGCCAGAAACCCGACCGCCTGCTGCTCCAACAGGACTGAGGCCCCCGCAACCGCGAACTTCCCAGCCCGGTGTATTCCATCCCCCTCAGCCTGCTGCTCCTGAGTCGGAGCGTCCCCCTGCAAGAGGCCGTCGAACAGGCCCTGGGCGGGGTGATCGTGTGCGACCTGGTCACCACCCACGACTGGGAGCACGCCATCGACTACCTCAAGGAAGAGCCCTTCGACGCCCTCCTGATCGACCTGGAGGCCACCCCTGAGGGACTGGGCTCGCTGAGCGATCTCAAGCGCCGAACACCCTGGTCCTCCCTCATCGTCCTCACCGAGGCCCAGGATCACCAGTTGGGGCTGGCCTCACTGCGTCATGGCGCCCATGACCATCTGTGCCGAAACGAGCTTGAGCAGGGCCAGCTCTATCGCGCCATCCGTTACAACGTGGAGCGGCTCAAGAGCGAGCGCAGCCTGCATCAGAGCCAGCAGCAGTTCTTTCAGGCCCAAAAGATGGAGGCCATCGGCCGCGTCTCGGCCGGGATGACCCACGACTTCCGCAACCTGATCACCGTCATCTTGAACAACTGCCAGATCTTGCTCAAGCTGACCGAGGACCAGCGCATGCGCTCCAACGTGGAAGAGATCGCCGTGGCCGGGCAGAAGGCCTCCAGCCTGGTCAACCAGCTCCTGCAGTTCGCCCGCGACCAGCGCGGCGAAGCCCCCCAACAGCTCGACCTCACCCGCTGGTTGCCCAGCATGAAGATGCTCATCACCCCTCTGCTCAGCCGCGACATCCAGCTTCACTGGAAAGGGGGCTCCGAGAAGCTGGAGGTAGAGGTGCACCCCACCCGGCTCGAGCAGGTGGTGATGAACCTGGTGGTCAACGCCGTGGACGCGCTGGAGGGCCGGGGCCACCTGGGAGTGGAGGCGGGTCAGATCGAGCTGCCCTCCGACTACGTGGGCCGTGGCCTGTCCCTGCCCGCCGGGAGCTACGCCGTCATCACGGTCTGGGACACCGGGGGCGGCATCCCACCCGAGATTATCCCCCACCTCTACGAGCCATTTTTCACCACCAAATCCAAGGGCACAGGCCTGGGACTCAGCACTGTCTACTCGCTCACAAGAGCCATGGGTGGAGAGTTAGGACTGGCGACCCGCCAGGGGCTGGGAACGGCCTTCCGCATCTTCCTGCCCTGTCCGGCCAGGCCGGTCGAGCGCCTGGAGCTACCGGCCACCGTGCTGCTGCTTGACCGGCATGGGCTCGAGCGCCAGGTGCTGCGCAACGTGCTCGACGACCTGGGCGTGCTGGTGCTGGAAGCCCGCACCCGGCGTGAGGCCCTGCGTGTGCTGCGTTCAAAGCAGTCGCTCGACTGGGTGCTGGCCGATCTCTTCACGCTCGACGGGGAGATTGCAGGCCCCCTGCAGGCCTGCCGCGAGCTTCGCCCCGAGGCGGGTCTGGCGCTGTTGTCCCTCTTCCCGGCCGCCTTTCACGAGCCGGCTGGCTGGTCCACGCTGGGGCTCCCGGTGCTGGAGAAGCCGGTCACCCACGAGGCCCTGAGAGCCCTTATCCAGCCGGCTACTTCCGGATCTTATCCAACGTGACGGGAGGAAACGTGGCCGAGAGAGGGCTCCCCTCAAGAGGCTGCTCGAGCTGACGCTCGTCATAGTCTCCCCGGGTCACCTTCAGAACCATTTTGGTGGGCTCCTTGTAGCTGAAGAAGGTTAGCTCGGTCCGAAACTTGCCGTCCTGGCCAAAGTCGAGCAGGCGCTGCTCGAACTGAACGGGCACCTCGGGAAAGCTGAAGGCCACATTGGTGAAGCGGTCCACCGGCTTGTCCACCCGGCCACTGACAACCACTTTGTACTGGCGCGCTTCGGTGGGAGTCGGCACGTTGGGATCGGGCAGGCGCACCGGTGTCCCCCACTTCTCATACCCGAACCAGCCCCCGATGGCCAGGAAGGTTAAAAAGACGAGCAGCGGCACCGGTGAGCCGCGCTTGCGGGGCTGCGCGGCCAGCTCCTCCAGTCTCCGAGATCGCTCCTCGGCAGCCTTCTGACGAGCCAGCTCTTCCAGGGTGCCCGAATCGGCCTCTCCCAGCTCGGTTACAAAGTAACCTTGCAACTCGAGACCGCGCCGGGCCAAATCTTCGGATTCAGCCTCGATGAAACCGTCCTTACTCTTGCTGGCTGCGTCCAGGACGCGGTAACGAAAGACCATTGATGGATCATACGACGACCACTCAGAAACTGCCTTTCAGGTTTTTTTAAGCTTCGGGTGGCAACTTGCACAGGCCATGAATGTCACCGCCGCACTTACAGTCCCGGCCTTCGCCTTGCGCCCCCACCTCGGCGAGCCAGAGAAGGAGCCGACCTCCAGCCTGCCCGGCCCGATCGGTTGGCTGGATCGCTACACCCAGCCTCGTTCCAGCACCAGCGGCGACCTGGAGGAGAACAGTTACATCCAGCCCATGTTCCACTCCATCCCGGCCGGCTTCGCCTTCATGGGGCTGGAGGGCGTCATCGTGGCCTCGGGAGCTTCTCTGGCCTCCACTTTCGTTTCGCGCAAGACTGGCTCGCGCGCCCTGGCGCTGGCGGCCGGTGCCGCCTTCGGAGCGGCCGCGGCGGCCGGGCTGGGCAGCCTGACCGGACCGGTGGGCGTGGCTCAGGTC
>QWHO01000605.1 GCA_021404945.1 bacterium CPR1
ACGTTCCCGTAGCGGCGAGGTTGAAGTTGACGTTGCCGCCGCCCATAATGGGAGAATCCGTAACGGGCAGCGATGCCGCCTTCTGCAAACACGCCTCCACAACACGGCTCACCACCCTCTCGCCCGAGACGGGCCCGTTGGGCGAAGCCGGGGTGAGAGAGCGCAGGCCGCGCCCGGCACGACCTTCCACCATCATACAGGCCGACTGCCTGGGCACCACGGAGCCCACGTTGGGAGCGACCACGCTGAAGGAGCCCGGTTCGGCTCGGGGCAAGATGGCCATCGTGTCGTTCTCCAGGTTGTTGACCGAGACGTAGATGTTGTCCACCCGGCCGAATGCCCCGGGGTCGTTCAGCCCGTCGCCGCCAGCCGCGCCATCCTGGAAGTTGAAACGGATGCGGAACTGCGAGAGAGCGCCGTCGGGCGTGGACATGAGCCCGATGACGTTGCCGTTGTCCTCCACCACGGTAAAGTCAGGCAAGGAAACGGTCACCCGGTTATCATCGCCCTTCCATCCCTGCCGCTCGAGCAATTTGCTCCGTGCATAGGCCAGGCCGGCATCGGCAGCGTGCTGAGCCGCCTCATCTTCTCGGGTACTCTCGGAGAGAGCAAGCGCGGCCGGGCCCAATACGAAAGCGGCCCGAGCCAGCATCCCCAGCAAGAGCACCAGAAACATCACCGTCACCAGGACGACTCCCCGTTGACCCCGCATGCACAGGCCTCCTCACGAAAAGGGTAACACAGGAAAGGCCTCATCGCCCACCCTGGCGGCCAGGAAGGACAGCGCCTCCGGCGGACTTGGAGGTAGCTCCGGGTTTGCGGCCGGGCTCCCAAGGTGCGCCTGAACCTCGCAGGAAGCCCGATCGGGCGGCCGAAACAGTCATGAGACCTGCAAAGCGAGGTGTTGAACGTGAAGGCTCCATCGCTCATCGTGCTCTTGCTGTTGGTCCTGACCCTGCCGGTGAGAGCGGACGACTTTCAGGACGCCCTGGGCACCATCCAGCGCAACGCCAGCCTGCTGGCCGCCAGGGCCCGCCCCGAGGGGATAACCCTCACCTGGGGCCAGGATCTGGCCGCTCAGGACCTCGAGCGCCTGGCCCAGGCGGTCTCGGCCATCGAGATCGACCAGGTGGAGGACTTGCTGGACGTAGGGCCTCAGATCAATGAGCTGGGCACCGCCGCCACGCGGGTTCGCTCGACGGCCTCCATCTCGGTGCTGGACGCCGAGGGCCAGCAACTGGCCCTGGCCACCGTCGAGGAAGCCAAGCGCTTGCAGAAGGAGGTCAATGCCGCTCGCAACGCGGTAGAAGATCGGCTGGCCCGCTACCGTGACTATGGACCTCGCTTCGGGCTGGGCTTTGGATATGGGGGGTGGGGCTGGAACCGCTGGGGCTATGGCTACGGCGGCTGGGGCTATCCGATCGGCATCTACCGGCCCTGCGTGCCGGTCTACGTGCGTTCGGTCCACTGTGTTCCGGCGGTGCAAGGACCGCGCCGTTAAAGGGCCCGTTCCCGCTGGAGGAGATGCTCCGCAGCGCGGCCACGAGGCGCACCGTCAGCCCCGCTATCAATCGGGGAGGTCTTCGCCGAGGAGCACGTACCAATTGTGCTTGGCGGACTGCAGCAGCTTCTCGTCCTGAAAATGGTTCCGGCACTCGGCCAGGCGCTCTGTGAATTCCGTTCTGACTTGCTGAAATGTCGAGCCAGCACACGCAGATCGGTGCGATCCTTGTCGCGACGGCTCATGAGCTTCCCGACGGCAACGTCGAGCGGGTCTACTGTAGGAAGCCGGTTGACATCAAGACATCATCGATTTATGCTTCAGTCATCATGAGAACCACATTAACCATTGATGATGACGTGGCGCTGCTCTTGGAACGAGTCCGCTCCAGGAAGACAGTTCCCTTCAGAAAGCTCGTGAACGATGCGCTTCGTCTCGGCTTGCAACGCATGGCGAAGCCCGAAACTGCTCCGGAGTCAAGGGTGTACACCAAACCGGTGCACACCGGTCCCGCCCTGATTCCGATCGTGAGCATTTCGGAAGCTCTGGCATCGGCCGAGGGCGAGGACTTCAAGTGATCCTGCTCGATGCAAACCTGTTGGTCTACGCCTACGCTGCAGACATGCCCGACCACAAGGCGGCTCTCGTCTGGCTCGAGGAAAAGCTCAACGGCACAGCACCGGTCGGGCTTCCCTGGAGCTCTTTGCTAGCGTTCCTCAGGATTGTAACCAATTCCAGACTCTTTGCAAAGCCCAGTTCCCTGGCCGATTCGTGGCAGCAGGTTGGGCGATGGACGAGTGCCCAAAGCGTCTTCATCCCGGGACCGACGGACAAGCATCCCGAGGTACTGGAGCGTTACCTCAAGTGTTGCACAGGAGGCAACCACGTTCCGGACGCCCACCTGGCGGCACTGGCCACGGAGCACGCTCTGGAGCTGCAAACGGCTGATCGCGGGTTCGCTCGCTTCAGCGGGCTTCGCTGGTCGAATCCGTTGGAAACCTGATCGACGCCGACAGCAATCACTCCGCGTCACTTCGCCAGTGCCACAACCTGCCCGGCCAGACGTCGCTCAATGCTCCACCTGCTGGTGATTTCACTGATTGCCGATTCAGTGAACGATGCGGTCGCACGGTCAGGAGCCGGTGGAATGTGCGTGGCGCCGGGGTCACGTACAGCCTCCCGTCCAGGATCTCGTAGCGATTGCCATCCTCGGGAAGCTCGCGGTGGTCTTCGTAAACCCGAGCGGCGGCGACCTTCAAGCTCAGCCTCGGGATGCACTGCTGCCGGGGGGTAAGCACCCAGTTCCCGCTGGGGATGGCTCGGACGCGCCGATCATGGCTCAGTGCTTGCGCCAGTAGGCGTGAGTCGCAGGACTCTTGCCGCCGAGCTGCGCACGATCGAATCGCAAGCAGGATTAGAGCTCCAGGACCGTCAGCCGCCCATGAAAACGGAGAAAATCCTTCGGATTTTCGGTCACAACCGCGCTCACCCCATGCGCCAGAGCGGTGGC
>QWHO01000090.1 GCA_021404945.1 bacterium CPR1
CTCGCTCAGGCCCAGGACGGCGAGGCTGCGTGCGATCCCGCGCACCAGGATGAAGTTGGGGGATTGGCTGGAGTAGTCGCGGGGTAACTTCTCCTCGCCGGTCAAGAGCAGATGGTCGTACAGCTGGGGCAGTTGCTGGCGGAAGCTGTCTTCGCGTCGACGACCTTCGGGAGATGCTAGCAGCGTTTGCAGCTCGGCCAGAGGCTGGTTCTCGTCCAGGTCACCCAGGCCCCTCCAGAGCTTTTGGTCCGTCGAGGACGCGAAGGTATTGTCGGGTAAGAGCTCTGTCAATCTGTAATGGAAGAGGTCCGAATCGGTGCGACCGCTGGCTTTGAGCCTCCTGCTTGGGGGCCTCGGGGGCGGGGCCTGGACTCCGTTGACCTTCCTGATCGCCCGCATCGCCGCCGGATCGCTGACCTGCACCTGTTCGGCCGACCAGAGCCAGCCCACGGGCAGGACCAGGAAGACGGCTGCCAGCACCAGGCCCAGGCCCAGTCGGCGCCCAATCGTGCGACGGCGGGCTCCCTCGCAGCGCGGGGCGCGCATGTCGAAGAGGCCGGCGATCACTCCCAGAGCGATGCACAGGAAGAGGACGGGCGTGGGGGCCCACTCGGGGAAGTCGGTCAGAGCGCTGCGGCGCAGGATGTCGATGGAGGCCAGGTAGCGCCAGGTGGGAAAGAGGAGCGGAACCGTCAGGCCGGCTATCACCCCTGCCAGCCCGCCCACGAGGGGGCTCAGGGCCGTGCCTCGGACCAGCTCCAGGCCGCTGGCCAGGGGCAGGCGCACGATCGCGATCCAGAGCAGCCCCAACAGCAGGGTCAGTCCCATGCCCGCCACCGGGTCGCTCTGGTTGGTCAGGCCGCTCATGAAGAACGTCATCACGATCACGCTGGCGTAGCCCGTGAAGGCCAGGCCCCCGATCTCCAGCAAGAAGGTTGCGGCCGGGTAGACAAAGCGCGTGCGAGCTGTTTTCTCGGGCCGGTCCACGCTGGTCAGCTCGCGGCGCAGCAACGACACGCTCCAGAGCAGCACGGCCAGGGAGACGGCCAGGCCGGAGGCCAGGGGGGCGTCGTGTTGCACCAGGTCATCCCAGTAGGTGCTGTCCACCGAGAAGCCTTCCACCAAAGCGATGGGGTAGGTGATCAGCAGGAACAATCCCCACAGCACCAGCCAGCCGGCCGCCAGCTTGGCGGCCAGCAGGGCCAGGCGTTGCTGGGCGTCGGCCAGAGCCCGCGAAGAGGCCGACAGGGCCATGCCCACCAGGGCTCCCACCAGGGTGACCATGATGAGCAGGACGGGGACAAACAGAGCGACTCGCTCGCCGTCGCCGGTGCTGGTGATCCAGGTGCGGCCATACCAGCCGAACAGGGTTAACGTGACGGCCCCCACCAGGCCCTCCAGCATCACGGTGTGCAGGGCCACCTCGAGCCAACCGCGCAGGAAGCGCGTCGGGCCCAGGTCGGTCTGCAGCAGCACTTCCCAGGTCTTCTGCTGGCGCTCGCTCAGCACCGAGCCCAGCGTGCGATAGGCGGCCCGCAGGAAGAGCAGGCAAGCGAAGCACACGACTCCCAGCCAGTAGGCCTGGCTCCAGTCGTCGGGCCGGGTCACGGCGAAGGCCGCCCATACCAGCGGAAACGAGATCAGCGTCAGGCGCCAGGCGAAGAGGCCGGCCAGCCCGCCCGGCACGCTGCCGGCCGTGCGCCACATCTCGCGGGCGGTGATAGGGTTGTCGCTCCAGACCCGCAGGTAGCGGTTGCGGGTGGCTCGCAGCCGGGTCTGGTTGGCCCGGGCCACCAGCTCGGGGCGCTCCAGGCCCCGGATAGCCATCCAGCGGGCCGACAGCACGGTCAGCAGGCCCAGCACCGGGATCGAGACCGGTGCCAGCACGAAGGCGGCCGTCAGCAACAACCCGGCCCCCAGTCCCAGGATGGTCACCAGCGATGGCTTCTCCGAGCGGGCCCAGATGCGCCAGCAGAGGGCCAGGTAGGAGGCGCCCAGGAACAGCACCAGGGTGAGCGGCAGCCAGGCCAGCGCCACCGGCACGGCGTGGTCCACCTTCAGACTGGCCTGACTCTCGATCAGGATGCTGCCTGCGATGAGCACGGGGGCCACTGGCAGGCAAGCGCGTAGGATGGGGCGCAGGCTGCTGGTGGCCAGGGCGTCCACGGTGGAGGTGGGCTCGAGTGACGTGCCCAGCACCTCCTCCAGGCAGCGGCCCTTGATCAGGCCTCCCAGCATGGCCAGCTCGTTGTTGAAGTAGTGGACGGGCACGGCTACCATCAGGCCGACGGCCACCACGCTCAAGTAGTTGAGCAGAGGCACGCCGTCTCGCATCCAGGCCAGGAACAGGGCGGGCAGGCCGAAGAGCAGCACGACCTTGAGCATGTCCAGCGGCCTGAGGCCGGGACGGCGGCGGCGCGCACCCACCAGGGCCAGGATGGGGTGGCTCTGAGAGAGGAAGCCCACCAGCTTGCGACCAGAGCCCCCGGGATCACGGGGGGGCGGTCCGGCCGGCAGAGCTCGCTCGCGCACGAAGCTGGCTGCCTTGAGGGCGAAGTCGGGGTCGAGCGGGGGCAGGCTGGCGGCCGTGAGGCTGGCGCCCAGGGCAGTCATCTGCTCGAAGGCCTGGCGGCAGGCTGAGCAGCCGGCCATGTGGCGCTCGAGGCGGGTGGACTCCTCGTCGGAGAGCTCGCCGTCGAGCCAGGCGGACAGGGTTTCAACGTTTTCGCGGCACTGCATGTTAGCGAGAGCTCCTTTCCTTGCGCGACAGCACGCCCAGCAACCTCTGGCGGGCGTGGAAGAGTCGCGAGCGCACCGTTCCGAGCGGGATGTCCAGGCTGTCGGCGATCTCCTGATAAGAGAGCTCGAGCACCTCGCGCATCGTCAGCACCGCCCGGTCGTGGGGGGCGAGCTGCTCCAGGGCGGCCTGCACTTCCAGTCGGTCGTGCACCCGGTCGGCCATGCCGTCCTGGCTGGGAGCCAGGCTGGGGGGCAGCTCGTCGAGCGACTCGAAGCGGTGTCCGCGCAGCTCCTGGCGACAGCGGTTGACCAGGATGCGAGAGAACCAGCCCTTGAAGGCGGCCGGCTCACGCAGCTGCTCGATCTTTTGAAAGACCGTGAGATAGACTTCTTGCATCACGTCCTGGCAGCGCTCACGGTCGGGCAGGATGGAGTAAGCCAGGCGGTAGGCCACGGCCTGGGTCTGGGCGATGAACGCCTCGAGCGCGGCGCCGTCGCCGCCCTTGAGCCGCTCGATCAGGGCCTCGAGCCGTTGACCGCGCTCTCTCACCGCCGGGGCCGACTCGCTCGAGCCGACCGCCGGCCAGGTGGCGGCCAGGGGGAATGGAAGGGCATATTCGTTCACCATGGTTCTCCCCGCACTTGGGATTCACCCATGAGAGGATCGCCCGGTCCGAAAAGTTCAATCGAGCTCCGGAAGATTTGCTACCTGCTCGCCTTGCAGCCCTGAGGCGCTCGCCAGGCAGGATCTTCCAGCGGCTGCCAGAGCAGGCGGCGAAAATGCACCACCCGGTCGCGCTCGACCTCAACCCCTTCAGCGCGCAGCCTCTGCTCCATCTCCAGCGGCCCTGCCGTAAAGGCGTGGCGACCGCTCAGCTCGCCCTCCCGGTTGACCACCCGGTGGGCGGGCACCCCCGCGGGCGCGCAGGCCAGGGCCCAGCCTACCTGGCGGGCGCCGCGCGGCCAGCCCAGGGCCTCGGCGATGGCTCCGTAGGTGGAGACTCGCCCGAGGGGGATCTGTCCGACCACCGCCCAGACCTGCTCGCGGGAGGTCAGTCGAACCCCTCCAGGGCCTGGCGGTCGGCGTTGGCGGACCGCAGACGGAAGGAGAGCTCCTTGCTCAGATTCCAGAGCAAGCGCATGGCCAGGCGGGGATGCTCGTCCATCAACTTCTGCAGAGCCTGTCGATCGAGGCGGTAGAGCTGGCAATCGGTCTCGGCCAGCACGTCGGCCGAGCGGGGACGGGCCTCGAGCAGAGCCATCTCTCCGAAGCTCGCGCCCGGCCCGTAGCTGAACAGGCGTCGCTCGCCCTGACGGATGGTGGCGTGTCCTCGCATCAGCACATAGACCGAGTCGCCCGCGTCTCCCTGACGCACGATTAACTCGCCGGCTGGCACGTCCACGTGGGCGATGCTCTGCTCGAGGATGGCCACCTCCCCGTCGCTCAGGCCGGTGCTGAGCTCCATTTCGTTGAGGGGCAGGTTGGGATGCTCAGAGTCGATGTTGGCTTCCGCGAGCAGCAGGTTCTCAGCCCACTCCAGGGCGTGGTCGGCGTCCGGGAAAAGAGAGTCCTGGGTGAACAACTGCAAGACATCCATGTCCCTGAGGAAGCCGGCCATGGGTTCGCGCAGCGAGGCCAGGGCCAGCTTGCATCCGCAGTCTTGCAAGGTCTCCTGGATCAGCTGCAGCACCCGCGCCCCTGAGCTGTCGATCTCGCTGACCTGGCGCAGATCCAGGATGACCAGGCGCGAGCTCTGACGGATCTCCTGCACGGTGGTGGCCAGATGGTCGGCCGAGCCGAAGAAGAGGGGTCCGGTGAGCTCGAGCACCAGGATCTGGTTGCCCAGTTTCTCCAGAGCCAGGTCTTCCTCGGGGAGCCGGGAGCGCCGCGAGCGCACCTGGTCGCCGCGATAATGGCGACGGATGACCGAGCGTCCCATCTTGCGGATGAACAGCGCACCGGCCAGCAGCATGCCCACCGCGACCGCCAGGATGAGGTCCACCATCACGGTGATCGCGCTTACCAGAAGCACCACCGCCAGGTCCAGGACGATGGCGCGCTTCTGCTCGGCGGTGCCGGCCACTTTCCAGACCAGCACGCGGCTGCGCCGGTCGATCATCCCGATGGCCGTGACCAGCAGGATGGCCGCCAGCACGACCTGCGGAATTCCGCCCGCCACGGGCCCCATAGCCACCACGATGAGCAGCAGCACCAGGCCGTGCACCACGCCCGAGAGCCGACCCCGGCCTCCGGCGTTGAGGTTGATCAGGGTGCGCACGGTGGCGCCGGCTCCGGCCAGCCCCCCGAAGCAGCCGGCCACCAGGTTGCCGATGCCCTGGCCGATCAGCTCGCGCCGGCTGTCGTGGCGGGTGCGGGTCACGGTGTCGGCCACCACCGAGGTGAGCAGGGAGTCGATGGCTCCCAACAGCCCGAGAGTGAGGGCGTTCTCCACAATCAAGGGCAGAAGCTTGAGCGCCTCGCTCGACCCGGCCATTTGCAAAAAGACCGGCACATAGCGCGGCTGGGGGAAGGCCGAGGGGATCTGCCCGATGACCGGTCCCAGGGGAGTCTCGCTGGACAGGGCGCGCACCAGGTAGTAGGCCGCCGTGCCGAGCATCAGCCCGAGCAGCGAGGCCGGGATCTGTCGAATCAAGCGAGGCCCGAGAAAGATGATGATCACGGTGAGGATGCCGACGAGCAGGGTGGCCGGCTGCCAGTCGCTGAGGGGGGCTTGAGGGGTGAGCCCGAGCAGGGGGCGCATCTGGCCCAGGAAGATGATGACCGCGATGCCGTTCATAAATCCGGCGATCACAGGGTAGGGGATGTACTTGATCAGCCGCCCGAAGCCCAGCAACCCGAGCACGATCTGCGAGGCCCCGCCCAGCACCACGCAAAGGAAGGCCAGCCCGAGCACCAGCTCGGGCTGACCGGGCAACGACTTCATCAGGTGCGCGATCACGCCCGTGAGGACCACCGTCATGGGTCCCGTGGGCCCGGTGACCTGGCCCGGCGTGCCCCCGAGCAAAGCCGCGAAGATGCCGGTGAAAATGGCTCCGTAGAGCCCGGCCAGGGCTCCCGTCGAGACGTATTCCGGCCCCAGCGGGGCCATAGTGGCCACGCCAAAGGCCAGGGCCAGCGGGAGGGCGATCACAGCGGCGGTGAGCCCGCCGAATAGCTCTCCTTTTGAGAATCTCATCCAATTTGCCTTCGAGTCCGATCCGAGATTCCTGTCTCAGGTCAGCAGGTCAGGACCTCCTGTCGCGATCCGACGGCCACGACCTTGCCGTCTTTGACGGCCAGGGCCTCGGCCTCGGCCTGGCTCTCGGATACCGTGATGACGGCTCCGTTGGTGTAGATCTGGTCAGCGTTCATCAACCAGGAAGGTCCTCTCGTTGGGGTGGATGGCTCCTTCTGTCCCGGCAGCTGCGACCTTCCGGTTCGGGGAATGATTCCCCGTGCAGCGCAGGAGCCAGGCAGCTTGCGGAGGAAGGCCTGAGCTGGCATGAGCCAGACCGGACCTCCTACCGAGCGATTGCTGGTCAACCAGCCCTCCCTGCGTGATCAGAGCGCCTGGTTGCTCGTTCTCACCGGGCAGTCGGCCGGTCAGCTGCTCGAGCTGCGCTCGCTCGAGACCCTGGTCGGCCGGGCGACCACCTGCCAGCTGGCGCTGGAGGACCGCGGGGTGAGCCGCGAGCACGCCCGCATCACCCGCTGCGTGGATGGCAGCTATCGGCTCAGCGATCTCGACTCCACCAACGGAACCTATGTAGACGGGCAGCGGGTGGTGCAGAAGGTGCTCGAGGAAGGCGACGAGCTGGGCCTTGGTCCGCTGGTCAAGCTTCGTTTCGGCTACCAGCTCTCCCGCGAGCAGCTCGACGTGCAGCGCCGCAAGGCGCTGGCCGGTCAGCTCGAATCGGCCCTGCAGCGCCATGAGTTGCGGCTGGTTTACCAGCCCATTGTGCACCTGGGCTCGCGCGAGGTGGTCGGGCTGGAGGCTCTGCCGCGCTGGCCGCGCGAGGCCGGAGTGGTGACCCCGGGCGAGTTCTTGCCGGCCGCCCTGGCCAGCGGGTTGATCGGCCCCCTGGGCCGCTGGGTGCTGGAGGGCGCCGTTGGCGACCTGCGCGCCTTCCAGGCCCGCGGCCTGAAGCTGTTCGTGACCGTCAACCTGTCGGCTCAAGAGGCCAGCGATCCTCACCTCGGGGAGGCTTACCTGGAGGCGCTGGCCCGCCTCTCGCTGGCGGGCGGCGAGCTGGTTCTCGATCTGCCCGGCTCGGCCTGGACCTCGCTGACCCGGAGCTTTCTCGAGCGCGCCTCCGAGCTGAACGCGCGCCTGGCCCTGCAGGATTTCGGCACCGACCACGCCTCGCTGGAAGAGTTGGAGGAGCTCAGGTTCCATCAGCTCAAGCTCGATCCCCGGTTGGTCACGCGCGACGAGCGCGAGGCACGGCGGGTTTGCCTGGGGGGGATCCGGTTGGCCGAGAGCCTGGGGGCGCGCTCGGTGGCGGTGGGCATCGAGGCCCAGCGCCAGCTCGAGTACCTGGCCAAGAACGATTGCGTGCTGGGGCAGGGCTTCCACCTCTCGCCCCCGGTGGCGAGCGATTCAATTGTGGATCTGGTTCGGGGGGGCACACCCGGAAAGGAGATCCTCCCCTCCCTGTGAGACGACTCATCCTGCTTCTCCTGGCTGCCTGCCTGGTGGGCTGCGGCGGCGACCCGGTGCCCCTCTCGCTGGCTCCCCTCCCTCCAGCTCCCTTCGACCCCGACCCGATCTCCGATCGAGCTCTGGCCAACGTGGCTTCGGCCAACGGCCTCACGGTGGCGGTCGGCTCCAACGGTCTGTTGCTCACCTCGAGCGACGGGCGAACGTTCACCCCGCGCAACTCCTCGGTGGGGGTGAACCTGCGCGGGGCGGCCTTCGGCGGTGGGGTCTGGATCGCCGTAGGGGATGCCAGCACCATCGTTCGCTCGACGGATGGCGGCCTGACCTGGACCCGGGTGACCGTCCCGGTGTCCGGCTCAGCCTTCCGCGCCGCTACGTTCGGGCAGGGGCTCTTTCTGGTCGGCGGCTCGGGTGGTGTGATCCTGACCTCGCCCGACGGCATCACCTGGACCCAGGCCGTGAGCGGCACGAGCAACATCCTCTGGGGCGCCACCTTCGCGCGAGGTCTGTTTGTGGTCAGCGGCCAGTTCGGGACCCTGTTGACCAGTCCGGACGGTCGGACCTGGACCGCTCGGCCCTCGGGGGTCAACAGCTTCCTGTGGCAGGTGATCGAGGGTCCGCCGGGGTTCGTGGCCGTGGGCGATCAGGGGGCCATCACTTTCTCGCCGGACGGGCTCAACTGGACCGCTCAGGCCTCTCCAACGACTGAGGTGCTGCGAGGCGTGACCTTCGGCAGGGGCGGATTCGTGGCCGCCGGCAGCCAGGGGACCTTGCTCGGGTCCGTTGACGGTCGAGCCTTTCGCTTGCTGGACTCTCCCGTGGCCGACATCCTGCGGGGCGTGACCTTCGCCGATGGCACCACCTACGTTGCCGTCGGAGACGAGGACACCATCTTGCTGTCTTATGATGGTCAGGATTTCTTCATCGACCAGGCGGCCGATCCCGAGGAGCTCTGGGCCACGACCTTCGGCAACGGTATCTTCCTGGCCGGCGGGGGAGAGGGGAGACTGCTCGTCTCGACCGACGGCCAGAGCTGGCGCCGGATCGAGTCGGGCACGGCCGAGAACCTCTATGCGGCGGCCTTCGGGAACGGACGCTTCGTGATGGTCGGCTCGCGGGGGGCCATCCTGACCTCGACCGACGCCACCACCTGGGCGGCCGTTCCCTCTCCGACCGATCAGAATCTTTACGGGCTGGCTTTTCTGAACGGCCTGTTCCTGGCCGGCGGGCTGGAGGGCACCCTCCTGACCAGCCCTGATGGCCTGACCTGGACCACGGTGGCGGTTCCCTCGGTCCACGCCCTGCACGGCTTTGCTTTCGGGAACGGGATGTTCGTGGAAGGCGGGGCGGGCAGCCTCCTGTCCTCGCCTGACGCCGTGAACTGGACCGTCAATGCGGTCGGGGTGGGTCACTTCCAGACCTCGGCCGCCTTCGGCAACGGCGTCTTTGCGGTGCCTGGCCACGTGGGCCGGGTGCTCATCAGCCCGGACGGGGTCAACTGGAGCCTGGTCCTGGCCCCCACTCAGGCCAATCTGAACGCAGCCCTCTTTGCCGGGGGCCAGTTCCTGGTGGGCGCTCAGGGCGCGGTTCTGACCTCGAGCGACGCCAGCAGCTGGGCTCTTCACCCCGTGCCCACCGACCAGAACGTGCGCGCTCTGGCTTTCGGCAACGGCCGCTACGTGGCCGTGGGGGGCGATGAAGACCGACCGTTCCGGCGCGATCGCGAAATCGAGGGCGCCAGCTTCTCGAACTGGCGTGTCTTCCATTCCACCATCCGGACTCGACCTGTCAGCGACGACAGGAGCGGTCAAAGCTTGGCGACCCTGGCGAGATTTGAACTCGCTACCCCCGGCTTCGTAGACCGGTGCTCTGATCCGTTGAGCTACAGGGTCACGGACTGGCAGACGCGGATGGGCTCGAACCACCGACCTTTGCGTTCAGAGCGCAACGTTCTTCCCGCTGAACTACGCGTCTATGTATTCCTATTTATTTCTAAATAGGAATTAGAATGGTAGGCTCGGAGAGATTCGAACTCTCAAGCACCTGCTTCTGAAACAGGTCTGTCTTCCAGTTGCAGCACGAGCCCGTGTGAGGTTTCTGAACTGAGGAACGCGATTCTGAGGAACGCGATTCAGGGCCGAAAAGCAAAACCCACCGGAGTGAGCTCGCGGTGGGTGGGGGGAGAGCCGATCCTGGAAGCT
Source organism: bacterium CPR1 (assembly GCA_021404945.1). Taxonomy (GTDB): domain Bacteria; phylum Vulcanimicrobiota; class Xenobia; order Xenobiales; family QWHO01; genus QWHO01. Next base: position 9,602 of record QWHO01000090.1, read on the forward strand.
GGACTAGGCGCTCGTGCCACCCCCGCGGCGGCGAAGCAGAAGGCCCTGGCGTTGACGAAGCTGCGGTCGTAGCATGATGGTGGCCTCCTGTCTTGATGTGGTCGCCCGCTTGGAGCTGACCTCGTCATTATAGGCCAGCCAGGGCGGCGGCGTCAACCCTTAAATAGAAAAAATAGAAACTTGGACGGATAGGTCCGGTGAGTTTCTAAAAGATTTTTCGTTTTGTATTGGTCAGCTCCAGCGGGTGGCAGCCGCCCAGAAGCCCACGATCAGGAAAACCTCGGCCACACCGGCCACCAGGTTGAGCAGCAGGGCCGCGGCCGCCCTCAGCCTGGAAGATTCGCGAAAGAGAGCCATGGTGGCCAGGACCGGGCCACGAACCTCTCCGGACCTGTATTCTCTGCCAGCAGGCGGTTGAGCAGGCCAACCCGCTCGGCCAGCGTTCCCGAGCCACGCGAGAGAGCCCGCCATATCGCTCGACACTCCGAGACCAGCAGCGTGGATCCCAGCCCGTGCCCCACGGCATCGGCCAGCAGCAAGCTCACTCGCCCGGGGAAAGGCTCGCTGTAGCCGAAGCAGTCGCCGCCGAGGCGATCGGCCGGCCACAGGCGGCCGGAAATATCGAATTCTCCGGCCTGCAGCGGGCCCTGGGGGAGCATTTCCAAGAGAATCTGGCGCGCCAGCGCGACCTCGCCGAGCAAGGTCTCCCGTTCGCGAGCCAGCCGCATCAGTTGAGCTTTGCGCAGCGCCATCGTCGCGACCGAAGCCAGCGCCTCGGCCGTCAGGTCGAAGTCGGCATCAAACTCGCAACTGGCGAAGAGGTGCCCGACCGGAACTCCGTCCGAGGTGAGCGGAATCTGAACGGGATAACCCGCCGGCTGGTCCCCCCCGACCACCAGGCGTACGTCGCGACAGGGGAGCAAGCGGCAGGCGAGCTTCTCGAAGGTCGGAATCAGCTCATCGAGGCTGTTACAGTTGGTAAAGCTGGTCAACATCTCCAGCACCGGGTCGATCTCGCTCATAGCCACCCCCAGTCAGGATAATCGCTTAGGAACGGAAACGGGAGATTGGCCGGCCGAAGACGTTGCCGCCGGGCTCCTTGTCGCGCTGAGCAGGCACCTGACGAGCAGAAATTCCCTGCTCTCTCCCGTCCAAGAAATGAAGCAAACGTCATTCATCAAAATCTTTTCAAGCTTCAATGAGAAAAATCGAAATTCTAGAGGAAAATCTAGATTATAATACCTTCCGTGCTGCCAGCCCGGGTCCTCCCCGGCGTCTGCGGATGTTGTCTATCGGAAGCACTGACTGGACGCCCAGGGCTCACACCGTCTGGGTCGCATGGTGACTCGCTGGCAGGCCAGAGCAACCCTGTAGATGAGGCGCTCGACCTCAGCCTCCTGGTCGATCCCGGGACCTCCCCGGGTTTGGAGAGATTTGAAATTGAGCTTTCGTTCAGACCGACCCGGTAAACTGCCGGCAAGACAGATGCGCTGGCCTTAGTGGCCACAGATTGGGGTTCCGCTCGACATGGTGACCACTGTATCGACCCTTTCCTCCGGGTGGGGCCGACCGACTGTCTCGGCAGCTGCCGGGGCGCCGGCCAGGACCGTCAAGGTCGTGGCCGAGGAGCTTGATGGCGATCGTCCGATTCGCTGGCAAATTGACGATGCCGGCTCGGTGACCACGAGCGACTCGGCCGGCCAGGAGAAGAATGCGCTTCGGCGGGCGGGGCGCTGGTTCCGCGACAGTATGATCCCCGAGAACTATAAGACCGCCTGCAGCTCAGACTACATGTCGACCCGAATGTGGACCCTGCTCGGGGATTATGCCGGGTCCATGGCCGGCATGGCGGCCGTCGGCTGCGTCTTCGGAAGCGTGGCCAGCGCAACCGATGCTCTGGCGGCCTTCGGGGTGATGGCGATCAATTATGCCAACATGCTCAACCTCAAGGATCGCGTCGGTCAGATCACGGGTTTTCTGGCCACGCCGCTGGCCATGCGCGCCGAGCGCAATCCTCGGCCCTGGTTGATGGCCGGCGACACGACCTCGCAGCTGTGCTCGGTGCTGGACGCTTCGGTGGCCATCGCGCCTCCCATCGCATATTTCCCTATCCTGATCGCCACCACGACCATGCGCTCGCTGGCTGGAGCGGTGACCGGGGGAGCCTCGGCCAACATCGGTCCGCGCCAGGCCATCAACGGCAACCTTGGCGAGATCAGCGTCAAGAACGGCAATCAGGGCAAAGTGGTGGGGATGGCCGGGGCTCTGACCACCCCGTTCATGGTAGGCGGGCTCAGCAGTTACTTCGGAGCCACGGGGGAGGTGGTGACTGCCGCCCTGGCTGGTGATCCCACCGCCACGGCCACCCTGGCCCACGCCACCTCCATGGCCGGTGTGACCACGGTCGCTATTGGGGCGGGGATCGCCATCTTCTCGATGTTCATGTTCTTGCGCAAGCTGGACCTCAATCCGGTGAACGAGCATTCGCTGCGCAGAGTCTTAGAGCATGCCGACGGCAACAACGGGGAGATCCCGGGTCCAAACCGCAACGTGATGAGCCAGTTCGGCCAGATCGGGCGTGGCGAGTCCCTCACCATGGGCGACCGCGCCAGACCGATTCTCGAGGATCCGGCCTTGGACGAGTTGCGTCAGCTCTATAAGGATCGTCCCTACATCATGCAGTTCAATCAGGGCCAGCCCTACACGATCATGAAAAACGACGAGCGATACGCCGACCATAAGAAGGCCGTCGACTCCGAGGAGCTGCCCCACACGGCCGACTTCCTGAACCGGATGGCTCAAACCCAGGCCGCCATCCAGGCCTTGCGCGCCGAGAAGCTGGTGGAGTCGCCCGAGTATGCTGCCCGGGTGTCCTCCGATGGTCAAGCCCGGGCCGATCGCTGGCTGCTCGAGGAGAGCCTGAAGCGTACCCCGGATGACATCGAGCCCTTCCTGGTAAGCCTCAAGGCCAGGGGCTGGAGCGTCGATCTCCTGAAGATGCGCGGCCGCGAACGTCCCACCATCATTCGGGACCAGACTGCCTGACGATCACGAGATGGTTCGGTGACCTTTTTCGACGAAGATGCAGAGCGCTACGACGCCTGGTTTGACAGCCCCGACGGGAGAATCTTGTTCCAAAACGAGCTGGAGGCCATCCGCCTGGTTTGGAGCGACGCCTGGCATCCCTCGCTGGAGGTCGGGGTGGGAACGGGGCGCTTTGCCCAGGCTCTCAAGGTGGATCAGGGCCTGGACCCGGCTGCCGGTGCTTTGCTCCTGGCCGAGCGGCGTGGCATCAGGGTCCACCGAGGGGTGGGTGAGTCCCTTCCCTTCGCGGACGCCTCTCTGGCTGGCGTGCTGATGATCACGACTTTGTGCTTTGCCGATGGCCCCTCATTGCTGCGCGAGGCTGCCCGCGTACTCCGCCCGGGAGGCTCTCTGCTCGTCGCGGACATTCCAGCCGACTCTTCCTGGGGCCGGCACTACCAAAGAAAAAAGAAGGAGGGTCACCCGATCTACAGCCTGGCAAACCTTGCCACCGTCGAAGAGCACGTGGAGATGATCCGGGCCGCAGGCTTGACCGTCGTCGGTTTCTCATCGACCCTGCTCGAATCCCAACCGGGCAGCCCGCGAGCAGAGCCTCCCCGGATGGGCCGGTTGGAGGGCGCCGGATTCGTCTGTATTCTGGCTGAAAAGTCGTCCGAGCGCACGGGCGTCGAGGTGTGAGCGCATGGACAGGAGGATGCCAGGTTCGGTGCAGGAAGGAGGATTCTTGCTCAATGCGTCTGGACGGGTTTTGAGAACATTCGTCACCGTCGCAGAGCGATCTCCAAGACGAGGTGTTGCTAATGGATACCAGAATGAGCATCGACATCGGCATCGAGCCAGGCAAGCGGGAAGCGATCGCCGGGGGATTATCGCGTGTCCTGGCCGATACCTACACGCTGTACCTCAAGACCCAGAACTACCACTGGAATGTCACCGGCCCGATGTTCCAAGCCCTCCACGCCATGTTCGAGACCCAGTATGACGAGCTTGCCCTGGCAGTCGACCTGATCGCCGAGCGCATTCGAGCGCTTGGATGCGTGGCTCCCGGCACATTCAAGTTGTTCAGCCAGCTCTCGTCAATCAAGGAAGAGGACTCCGTTCCTAAAGCGCAGGAGATGATTCAGCGCCTGGTCGAGGGGAACGAGACGGTAGCCCGGACGGCCCGCGAAGTTTTCAAGATCGCCGAGTCAGCCAGCGACCAGCCGACCTGCGATCTCCTCACGCAGCGTCTGCAGGTGCACGAGAAGACGGCCTGGATGCTACGCAGCCTCCTCGAATCGTGAGGGCTGTTCTCTGACATCCCGGCTGGAAAAGGGGGGAGGCGCTTTCGAGGGCGTGAGCTTGCTGCTGTGCGAGAATCCCCTCCCTCCCCTGGATGAGGCCATTGAAGCTGCGCGTCAGGAGCTGGCGCGCAGCAACCATTATACCGAGGCTCTCTCGGCACCGCTGCGCCATATGCTCGCTGAGCGCGACGAGGTCCCCGAACGACTCGTGCACGTCAACGCGGGGTCGGAGTTGATCCTCCGCCAACTCTTCTAGCGTCTGGGTGGAGCCACTCTCTGGTTTGATGCGGCGACATCCCAGGACCTACTTTCTCGTGGACGAGGCTTTCATCGGACTCTCGGGACAACCGGTGGCTTCTTGGGTGCCGGGTCACGACAAGCTGCTGGTCACGCGGACCTTCTCCAAAGCCCACAGCCTGGCCGGCTTCCGGGTCGGTTATGCAGTTCTCCCCGAGCCTCTCGCCGACGACCTCAACGCCCACAACGACGCCTATCCCCTGGCTCGGCCAAGCCAGGCCGCAACCATCGCAACCCTTGTGCACGAAGACCAGATCCGCAGACGGGCGGAGACTCTTCGGCGCTGGACGTCTGAGCTAGCAGCGGATCTCTCTCAACTGGGGGTGCAGGTGTTCCCGACGCAAACCTACTTCTTCCTGGCCGACTTCGCCCCGGACAATGCCGAGGAGATCGCCGCGCAACTGGTCAAGCGAGGATTTCTCCTCAAGCCGTTGCGCGATCCATTGCTCGGGCCGGGTTTCATGCGAGTGACAACGTCCATTCCCGAGAACAATCGAAGGTTCGTGGCCGCGCTCGATGAGATCAGACGCTCAAGGTCTGCGTGACCCCCTTTCTCTGGATAGTCCTCGGTGGCCTGGCCATGAGCTTCATTGCCCTGGTAGGCAGCCTGACTCTGGTGCTGGCGGCAGCGACTCTGAGAAAGTTGTTGCTCCCGCTGGTCGCTTTCGCAGCCGGCTCGCTGGTCGGTGGAGCTTTATTCCACATGATACCGGCCGCGCTGGCCAGCCTGCCGGTGATGGCTACGTTTGGCTGGGTCGCGGTGGGTTTCTTGCTCTTCTTCGCGCTGGAGCAATTTTTGCACTGGCATCATTGCCACCGGGCCTCGGCGGAGTGCAGGAAACCCCTTACTTACTTGATTTTGATCGGCGACGGCCTCCACAACTTCCTGGGCGGGCTCTCGATCGCCGGAGTCTTCCTGCTGGATGTGCGGCTCGGAATGGCAGCCTGGCTTGCAGCTGCCTTCCACGAGATCCCGCAGGAGCTGGGTGACTTTGCCGTGCTCCTTCATGGGGGATGGAGTCCGCGCAAGGCTCTCATCTTCAACCTGCTCTCGGGCCTCACGTTCCTGATCGGGGGGCTGGTAACTTGCGCTGCCTCGCAGCATGTCAACGTAAGCTGGCTGGTCCCGCTTGCAGCCGGGAATTTCCTTTATATCGGGGCTTCGGACCTCGTGCCCGAGGTCAATCGTACCCACGCGCTTGGCTCGAGTCTTTTGCACTTTGCGCTCTTCTCGGCAGGCCTCGGATTGATGTTCACGCTGGCTCAATCATTGCCACATCACCATTGAAAGCGCCGTGAGTAACGAGCGGCAGGCGAGATCTCCCAGTTCACCGAAATACCTGATAGCCGTGCAGATTCAAAGCGCTCAGCCCCACAGAGGTACAAACGTCCCAACGACTTTCCAGCGGTCCCAACAGAGCGAGCAGCGGCTGGACACGGTCGAGCTAGCAACCCTGACCAGGTCCAATCTGCCCCATCCGCTCCAGTTGCAGGATGCCGAGCCGCAGATCGATTCCCTTGACCGGCGCTTGCGATCCTGCCAGCTTCAGGTTGAGCTGTGTAAGTCGAGGGTGGGAAAGATTCAAGATGAGTTCCCCCCTGAGCCCTCGAGCGCCCTCGGGAAATGGCTCAAGGGACGTATCCCCCTGCTGGCTGACTCGCAAGAGGAGTCGGCTCGTAAAGAAGAGATCAAACAGCGTCATCAGGAAGCTCTAGAGAAGCTCGAGGCCGCGCGCGAGGAGCTACGCATGGCTGAGGATGCGCTCCTACAGGATCTGCATTCACTCTACCCCCAGCTTGCCGCCATGAATGTTGGACTCGATAAGGGACGGGTCTATCATGCGAAGGCCAGGGAGATCGTCTACGGGCCCGACCGGAAACTGTTGGCAGAGGCTGAGCGCCTGCATCTCCTGGCAGAACAGGAGGTGACCTCCTTGCAGCAATCCATGCGCCAGGAGGGAGGGAAGGTGAGCGAGGGCTCGACTCATGTAGCCGTGGGTCACATTCGAGTGCGCAAGCGCAATAGCTGAAGCCTCGGCTGGCGTTTTGCTCTTGCGCCCAGAGCAAGGCGTGGAAGGCGATAGATATCCGACGCGGCTGGAAAGCGTGATGGGCTGAAGGCCACCGAGGGTCGGGCCTTGAAAGCCGAGCGGTGACCCCCGCCTCCCCACCGCTGGCTGGTTTCCACGTGATGACCAAGCCGACCGGGCCCATCTGCAACCTCGACTGCAAGTAGTAGCTCCGCTACCACAATATCCTGTGTAAGGCATCAGCCGCCAGGCGGTCTGCCCTGCGGTTGGCGCTTTGACCGTCCTGATCCGCAACCAACCGCAGGCCCTCCGAGCGGTTGCGCCGAACCCTCCGCAACCCCGATGACCGACCTGGAGCTCTATCGCGCCCTCTTGCTCCCTCGCCGCATCGAGGAGCGAATGCTCCTTCTGCTGCGTCAGGGCACCTTGAGCAAGTGGTTCTCCGGCATCGGTCAGGAGGCGGTGGCGGTGGGCGTGGCCACGGCCCTCGAGCCTGATGACGCCATCTTGCCCATGCACCGCAACCTGGGCGTCTTCACCGCGCGGGGGCTGGAGCTGGTCGAGCTGTTCCGCCAGCTCCTCGGGCGCGAGAACGCCCTCACGCACGGTCGCGACCGCAGCTTCCATTTTGGCTCTGCCCCCCACCACATCGTCGGGATGATCAGTCATCTGGCTGCCATGCTTCCGGTGGCCTGCGGGCTGGGGCTGGCCTACCGCCTGCGAGGCGAGCGGAGAGTCGTGGCCGCCTTCACCGGCGATGGGGCGGCCAGCCAGGGCGACGTGCATGAGTCCCTGAACCTGGCCGCAGTCTGGAAGTTGCCCGTGATCTTTTGCCTGGAGAACAACCAGTTCGCCCTCTCCACCCCCTTCGAGCAGCAGTGCAGCGTGGCCGACCTGGCCGGTCGGGCGGCTGGCTACGGCATCCCGGGCGTGGTTTGCGATGGAAACGACGTCAGGGCCGTGCGGGCGGCTGTCCAGGAGGCCGCCGCACGGGCTCGTGATGGAGAGGGCCCGACCCTGATCGAGCTCAAGACCTTCCGAGTACGCGCTCACGAGGAGGCCTCTGGCACGGCCTACGTCCCCCCGGAGTTGATCGAGGAGTGGAAGGGCAAGGACCCCGTGGACCGCCTGGCCGAGCGGGTGCCGCCCGAGGAGCGTGAGCGGCTTTCAGGCGAGCTGGATGGGCTGGTGCAGCGCGCTCTGGAGGAGGCCCTGGCCGCCCCCCGGCCCGCCTCGACTCCCGACCGCGAGCTGGCCGACGTCTACGTGACGCCGGGCCTTCTCGAGCCAGACCAGCTCTCCATTTCGACGCGCGAGCTGCGCTACGTGGACGCCCTGCGCGAGGGCATGCGCCAGGCCCTGGCGAGCGAGCCCCGCTGCCTGATCATGGGCCAGGACGTGGGCCACTATGGCGGAGTCTTCAAGGCCACAGAGGGACTGTTGGAGGATTTCGGACCCGAGCGGGTGCGCAACACGCCCCTGATCGAGTCGGGAGCGGTGGGCGCGGCACTGGGCCTGGCCCTGGAGGGATTCCGGCCGATCGTGGAGATTCAGTTTGGCGATTTCATCAGCTGCGCCTTCAACCAGATCGTGAACAACCTGGCCAAGACCCGCTATCGCTGGGGGCCGGGCGTGGGCGTGGTCGTGCGCGCCCCCGTCGGAGGCGGAACAGGAGCCGGGCCCTTCCACTCGCAGAACGTGGAGGCCTACTTCGCCAACGTGGCCGGTCTCAAGATCGTGGCTCCCTCCACCCCTCACGACGCAAAGGGGCTGCTCCTCTCGGCCGTGGCCGATGGCAATCCGGTTCTGTTCTTGGAGCACAAGCTGCTCTATCGCTCGCTGAAAGGACCGGTGCCCGAGGGGATCTACGCTGTTCCCATCGGTTCGGCCCGGGTGGTTCGCCCGGGCAGCGCAGCCACGGTGGTCACCTACGGCATCGGGGTGCACTGGGCTCTGGAGGCGGCCGAGGAGCTGGGGGCCGAGGTGGAGATCGTGGACCTGCGCACGCTGCTGCCCTGGGACCGGGAGACGGTGCTGGGATCGGTGCGCAAGACCGGTCGCTGTCTGGTGCTGCACGAGGCTCCCCTGACCGGGGGCTTCGGAGGGGAGTTGGCCGCCAGCATCGGCCAGCACGCTTTCGAGTGGCTGGACGCCCCGGTGACGCGCCTGGGCTCTCTGGACACGCCCGTCCCCTTTGCCCGCGAGTTGGAGGAGATCTTCTCGGCCCGTCGCGGCCTCGTGGATGCTCTGCGGGACCTGCTGGCCTACTGATTTGAAGCTAAACCCCCGGTCCGGCTGCCCAACCCCAGCGGCCAGTGGCGCCGGGGGCGCGGCATCCTCATTCAGGCGAGCAGGCGCAACAGTCCGCGCTGGATGGGCTCGTATTCGGCCGGCTCCAGGCTTCCCAAATAGCCCGCCACCCGAGAGGCATCCAGGCTGCGAATCTGGTCGAGTAAGGCCATGGACTGCTGACCCATTTCTTGCTATGCCTGATCGATGGCCCGCCAAACGACACTCCGAACGTTTAGCTTCAGCACCTCGGCTGGTCTCTTTCAGGCCTGTTTCCGGGCCAGTCGGTAAACTGCTGGCGTGAACGCCCTTTCCGCAATCCACTCTCCGGGCCTTCGCTGGACCTCCAGGCCAGCGGCGGCGAGTGCTGTTCCGGACCGTGTGACAACGGGAACGGTCGCCCGCGAGGCCTCGCGGCGCGATTTGCTGGCGGTTGTGGCGCGCGGCGGTCAGCCTTACTATGATGAGGCCGCCGACCGCAGGGCGCAGGTGAGCTACTACGCCGGACTCGACGTCAACCTGGCTCCGGCCGCGCTCTTTGACGAGCTCCACCAGCTCGTCAGCAGCACGCACACCAACTGGCTCGACTACGACGCCGCCAGACACCTTTACCCCTGGGTCGACCTGCGCCCCTCGCTGCGCTTGCAGAGCATCTACTCGGCTCAGAGCGTGGCCACCGATGACCCGGTGCGCCGCCCCACTGATTCCCCCAAAATCTTCAAGCGAAGCCGCAGCGGGATGAAGCGCCTGGAAGCCAGGATGTCTCGGCGCGAGGAGGTGTTCCGCCAGGCAGAGGATTGGATCAAAGCCCTCTCCAGCGCGCCCACCGACGCGGCCACGCTGGCCAGCCGGATCGCCCTGGTGGAGGCGGCCAACTACTTTAACTGCGAGCATGCCGTGCCCCAGGTGCTGTTCGACCGCCAGGACCCGATGCGGGGCGACCTGCACCACCTGTTCACCGCCGAGCGCGACATCAATGCCGTGCGCAGCAATCGCCCTCTGGCCGACTTCCCCGAGTACGATGGCAAGCCCGTCGAGGGCTCTGAGCCGGAAGGCTTCGCCCCCGCTGACCGCACCGGATTCGAGCCCGCCGGGGGCAAGGGTCCCATGGCGCGCGCGGTGCTTTACTTCATGGTGCGCTATCCCTGGGTGCTCGAGCGAGCAGGCGAGCTCGGTTATGACCACGCCGAGCTCGAGACCCTGCGCCGTTGGAGCCGGGAAGACCCGCCCGGGCTGTATGAGAAGCATCGCAACGCCGAGATTCAGGTCCAGCAGGGCAATCGCAATCCCTTCGTCGATCACCCCGAGTGGGTCGACCGGGTCGACTTCTCGCTGGCTCTGGCGAGCTGAGCCTGCAGGCCGCAGTCGGCGCGCCTGCGAAGCCGTCGGTCTTGAGCCCCTCGCGTCTGGCTGGACTCAGCCTCTACTGGTTCGGCACACAGGCCCACTGGACGGCCATCATGATCACGCTTCTCCCTCTGCAGGCCGAGCGCATCGGGGGCAGCGATTTCAAAGGCCAGACGCTGGGCCAGATCATGGCCGCCGGAGCTTTCGTCTCCATGGCCGTGTGCCCGCTCTTTGGAGCCTGGTCGGATCGGGTGCGCACCCGCTGGGGACGACGGCTCCCATTCGTGGTCGGCGGAACCCTGCTCAACGTGCTGTTCTTGCTGGTCATGGCCGTTCTGCCTGACCGGCCGGAGATGCTCGCTCCTTACGTGCTGGTCTTCATGGGCATCCAGCTTTGCAACAACCTGGCCACCGCGCCCTACTCGGCCCTGATCCCCGACGTGGTGCCGCCGGCTCAGCGCGGCGCCGCCAGCGGCTGGATGGGCCTGATGATGATGCTGGGCAACTTCGTGGGCGGCCTGACCGGCCTGCTGCTGCCCCTGCTCGGCGGGGTGGGCGGCGCTTACGTGGCCATCGCCGTGCTCCTCACGCTGAGCATGCTGGGCACAGCCCTGACGGTCAAAGAGCCTGAGCCCCCAGAGCTGCCGCCCTTCGCGCCGGGCGCCTTCCTCAAGGACCTGACCGCCCCGTTCCAATCGCGCGACTTCAGCTGGGTCTTCTGGACGCGCTTTCTGGTTATGCTGGGCACCTACACCGTGCAGGCCTTCCTGCAATACTTCATGACCGACGTGGTGGGCCAGCCGTTCCTGCTGTTCGGCTCCACCGTGGCTCGAGACGGGGCAGCCGCCACCTCGTTCTTCGTGCTGGCCCTCTTGCTGGGGGCCATCCTCAGCTCGCTGGTGGCGGGCAACCTCTCCGACCGCTTCGGGCGCAAGGTGGTGGTTTACCTGAGCGGAGCCATCCAGGCCGCTTTCGTGCTGGGAATGCTGCTCATCCATGACTTCCAGTTGACGGTCATGCTGGGGGTGGTCTTCGGACTCGGCTACGGAGCCTACCAGGCGGTGGACTGGGCCCTGGCCAGCGACGTATTGCCCAGCCACGACGACCACGCCAGGGACATGGGCGTGTGGCACATCGCCCTCACGCTGCCGCAGGTGCTGGCCATCCCCATTGGAGGGGTGGTGCTCGACCACGGCCAGGCCTGGGGCAAGCTGCACGGCTACGTCAATGTGGGCTACAGCGCTCTTTTCGCCATGGCCTTCGTCTACTTCGTGCTGGGCACGGTGCTGGTCGGCAAGGTGCGCGGAGTGCGCTGAAGGGAGTGCCCCGGGCAGCTCGTCTCGGGTCGAAGATTGTCAGCTGATCACGTTCTTTATGCCCAGCGAGCGCAGCACCTCCACGTCCTGACAGCCTGCAAGGTCGCGCGCGGCGGCCGTCTCGGCCGGGGTCAGGTCGACCGGGGTGGGCCAGTCGGGGTCGCTCCAGCGAGCCTGGCCCGCGCCGTCCGAGCGGGCCCAGACCTCGCAGGTCAACTGCGGCTTCCAGCCGGCCTCGGGTTTCCAGGCCGGGTCGTGGAAGCGGCGCAGGCCTTCGAGCCAGGGCTCCACTGGAGCCACGCGGCCCCGGTTGGGCCAGGGGATCGGATGGTAAGCGCTCCAGCCGGGCTGGCCGTCCAGGCGATAAATGAACACGTTGCCCACGCCGATCTTGTCGATCCCCTGGCGCTCGTACGAGTTCATCCAGCGGTCGAACTCCTCCACGTGCTCTTTCCAGTCGCCCTTCACCTCCATGTTGGTCTGGATGAAGAACTCGCGGGTCATCTCGGTAAAGTTGAGCAGGGCCACCCCGTAGCCCTTACCTCCTCCCAGCCAGCGCTGCAGGCGGGCCAGGTAGGTCTCGTGGCGCAGGATGGGGTAGACCACGATCATGCTCAGGAGACCGCCGTTGTTGAGGAACTTCGGCAGGTTGGTGACCAGTTGCTCGGTCAGGGTCTCGCCCGATTCGCCTCCAGTTCGGTAGATCTGCATCTTCTCGTCCGGGGTGGGGTGGAAGGGCGGGTTGGCGGTGATCAGGTCGAAGTTGTCCCCGGCCACCGAGTCATACAGGCTACCCTCGCGGATTTCGGCCCGGTCGTCCACCTGGTTCATGGCCAGGTTGATGCGGGCAAAGTCGATGGCCCGCTTGTTGATGTCGGTGCCGATGACGTGCTGGCCGTGGCGGGCCCCGTTAATGACGTGCACCCCGCTGCCTGTGCACAGATCCAGCACACGTCCCACCTGGTGGCTGCGGGGGGTGACCCGGGCCAGCAGGTAGCTGTCCTTGCCCAGCTCGTAGACGTGGCTGGGCAGGCGGATGGGGCTCATCAGCCGGTCTGTGAAGACGTAAGCCCCCTCGCACGGATAGAGATCCACCTGGGCGAAAATCTCGCCCTCGCGCTCTTCGAGCAGCTTGCGACGGAGGAGCAGCGCGGTCTCCTCGACGCCCAGGGCGCGCTCCACCTTCTCGCGCTTGAGGCCCAGGTTGAGGAGCCAGAGCACGATCATGTCGTGCCGGGGCGTATCCGCCTTCTGGCAACGCCACAGGTACCCGGGGATCTCGGGCCAGCTCAGAAGGCAGACGTCGGTCACCTTGACGGCCTCGCGAATGCCCTCTTCGTCGTAGCCGATCGCTTTCATGCGCTCGGGCAGGAAGCTCAGCTCCTGGCGGTCTTTGGGGGAGGGCCGCATGAATACGACCCGGCTCTTCATCAGGTCTCCAGCTTGCATGATCGGGCTGTTCGCCCCTCCCGGGGAGAGGCCCTGGCGCGAGCCGAACGTTAGCCTCTCGTTCACACCCCCTGGGACCGCGCCGGGCTACACTCGATGCGATGCAGCTGTCAGGCCTGGGAGACCGCTGGGAAGCCTCCATTCGCGCCACCCACAACCGGGGCATGGAGACGTTCGTGCCGCCCACCCGCGAGCAGGGGATGCAGCTCGAGCAGCTCGTGCGCGAGCTTCGGGACGTGGCGGAGGGTCACGGAGATCTGGAGGCGGCCCGCGAGGACGCCGCGACCCTTGATTTGGAGCTGGTCGAGCTCGACCGACACCTCCTGCTGCAAGACCAGAGTCCGCGTGGCTGGGGCAAGGCCCTCTTTCGTCGCGGGGAGAGCAGGGGTCTGGTGGTGGAGGTGCCCCATCCGGGCTCGGACTACCGAACCCCTGAGCTGGGCCTGCGGATCTTCGAGGAGAGCCAGGCCGACGTCTACCTTCTAGCCGGAGCCAATCGCTACAACCGTGCCGAGCCCAGTCTCGAGCAGCCCGATCGCCGCCTCTCCGACGCCGCCCACTCGGCCGCAACCTTCTTCCATGCCGCTCACTGCGGGTTTGTCGAGCCCCGAGACAGAGTCTTGCAGGTGCACGGGTTCGGCTCGCGGGAGGGCGACCCCAGCGTGGTCATCTCCGATGGCTGCGACGACGGCTTTGACCCGCCCGCTCTGACCGGTCTGGCCGGCAAGCTGGCGGAGGCGGAGGTCCCCGCCCTCATCGCCGACTTCGAGAGCCCGCTGGGCAAGCGGCTGGGAGGAAAGACCAACCTGCAGGCCCAGAACCGCGATGCCACCTTCCTACACATGGAAGTCGGCGAGGCCGCCCGGCGCGAGCTGAATCCGCAGCTGGTTCGGGCCGTGGCTGAGTGGGCAGGGGAGGAATTTTCCTCCTGCCCGGCCAACCAGGGCTGACTTTTCCCATTCAGAGGAGTCAAGCCATGCGCAATCTATCCCGACTTTTTCTCGTCCTGCTGGCCACCACGCTGTTCGCGGCCGGCTGCGGCGGTAACACGACCACCACCGACACCCCCAATCTGGATCAGGTAGGAGACATCGGGCTTCAGTTCAGCACCAACGGCTCGTCGGTCCAGGCCCGCTTTTCCCAGGCAGCCAGTTACCGCGTCGCCATCTTGATCCCAGGCACCCTCACTCAGCTGGTGCCCACTCTCGCTTTCCAACGGATCGACGGGCCTACCCAGACGGTGCTGGTCCAGGACATTCCCGCTGGCACCGTGGAGCTCGTGCTCGAGGCGCTCGACGGCGCAAGCAACATCGTCGGCCAGGCCCGGGCCAGCAACGTGGTGGTAAACGCCGGTCAGACCACCCTGGTGGATAGCTCGATGCTGCAGGGCTTCGGCGTCTCGCAGGGGATCGACTTCACCGGTGAGGATACGTCTGGTGAGACGCCCACCCTGACGGTCGAGGTCTCGGCCGGCACGACCCCCACCTATACCTTCACCGGCAGCCCGGTGCGCGACGTCTCGGTGGTGCGGGTCAACGACCCCAACAATCCGCAGGACGTCACCCCGGTCTGGGTGGCCACCGCGGTGGACGTGGACGCCATCAACTCCCCGGTGGTGCACGGGCCGCTGCCCGCCGGCGCCACCCTGCTCGCGGTCAACGCCGAGCCGGTGCTGACGGCCGGGCAGCTCTACCGCGTGAGCGTGGTCAAGCTCAATGGCGAGTTCGGCTTTACCGAGTTCACCCCCTGAGCGCAACTCCCGGAAGGCCATCCGCGAAGCCCTCGGTCGCAAGACCGGGGGCTTTTTGCCTTCTGTTTTCTGGTGTCGAGCATCTCGAGCTCCCAGGAGTCCGCAGGCACTCCAGGACTCCTGAAAGTGGCTCTGATTTTGCGTAGTTGCAAAGTCAGAAATTTGGAGCTACACGAACTTCCAGGGGGCTCTGAATGAGAGCCACCATCCGGGTGTGATTTGGCTCGCAGTCTGCCTGGCTCTGATTTTTCCCAGTTGCTGAGTCAGGAGTTTGGAACGACACAAACTTCCAGGGGCTCTGAGTGAGAGCACCATCCGGGTGCGATTTGCGCGCAGTCTGCCTGAGAGTGGCTCTGATTTTGCGTAGTTGCAAAGTCAGGAATTTGGAGCTACACGAACTGCCAGGGATCTGATTGAGAGTCCCCTCCGGGTGGGGTTTGGCGCGCAGTCTCCCTGATGTGTCGTCGTGCAAGGTCGGGAATTTTGGAACGACACGAACTTCCAGGGGGTCAGTCAGTCCAGCTTGCGTCCGGCCCAGGCGCCCGCGCGGGCCAGGGCCAGCGAGCCTAAGGTCATGCCCGCGAAG
>QWHO01000606.1 GCA_021404945.1 bacterium CPR1
GCTGTCAGGTAGGGTGCGATGCCGGTCCAGAAAGGGATCGGCTCGCTGCTCATCCCCTGAACCCGGGCCTGCTCAGGCTTCCCGGCCGGGTACTCCACCGTGACAGGGTGGCCAGCTGGCAGACTTTGTTGGAAGGAGTAAGCGCACTCATTGAAGGTCAGACCATCGGCCTTGAATCGAACATCGTAGACCTGCAGGATATTGCCCGAATCATCCCTCACCACCCGGTCAGAAGGGCCGTTGTGATACCAGTGGTAGGTAAAATCCCTGTGTCCGGTGATCTGCCCGTCGGCCCGTATCAGCGGAGGGCGGTAGGAGCGATACTCGATCAGGCGCGGGTGGTAGGCATGGCGAAGGCAGGTCTGCAGGCCCCAGGCCCCCAGCATCGCGCCCACCAGCAGGATCGCCGCGGCACCAAGAAGTCTTCTTCCCATCCAAGAAGAATTTCCACGGTTCGTGGCCAGACCCTGGTGTTTACAGCAGCGCTTCGCGAAAGAAGCCGTCCAGCAGGTCGAGGTCGGGAGTGACTGCTGGCAGTCGAGCCACCACGCCTCCAAGCCGGTCGCTCTCCCTACGCAGAAACTCGAGCAGCCTCGGGTCGAGCGAGTGCCGGTCTTTCTCTGAGCTGGCCTGCTTTTGCTCCAGCAACTCGTCCACGGTGGGCTGCAATTCCTCGGGAAGCACGGCTCGCAGGCCGGCCAGAGCCACCGGTGGCAGGCCTGCTCGCATCTCCAACCAGCGAGCCGCCAGCAGCGGGCGAAGAGCGTAGAAGCAGCGCTTCAGACTGGCTTGCTGCCCGCTGAGGTCGGCCACCGCCGAGCGGGCCATCCGAAAGTAGTGAAAGCCCAGCGACCGGGGCGAAACCAGCTCGCTCAGCCGCTGGCGCAGCTCGTGCAGCCCCTCGCGGTAGACGATGGGGGAGGTGAGCCACTCCACCAGTGCCCCGTTGGATTTGACCAGAAGCTGCAGGGCTTTGCGCAGGTCCCAGCCGCTCAGGTCCAGATCCCCCTTCGGGGGAACCTCGATGACATCGCGTTTTTTCTCGATGCGAAAGGAGAGATAGTGCTCGGCAGGATGGACGTAGAGAAATCGCACGTCGTAGTCTGAATCGCGCGAGGCAAAGCCCCAGGCTCGGCTTCCTGACTCGCAGGCATACAGGATGCGAACCTTACGCTCTCGCTCGAGAGCCACCAGGTGGGCCTGCAAAGGCCTCAGGCGCTCTGGCGACCGTAGCGGTCGTCGATCACGCGCATGAAAGCGTCGAGCAGCATCGGGTCGAAGTGGGTACCCCTGCCTTCGAGCATGATGGAGCGCACCTTCTCGAGCGGCATCCCCGGCTTGTAGGGGCGCGGGGAGATGAGGGCGTCGAAGACGTCGGCCACGGCGATGATGCGGGCCGCCAGCGGGATCTGGGTGCCCTTCAGACCATCCGGATAGCCTTTGCCGTCCCAGCGCTCGTGGTGGCCGCGGATGGTGGGGCAGAGGTGACGCAGGGAAGCGATCGGCCGCACGATCTCCTCGCCGAAGATCGGGTGCTGCTTCACGATTTGGAACTCTTCCTCGCTCAACTTGCCTGACTTGTGCAAGATTTCAGAGGGAATCTTGACCTTACCGATGTCATGCAGCAACCCGGCCCTGCGCATCGAGCCGCTGGAGAGCTGGGAGCCCACGTAGTCGCCGATCTGCTCGAGGTCATCAGGGCTGGCCTGGCTGAGCTGAGCCCCCACCTGGCCGATGTCCTTGAGCAGCGCGCCCTGGCGAATCTGCTTGCGGGTGCGGAAGTCGTTGATGCCCAGCTCGTCGGCCAGGCTCATCGAAAGATCGAGCACCCGGGCCGAGTGGGCGTAGGTAAACTCGCCGCCCAGCTTGAGGATGATGCCCAGAGCGTTCATGGCGCTCTCTTCGTCCAGGCTGCACAGGTCGTTGGTGCGGTAGGCGCGCTTGAGGAGCGAGCTGATGGTGTGGGCGGCGTGACGGCTGGCGAGCGCCTCGACCTGCCCGCTCGGGGCCCCCACGCCCTGCAGCTTCTTGAGGGCGAGATCGCTCTCGGCCGGGAACTCGAATCGTGCCGGCGCTCCCGGTCGGGTCTGGGTAGGGCCGGCCTGCTGGGGCTCAGTCGCCTGCTCGGCCTTTCGGCTCTCGGTCCAGGGAGTATCCTCGCGCTGCTCGCGCCCGCCTCCTTCCTGGTTGTTCTTGCCCTGCAGGGTCAGGTCCAGAGTCTGTTGCACTCCGGTGGTCGCACCGGCGCCCACGGGCTCGGTCGGCTTCTGGGTCACCTGACTTGTGCTGGCGGCCGCTCCGACCTGCTGGCCGGCGATCGTGCTGACGCGAGGAAGTCGCTGGAGCGGATCGGAGGGCACTGTCTGGATGGGGTCCACCTTGTGGCTCGAGGGAGCCGGCTCCGGCGGGCGAGGCGTGGCCACGGCCTCCGGTCGCCTGGGAAGGGGAGCCTGGGCAGCCTGCACCGCCTCGGCTTCGGGGGTGGGCTCGACGGCCGGATCGGCCGGGGGCAGCAGGGTCTTGCTCAGGTCGGGCAGCTCGACCCTGGGCCTGGCAGCCACGGCGGTCGGTTGCGGCTCGACGGGCTTGTCCGCCGGCTCGGTGCTGGGAACAGCTTCGGGTTTGGGAGTGTTGCTCACAAGAGCTTTGGGCGGTTCGGGAAGACGGGTCTCGATGCGGGTTTCCGGCTGGCCGTCCGGCTTGCGGATCTCGGTCACCACCGTCTGGTCGTTGCGATGCTCGATTCGGGTTTCCACCGAAGGTTGCCCCACCGCGGTCGACTCGGGCGCGCGGCCGCTCGGCACGGATTCGGGCTCGTGGCCTACCTTGGAGGGAGTGGCAGGCTGAGGGACAGGGCGCGGTTCGTCGCCAGAGGTCGGAGCCGGGGGGGTCTTGTGATCGTCGAGCTTCGGATCGAAAGGTTTGATCAGGCTGGCGACATGTTCGGGGTGGGCAGGCTCCGGGCTCGGGGCGGGGGGCTGCCTTGGCCTTGTCCTGCCGC
>QWHO01000091.1 GCA_021404945.1 bacterium CPR1
AGATTTGTAAAAGCTGTGAATTCTTTGTTACCGAGCCACTTGCCGGTGTGATCCCGCGTAAAATCGAACTGCTGTCCGGCAGGGAACGCTGGTGTTGAAGAAAATACCACCCGGCCGCCGGCCAGCGAAAAAATCTCAGCGACGACAGGAGCGGTCGAAGAATTGTCGACCGCTCCTGTCGTCGCTGAAACAGGCCGGGCCCAGGAGGAACAGACCATGGCCGTCGTTTTGAACGTGGAAAGCCTCACCGAGCAACTGACCCGCTACGTGCAGCGCATCGAATCGCTGGAGGAAGAGAAGACCGCCATCGCGGCGGCGCTGCGAGAGACCTTCGCCCAGGCCAAGCTCGAGGGGCTGGACATCAACGCCCTCAAGCAGGTGATCAAATTCCGCAAAATGGACCAGGAAGACCGCGAGGAGCAGGAAACCACCCTGCACGCCTACATGGAGGCACTCGGCCTGATCCGCCATATGACCCACGAGAACTGAGAGACCCTGTGAAGCAGGTCGCCCCCGGATATACCATCTTGAAGCGTTACGGCCCCCACAAGAACGCTTGCTGGGTGCTCGAGCACAACGGCGAAGCCGCCGTGGTGGACATGCCGCCTTATTCCAGCGGCGAGCGCCCGCCTTACCAGCGGGCCGAGTCGTTCACCCGCAAGCGCAAGCTGCGGGTCAAGTACGGCCTGCTCAGCCACGCTCACCGCGATCATGCCCAGACACTGCCCCACTTCCGCAGCTGGTTCCCCAGCTCTCACTTCGTGGGGCATCGCTCGCTGATGGACGACCGGGGGATGGCCTGGATGCTCTCGCGCACCCCCGGCTTTCCCTTCGAAGACTGGGCCGCCGGACGTTTCTCCCTCTTCGATCAGCTCTTCGACGGCGAGATTTGGAGCGGCGATCTGGGGGGCGAGCCGCTGCATATCCTGTATGCCCCCAAGCACAGCTGGAGCGATAACCTGATCATCTTCAAAGGCGCAATGATCACCGGCGACTGGGTGGTGGGCGACCTGCGCGACTGCAACGCCCTGGTTCCCACCGAGACCAAGCTCGAAAGCATCGACCGGGTGCAACGCCTGGTGCGCGAGCTGGACTACCACATCCACATGCTGTTCTCGGCCCACGGCGACTGCCTGTACTACCAGGTGGACTTCCATAAGATGATGGAGCGCAGTCGCTTCGTGCACCGCAACTGAGCGCGCGGGTCGAGGCAGGGCAAGCAGCTAAAGTGCAAGGCCTTTGGTCTTGCACTTTACAACGCGCTGGAACGCAGTTCCGGCGCGTTCGTCAGATTGGGCTAATGTGCAAAACCAAAGTGCGAGCACAGTAGAAGTCCGGCCGCAACCCCCCATGGTGTGTCGGGGGGAACCTCTGCCACCACAAGATTTTGTAGGCGGCCGGACTTCTAGTGGCCAGGGAGGACATTCTTCGAGCTACTCCAGGCTCGCTCCGAGTTGGAGGGTTCAGGTCCTGGGCAGCGTGCCTCCTCCATGTTATACTTTTATAAAACAGGAGCGAACCAGTGCACAAGACTTCTCTACGAAAGGTCGGGGGGTCGATTATGCTGGCGGTACCGCCTGCGCTTCTCGAAGTGCTCAATCTGCAAGCGGGAGCCACGGTCGGCATCACCGTCGAGAGCGGCCGCCTCATCATCGCGCCACAGGAACAGCCACGCTACACCCTGCATGAGCTCCTTGCCCAGTGCGACGCCTCCGCTGAGCTTTCCGAGGACGACCGCCAGTGGCTCGACGGCGAGCCGGTCGGAGACGAGATGGTCTGATGGAGCGCGGAGACATCTACCTGGTCACTCTTGACCCAACCTCTGGCCACGAGCAGCAGGGTCGACGCCCAGTCCTCGTGGTCACGCCAGGAGCGTTCAACCGTTTGACCCGGGTTCCCGTGGTTGTCCCCATCACCACCGGCGGCAACTTCGCTCGCACCGCCGGGTTTGCTGTCTCCCTGGACCGTGCCGGCACCCGGACGACCGGGGTCGTGCGCTGCGACCAACCGCGAGCGCTTGACCTGGGCGCGCGATCGGGAAAGAAACTGGAGAGCTTACCCGGCGCGCTGATGCAGGAAGTGCTCGCCAAACTGGCTCCGCTGTTTGACCCTTGACACGGAAGCCAGGGCGCCGATGGCTCCCCCCCCGATCATCAGTGCCTGGAGCAACCGCTGTACGCCCTCCAGCAGGCTCAGCGCTTGCCGTAGTGATCGCCTGCCAGCACCGCCGCCTGGCCGATGGCGATGATGGGCAGAGCCCAGGGACCGAGCCCGAAGGCCAGCGCCCCGAAGCCCGCAGCCATGATGAAGTTGCCGGTGCCGGTGGCGTATTCTTGAGGAGTGCGCTCGCCATACTCGGCCCACACCTGGCTGACGCCCTTGATCCCGTGATAGACCGCCGCCGCACCGCTCATCCAGGGCATGATATCGCCCAGGGTGCCGGTGTTGGCAAAGGCGGTGGCTCCGGCGATGTAGAGGTCGGCCGCGCCCAGGGCCAGCTTGCCGGCCGACTGGTAGCGATTGCCCCGCTTCTGGTCGGCATAAGTGCTGGCCGAGCTGGTGGGGGCGTGATAGACAGAGGTTGGAATCTGAGCTGCGAATACCTGCATGGCTTCCTCCTTACGTGAACCGGGCAAAGTTGGTGGTGATCTCGCCCAGGGCGACCACGGGGATCGCCCACAGGCCGAGTCCGAAGGTCATCCCGGCAAAGCCGACTCCGGTCAGCACCTCGCCGATGGCCATGGTCTGTAGCCGCTTCTTCTCGACCTCGTCGCGCGAGTCACCGGCCTTCATCATGCAGCGGATGCCCGAGCCGACGTGGAAGGCCGCCAGCCCTCCCGAGAGCACGCTGAAATGGCCCGCCGCCGCCTGGCCGCCAAAGCCCTGCAGCGTGGCGGCGGCCACGTAGCCGTCCACGGCGTTGATGGCCAGCCTGGGCACCGCTTTCGCGGCCGCTTCGCGCTTGCGCTGGCTGTAGGGGATGTTGCTCAGGGTGGTGATCATGACCCTCTCCTCCTCTTGACTTCGTCGCGTGGACCTGGCCACGAAACGTGCGGTGAGAAACCTGCTCGCTCAAAATGGAGAGAATTCATCGCATCCTCCCTCTCAAGCAGCTGGTTGTGGTTGCAGTCAAACTCCCGGCCACGGCCAGAGCGGCCGTCCAGGGACCCAATCCGAAGGCCTGCCCGGCCAGACCCGCCGCCGCCACCAGGTCGCCGATTCCCTGAAGCCGACGCAGGTTGCGCGCACGCGTATCCTCCCGGTAAGGCGCGCTCATCAAAGTCTGGACACCCGAGATGCCGTGCGCCAGAGCCAGCGCCCCCGAGGCGAGACGGAGCGGGCCGTGGGCCACCTCGGCGGTGGGGCGCCACAGCTCGCCCGGCAGCGGCAGCACCCCCGAGGTCGAGAGCGCGGCGGCGCTGACGTAGGTATCAGCGGTGGAGAGCACCACCCGCGGAGCCGCCGCCAGGCGCCTCTCGAGGGCTCGCTGCTGATAAGGCAGCCGGCTGTCACGCAGCTCCATTCTGAGCCCCCTCTCCCCGGGCGCGTCGCACCCGCGTGCCGCCGATGATAACCCACTCGTCTTTCTCGCCAATGATCTGACCGCCGCTCATCTCTTCCTCCACCATGGCACGGGCCTTGTCGATGGGGCTCCCGATCAGGATCTTGGAGGTGAGTCTGGTCAGAATGGTGGAGAGATCGGCTGCGGGCACTTTGGTGCGCTTGAGCTCGCGAGCCCACTCCAGCTCGCTGCGCGCTCCGCTGGCGCCCATGCCGTGGGCGCCCATGGTGGCGAAGAGGTGCGCGTAAGCTTTGCCGGCTGAGAGGAACTCGTCCGGCTGGAGGGCCTGGCCCAGGTAGGCCAGCTCTTCGCGACAACCTTCCACCCGGGAAAGGCCCTTGAGAATTCCGGCCACCACCTGCGAGCGGTCGTGCACCTTGCCGGCCCCCGGGCCCTCCAGGATCTTCTCGATGGCGCTGACTTCGCTGGCGCTGCGGGCGTGGCCGAACAGCTCCACATAGTGCGAGAGCGTCTCGTCGGGAGTCGGGTAGGGGCTGCCCGGCATGCGCGAGCAACGGGCGGCGGCGTAAGTCAGCGTATTGAGCAGCTCTGGAGCCACGCCCTTCTTGCGCATGGCTGTCACCTGAGCGCTGGCCGCCTCGATACCCTGGCTGTTGATCATCAGGTTGGCCGAGGCCTCCAGCATGGCCACGGCGGCGGAGGCCGACTTCTCGCTCTGGGCCCAGCCCATCAGGGCCTGCATCCGCTTCTCGCGCTCCTCGGCTTTCTTCGAGCCGCGCACCACCTGCAGCGAGCGTCGGGCCAGCTCGAGATCGCCGAGCTCGCTACCGAGAGCGAACAGCTCCTTTTTGAATTCCTTGCGCTCCTCAGACGGGCAACCCCGGATGGCCTCGAAGGCCTGCCGGGTCCGAGTGGGCTCGCCGGTCTGCTCGAGCAGCTGCTCAAACTCTTTGAGAGCGCTCTTGAGATCTTCGTTGGGATCGAGGTGGAACTCGATGGCTTTGAGATCTTTCATCGCCTGAGCCGCATTGCCGTCCTGCATCCGGTAGAGCTTCTCGAAGGCCTCCTCGCGCGAGGTGCTGCCCCAGAGTCGGGCCCACAGGCCGGTGCGCGGAGGCGGGCCGGGGGTGGCCGCCAGCTCTTGCAGGGCCTGGCGGATCGGCTCGCGCTGCGAGTTGGAGCTCTCGGCCAGCAGATTGGTGTAAGACCGGGTGCGCTGGGTCAGATCGCCGCGCGCGTCGGCCACCAGCCACTCCAGGTCCTGCAGGGCCAGGTTCGGATCTCCCTCCACCTCGAGCAGAAGCTGGTAGTTCTTCTCCTGAGCCTTGCGCTCGGCGGCCGGGGCCTTCAGCAGGCGGGTCAGAGCCGCCCGGACCCCCTGGTGCTGATCCGGACCCGCCTCGGCCCGCAGCCGCTCGAGAGTCCGCAGCACAGGGGCGGGGTCCTCGCCGGCCGGGAGGTGGGTATAGAGGGTCTCCAGGTCGCGCGCTGCCTCGTCCACGCGCAGACCCTGGCTCAGCAAAGGGCGGAGCTGCTCGATGGCTCTGGCGGGCAGCTTCTTGAGGATGGGATAGGCGGCCATGAGCGCGCTGGAGCGCTCCCCGGTCACTTCCAGCAAGCTGCGGTAGCGATCGATGTCGTCGGCATTCTGGCCCAGCCACTTCAGCTCGCTCAGGGCGGGAGCGATCTCCTGGCGACCGGTCTCAAGTAGGGCCAGGAACGACCGGTAGACCTTCGGGTCCTCGGTGAGGGGGAAGGCCTCGCGCACGCTGGCCACGCCAACCCCGTCGGCCTTCTCGAGCAGCTCCACGTAGCGACCGATCACGGCGCCCTGATCCTGACCCGGCTTGACCTGAGAGAGGGCGAACTGCAGCTCCTGGGCGGCCGCGCCCCGGTCGCCGAGCAGGTCCTCGAGCCTGGACAGGGAGCCGTTCAGGCCCAGCTTGCGCAGGCCCAGGATGGAGCCATCGGCCAGCGCGTCCTGCACCTGGCCCTTGCCGAGCTGGTGGCCCTGCAGGTTGACGTAGGCCTGGTGAACCTGGGCCGTGCTGGCATCGCCGCTCTGGGAGAGCAACTGGGCGTAGCGGGTCAGATCGCCCTGGACCGTCTCGAGCCACTTCCACTCGCTCAAGGCGCGGGAGGCGTCCGCGTCGCAGGCTTCCAGCAGCTTCTCGAAACCCTGGCGCTCTTTCTTGTCACCTGACTGCTCGAGCTTGACGAACGCCTCGCGCACGCTGGGAAGCTGCATTCCGTCGGCCTTCTCGGCCAGCTCGAGGTAACGGTCGAGCTGCTTGTCGGGCTCGTTGCTGGGGGGCAGGGCCGCCACCAGGGCGTCCAGCTCGCGGCTGGCCAGGATCTCGTCCCCGGTCAACCGGGCGATCTCCTGGTGGGCTCGCTTGAGGCGGGGAGGCTGGGCCTTCTCGTCGGTCTGGTGCAGATAGGCGTTGCGAACCTGGTCGGGGGAAGCTCCCTCGCTCTGGGAGAGCAACCTGGCGTAGCGAGCCATGTCGGCCTGCTGCGAATCGATCCAGCGCCACTCGCTCAGGGCTCGGGCGGCATTGCCGCCGCACGCCTTGAGCAGGCTGTCGAAGGACTCTCGCAGTTTGGGATCGTTGGCCTGCTCGAGCTTGACGAAAGCTTCCCGCACGCTTGCAAGCTCGACCCCGTCGGCCTTCTCGAGCAGTTTGACGTAGCGCTTGAGCTGTTTGTCCTGCTCGGCCGAGGGAGGCAGGGCGGCGATGACGGCACTCAGCTCGCGGGCCGCCAGGGCGCTGTCGCCGGTGAGGCGGGCGATCTCGTCCTGAGCCGACTTCAAGGCTGGAGGGGGGGCCGGAGCGCTGGGGGTGGCGGTACTGAGCAGCCCGTTCTTGAAGGCGGCGCGACGCTGCTCCCAGCCCACCCCGCCAGAGTGCTCGATGAGCCGCCGGTAGCGCTCGAGTCCGCGGGAGCGGCTGGAGCCGGCGGGCAGGCTCTGGTCCATCCAGACGAACTCGTTGTAGGCTACCGAAGGCTGAGCGCAGGTCTTGAGAAAGCGTCGGTACTGCTCGTGCAGCTGAGGCTCGTTCTTCTGCTCGAGCGCCTGGAAGGCTTTGCGCTGGCTGTCGAGCTCGACCCCGTCTCCGGCTTTGACCAGCTCGACGTAGCGCTTGTGAGCCTCGGGGTCGTCGGGAGCGACCTGGAGCAAGAACTCCATCTCCGCTCGCGCCGACGAGGCGCTGCCCGTGACCCGACAGAGGGTCTCGAGATGGCGCTGCAACGCGCGCGTCTCGCCCTTTCCGTCCATCAGCTGGGCCACCCGCTCGTCAGGCGGCCGCGAGGCGGACGCTACCGGCAGGCGGAAGGATAGTGCGGTAAGAATGGTTGTGCCTCCAGACCCGTTTGGGCGTATTCTGGCCTGGACGGCTGAAAAGTTCTGGAAAGCCTCAGCTGCTTGCGAAGGTCTTGAGCTCCACCCCCCAGCGCAAACTGCTCGCTTGGCAGGCGCGGAAGCTCGAGGCTACCCGGCCAGGGCCACGTAGATGCTCTGCACGTCGTCGTGAGCGTCGAGGGCGCTCAGAAAGGCTTCCACCTCCTGGAGCTGAGCCTCGTCCAGCCTCACCGGGTTCTTGGGCCGGTAGCCGAGCCTGGCCGACTGCACCGTGAAGCCGTGCTCAGGCAGAGCCCGACAGACCAGGTCGAGATCGGTCGGGTCGGTAAAAAAGAGCGTGGCTCCCTCTTCGCCGGGCTCGAGGTCCTGGGCGCCGGCCTCGATGGCGGCCACCTCGGGGTCGGTATCGCTCGCCTGAGGCGTGGCCTCGATCATGCCCAGGTAGTCGAACTCCCAGGCCACCGAGCCCGAGGCGCAGAGCTGGCCTTTGCGAAACAGAACGCGCATCTCCGGACCGGTGCGGTTGATGTTGTCGGTCAGGGCCTCCACGATGAGCGGCACCCGATGGGGCGCAAAACCCTCGTAGGTCAGGTGCTCGTAGTGCGCTCCCTCGCCGGACCCGCTGCCCTTCTTCAAGGCACGCTCCAGCGTCTCGCGGGGCATCGAAGCCTTGCGCGCCTGCTCCACCAGCAACCGCAAGCGGGCATTCGTATCAGGATCGGCCCCGTTGCGGGCGGCGATGGAAATCTCCTTGGACAGCTTGCCGAACAGCCTGCCCTTGGCGTTCGCGGCTGCCTCGCGATGTTTGGCTTTCCACTGTGAGCCCATGGGATAGCCTTCGCGCCGCCCCCCGGGCGAGCCCTCCCGGGGTATCAACCGGGCCTTACAAGCCCGCGTTTGCGTCCTGGTAATCCGTGGGCCGGGCCGGGGGCAGGGCAGTACGCAGAGCGTTGAGAACGGCGGCCAGGTCGATGACCTCCTGGGCCAGTGCGCCGGCCACCGGTGGCAGATAGCCCAGCGCCGCTGCCAGCATGCCCAGGATCGAGAGGACCATCCCCCCCACGGCGCTCTGCAGCGCAATGACACGAAGATTGTGGCTGATGTGGAGGAACTCGTCCACCTTGATCAGGGAGCCATCCATGATGACCGCGCCAGCCACTTCCTCGGTGATGTCCGAGGCCTGCCCGAGGGCAATGCCGACGGTGGCTGCCATCAAGGCCGGGCCGTCGTTGATCCCGTCGCCGAGGTACACCGTGGGCGCCTGGCTCGTCTCCTGGCGCACGATAGCCAGTTTCTGCTCCGGGCTCTGGCCGGCATGGACTTCCAGCACACCCACCTGCTCGGCCAGATAACGGACCTCTTCCTCGCGGTCGCCACTGACGATGAGGCTGCGCTTGATATGGTGACGGGGGCCCAGGTGCTGAACGAACAGCCTGCTCTCGTCCCGGGGCTTGTCGTGGAAACGATAGTGGGCCGCCAGCTGACCGTCCACCAGCACCACGCACTCCAGACCCGCACCGAGGGGAAGCTCGGTCTGAAATCGAGCGGCCACGGCCCGACTGGTCACCTGCACGGTGTGACCATCGACCTCCCCGATCAAGCCCTGACCCGCTGGCTCGCTGATCGCCGTGGCCTCCGACAGGGTCAGTCCTTCCGCCTGGGCCCGGCTGACGATGGCCCCCGCCAGGGGATGACGCGAATAGCGCTCGAGACAGGCCACCAGGCGCAGCACCTCGAGGGACTCAAAACCGTTGAACATGGTCTGATCGGTCAGGGAGGGCAGGCCGTAGGTCAGCGTCCCGGTTTTGTCCATGATCATCGTTTGCACCAGGTCCAACTGCTCCATCACGGCGGGATTGCGCACGATGATCCCGCGCCGGGCAGCCCGTGAGATGGACCCGATGATGGCCACCGGAATGGCGATCAAGAGGGGACAGGGCGTGGCCACCACCAGCACGGCCAGAAACCGAACCGGGTCGCCCGACAGGCCCCAGCTGACCAGAGCGATCGCCACCGCAACAGGAGTGTAGAAGGCCCCGAGCTGGTCGCCCAGGCGACGCAGCCGCGGGCGCCGCTGCTCGGACTCTCTCATGACTTCCATGATGCGGGCATAGCGCGAGTCGACCGCCCGGTGAGTGGCCCTGATCACCAGCATGGTGTCCCCGTTGATGGCACCCGAAAGGACCCTCGAGCCGGGAGTCTTGGGATTGAGAAAGGGCTCGCCGGTGAGGTAGGCCTCGTCCATCTGCCCGTGCCCCTCCTTGACCTCACCATCCACGGGGCAGATCTCGTGAGGATGGACGGCCAGCAGGTCCCCGACCTGGATCTCGGAGACCTGGACATCACGCAACTCAGCTCCTTCCCGCCGATGGGCCAGGCTGGGCATGCGGCGGGCCAGCGCGTCGAGCACGGCCGAAGCACGGCTGACCGCAAAGCTCTCCAGGGCCTCCCCACCACTGAGCATCAAGACCACGATGCTCCCGGCCAGATATTCTTGCAGCAGGATCGAAGTCAGGATGGAGATGCCGGCCAGAAGATCACTGCCAAACTGCTTCCTCAGGGCCTTCACGAGCAGGTCCCAGACCAGGGGGGTGCCTCCCAGGGCCAGCACGACAAAGAGAGGCACATTTAGCCAGGGAGCTGGCATCTGGCTCAACCAGAGAACGCCGTGGGTGGTCAGGCCCGCAAGAGCCAGACCGGCGATAAGAATTCCCGGGTCGACCCGTTTCAACGAGCTCACGAGCGCTCGAAAGACAAAAGCAGACTTTGCTCGAGTCGCAGCTGAGTCCCACAATTGCCGGGATTGGATTTTGAGCTCATGCTCTCAGCCTACGAGCGGTCGGCCCGGCCGCCTATGACCAGGATCACTGCCATGAGGTAGAGGCACAAAAGGGCAAACACGACACCCACCGGACGATGACTCATGCCTGCAGTATACCTCCGCGACCGGGTAAGCCAAACTGCCGCGGGGTGCTGGGCTCACGCGCTCAAGCTCGGTCTTCTCGGCTGGCTCTGGCGATCCTGAGCAACCCTGCAAGATTTCGGCAGGGGGACCCAGAACTGGCCGGCCATGATCGAGCTTGCCCGACGCCTGTTGACCCACGAGCTGGAGGTTGAATCAGCCCCCGACGAGGTGCTCAGACGGATCCACCTGCATCATCCTGAAGTTGGCCTGGAGATCGAATTTCGAGGTCGCACCTGCACCCGGGGACAGACCAGCGGGGATTGCGCCTTCGAGCAACAAATTCACGAGCAAGGCAGGCAGGCCGTGGGGCGAATCCGAGTCTTCGGAGCCGCCAGCGATCTCTTGCGCGAACGCATCACCATGGCGGCTATGGTGCTGGGCACGGCCGCCGATTGCGAGGTGATGCGTCGAAAGATGCTCGAGCAACTGAGCATGAACCAGACCATCCTGGACATGGCCGTGGACGCCGTTCTCACCATCGACGAGCGAGGCATCATCCAGTCGGCCAACCGGGCCACCGAGAAGCTCTTTGGCTTTCGCGTCGAGGAGCTGCTCGGGCAGAACGTCAAGATCCTCATGCCCGATCCCTATCGGGCCGAGCACGACGCCTACATGCGCCGATACATCGAGACCGGCCAGGCCCGTATCATCGGCCTGGGCCGACAGGTCACCGCCCGGCGCAGGGATGGCAGCCTCTTTCCGGCCCACCTTGCCGTCAGCGAGCTCAATCTGAATGGCAAACGCCAGTTCACAGGCTTCATACGCGATATCTCCGACGTGGTCGAGCTGCGCATCGAGATCCACCGGCGCGAGACCGAGTATGCCCAGCGCGAGGAAGAGGTGCGCACCACCGTGATGCAAGAGGAACGCAAGTTTCTCTCGCGCGAGTTGCACGACTCGGTCTCGCAGGCCCTTTTTGGCATCGTGCTGGGCACTCAGGCGGCCCTGAATGCGATCGAGCATCCCGCCCGAGCCCGAGAAGCGCTCGACTACGTGCTCTCGCTGGCCGAGTCGGGGTTGGCCGAGATGCGGGCGCTCATCCTGGAGCTTCGACCCGAGTCGCTCGAATCGGAGGGGCTGACCGGTAGCCTGGCTCGCCAGGTGCGCGCCCTGGCGCGGCGCTACCGGCTGCAACTGACCCTGGACGTGGGTCACGAGCCCCAGATGCGGATCGAGCACAAGCACCAGTGCTACCGTGTGGCCATGGAGGCGATGCACAACGTGATCAAGCACGCCGAGGCCAGCCAGCTGACCCTGCGGGTGATGCCGCAAGGCGAGCGGCTGGTGCTGGAAGTGGAGGACAACGGGAAGGGGTTCCGGGAAGATCAGGTGGCTCCCACCCGCGTGGGCCTGCAGTCGATGCGCGAGCGGGTGGCAGCCATCGGTGGCCTGCTCCAACTCGACAGCACTCTCGGCAAAGGCACCCTGGTGCGAGCCGACGTGCCGATCTGCAACGATTAACGTCCAGAGCCCAGCTCGCGAATGGCCTTCACCAGGACTTCGTAAGGTGCCACGCTGTCCACCACCCGATCGATGTGACCGTTGAGCCTGAGCTCGGGGCGGAACACCGATACCTGGCCCAGGATGCGGCTGTTCGGGAACTGGCGGCGCAACCGGGCAGCCTGTTCGGGATCCGTGACGGTCACCACGACCACGTCCGGATCATCCGAGCCGCCCCGCTCGGAGACCTCCAGGTCAGGCTCCTGCTCGAGCAAACGGGCTAAACTGGAGCGCACGGCCAGATCCGGGCTCAGGAGGAGGACCCTCGTCTTCGGTTGCTGGCTCATCATGTCAGGCCAGACTGACATCGGGCTCGAGAACATTCAGCCACCCGCCCCTCTCCAGCGTGATCCCCCGGCGACGGAACGTACTGAGCACCCTGATTGCAGTCTCGGTGGTGGTACCGATCAGCTCGGCGAACTCCTGCCGGTTCAGCATCAAGGGCAGCTCGAAGCCTTTCTCCAGGCGCGCCCCCAGGCGCTCGCCGAGCATCGTGAGGGCCCGCATCGCGCGCGTCTCCACGCGCTCGAGGGCCATGGCCACTGTCCAGTCGCGCTGGTCTCTCAGCTCTTGCAGAGCGGCTCTCTCCAAGAAGTGGAGCAAGTCGGTGCAGCGCAGGGCCAGCTCGCGCGAGACTGCGACGACCTCGACCTCGCTCCCGGCCAGGGCGCAAGCCGTGACACCGTGGGGACTGCCGTCCAGAATGGCCACCACGTCCAGATATTCCCCTGGATAGACCAGACCGACGATGATCTCGCGTCCGTTGGTGGAGCAGCGGGTCAGCTTGACGACTCCGCGGGTTACCTGGTAGATGGTCCGCGGCTGCTCGCCCTCGAAAACCAGCGTCTGACCGGGAGAGCAGACTCGAGAGTGAGTCCATTCGCACAGTTGAGGGATTTCGCTGAGATTCATCACTGGCCTCCAAGACGTTTCTGACTCCAGAATAGTCCAGGCGCAGGCCCGGAGAAGACCCTCGCGAGAAGTCTTTTGAGTCCGACCGGAGAGGGATGATCCGAGTCCTCCTAAAGGAGGAGGGAGCCGACAGGGGACGGGGGAACTGGTGGCCATGGCTGTTCGCGTACTGCTGACCGATGATCATGCTCTGGTGCGCCAGGGGTTGAAACTGCTTTTGAGCCAGGACCCGGAGCTGGAGGTGGTGGGCGAAGCCGGAAATGGCCAGGAGGCCCTCGAGAAGGCCGAGCAGCTCAAGCCGGACGTCGTGCTGATGGACCTGTTGATGCCCGTCATGGACGGTTTGACCGCCATCGGCGAGTTACGCGAGCGCCTGCCCGAGATCGAGGTGATCGCGCTCACCAGCGTTCTCGAAGATGCTTCCGTGGTGCAGGCCATCAAGTCCGGGGCCATCGGCTACCTGCTCAAGGACACCCAGGCACTGGACCTGTGCGCCTCCATCAAGGCGGCCGCCCAGGGGCGCGTGCAGCTGTCTCCCGAGGCGGCTGCACGTCTCGTGCGCGAGATCCGGCCCCACCCCAGGGCCGACGATATCGGCCTGACCGAGCGGGAGATGGACGTCCTGAAACTGGTCGCGGCCGGTCACTCCAACCACCAGATCGCCGAGTCACTCAGCATCCAGGAGAGCACGGTCAAGACCCACGTCAGCCGTCTGCTCTCCAAGCTCGGGGTCAAGAGCCGTACTCAGATTGCTGTCCACGCCTGGCAGGCCGGCCTGCTTCCCAGGCCTTAGCACGTCCGGTCAGTCCGTCCCGACCTTTTGAGTCAAGCCGCGGCTCAAAAAACAAAGGGCTCTGCTTCAACAGCACGACCGGTTTTGCATCAGCCAGTTAGAAGTGCCTGAGCTGCTTGAGCTCGCGGGTCAGCTCGGCTCGAAAATCAGGGTGGGCCAGGCCGATCAGCGCCTCGCCCCGCTCGCGCAGGCTCAGTCCGTGGAGGTTGACGGCCCCGAACTCGGTCACCACCCAGTGAACGTGCCCGCGGGTGGTCACCACCCCGGCCCCCGGCTTCAGCACGGAGACGATGCGTGACATCTGTCCCTTCTTGGCCGTGGCAGGCAGAGCGATGATGGGCTTGCCCTCGCGAGCCAGGGCGGCCCCCCGGATGAAGTCCATCTGGCCGCCGATGCCGCTGTAAATCTGGCTTCCGATCGAGTCGGCGCAGACCTGGCCCGTCAGATCGATCTCCAGCGCTCCGTTGACGGCAACCATACGGTCGTGCTGGCGGATGATGTGGGTGTCGTTGGTCTTGTCGCAACCGTGGAACTCGACTTGCGGGTTGTCATCCAGAAAGTCGAACAATCGGCGGGTTCCGCTGGCAAAGCTGGTGACGATCCGTCCGGCGCCGATCGACTTTTTCCGGTTGGTCACCACCCCCTCCTCGACCAGCTTCACCACCCCTTCGGGCAAAAGCTCGGTGTGGATGCCCAGGTCCGAGTGAGCGGAGAGCTCGGTCAGGACCGATTCGGCGATGGCCCCGATCCCCATCTGCAAAGTGGAGCCATTCTCGATCAGACCGGCGATCTGGCGAGCGATGGCCTTCTCGGCCTCGCCCGGGAGGTCGGGTGGGAACTCGAGCAGAGGGCGGTTGGTGAGGGTGAAGCGAGCGACCCTGTCGATGTGCACGAAGCTGTTGCCGTGGGTGCGGGGCATCTGCTCGTTGATCTCGGCCAGCACGAGCGGGGCCGTGTCCACGGCCGCGCGGGCACAATCTACCGAAGGTCCCAGGGTGCAGAAACCGTGCCGGTCGGGGGGCGACAACTGCACGACGGCGGCGTCCAGAACGACCTTCCCGCTGAGGAACAACCAGGGGATGTCGGAGAGGAAGATGGGCGTGAAATCGGCCCTGCCCTCGGCACTCGCTTTGCGCAGATTGTGCCCGGTGAAGAGGGACACGTGGCGGAACCGGCCGGCCATGGCCGGCTCTGCCGTGGGGAGAGAACCGTTCAGATGGATGTGGTAAAGGCTGACATTCTCCAGGTCGCCACGAGCGGCCAGAGCCTCAATCAGCGGGGTGGAAGTGGCACAGGCGCCATGAAGAAAAACCCGATTGCCGCTCTTGAGGGGCGCCACCACCTCCGAGGGCTCGACTGCTCGATCCATCCAACTCATCGTGCTTAGTAGGATAGCAAAACTGCCCAACCCTGCCCTGATTCAGATCAGTTTTCAAGGAAGTTTCAGCGCCCGGCAATACCCTGCAAGGCATGGCGATCTGCGCGATCGCCCGAGGAGAGAAAGAAGGGGACAACGATGCAGATTACGCAAGCCTCCGTGCGCCACGCTCGACCGCAGGGAGCGAGCACCCCCCCACCGCCCGCGGCGCCGGAGCCCAAAGACCGCTTTGTGGTGGATACCGGGGGAGGCCTGGCTGCCGGCTTCATGGGCCTGGTCATGGCTGGCGGGGCCAACAGTTTCACCGGCCTGGGCTATTCGCCGGCGGTGGCCTATGGAATGGACGGATTCATCGGTGCCGGCATCGGGATGCAGATGGCCGAGTCGCTGGGCAAGAGCAAGATGGCGGGGGCCGCCATCGGGGCCGGCGTGGGGTTGGCGGCTGCGGCGGCCGGGGCTCAGTTTGGTTGGCCCGGAGCCCTGGCTACAGCGGCCACGTTCGCCGTGTTGCGCGGGGTGGTCTTGCCC
Source organism: bacterium CPR1 (assembly GCA_021404945.1). GTDB lineage: Bacteria > Vulcanimicrobiota > Xenobia > Xenobiales > QWHO01 > QWHO01. Next base: position 14,967 of record QWHO01000091.1, read on the forward strand.
ACCATGCTGAATCGCTGACAGAAGAAAGTGGCTCCCACGGGAGACGACATCATGGAGCCCGCGGGAGCCATCTTCACTATGCCCGTTCTGGAGGCCCGGAGCATCCAGAAAGTTCAGAACCATGTTAATAGTTTATGAACGGGCTGGCCGTGTCAGTCCCTGATCTCTGTGTGTGCTACACTCTGTCGCAGAGCCAACTTGAGTCGGGTGGAGGAGGCAAAGGGTTGCATCGGCTACTCCTGGTCGAAGATGACGCGGTCTGCGGCCGGGCCGTGCAAGAGCTCTTCTCCTGCCACGGTTTTGAGGTCACCTGGATGACCGAAGGGCGCACCCTCGACGAGGTCTTCCGGCGCACTCGACCACACCTGGTGGTGCTCGACCTGATGCTGCCCGACGCCGACGGTGCCGAGCTCTGCAGCCGACTCAGGCAGCAGAGCGAGGTTCCCATTCTGATTCTCTCGGGACGCACGACCACCGTGGACAAGGTGACCTTGTTCCGGCTGGGAGCCGATGACTATGTGACCAAGCCATACGAGCCGGCCGAGCTGCTCGTTCGGGTCGAGGCGCTTCTGCGTCGCCCCGATCTCGGACAGACCGAGTCGGTGCTTCGGGCCGGCTGGCTGATCCTCGATCCGGCCGGCTACCGGGTCCTGTGTGACGGCAATGACCTCAGGCTGACCCGCATCGAGTTCGAGTTGCTGCGCCGACTGATGGCAGCCGGCGGCCAGACCACCTCGCGCGACACCCTCCTGGACGAGATCTGGGGGCGCGACTACAGCGGCTCGCTGAAGACTCTGGACACCCACGTATCCAGCCTGCGTCGCAAGATCTCTCAGGCCAAGCCGGGCTGGAGGCCCCTGCGTGCGGTGCGCGGCAACGGCTATCAATTCGTCGTCTGACGGGAAGGTTGCGGTCGAGCCGGATCCGAATTTGACCTGGTGACCGAGCAGTCGGCCGAGGAGCGGCGCAAGCCAGGGGGTTAAAGAAGGCGCGCGGCGAGGCCCTGGCAGCCGAGGCGCTCAAGACCCCGTTCGTGGCGACCATGAGACTTCGAGGCTCTGAGCCACTGGCACGCTCGGGCCCTCAAGAGATGACCCGCTTGCGCAGCACCACCCCGTTGAGCTGAACGAACCTCAGCGTTTCGCTCACAGCGCTCAGGCCGGGCGCCACGGCGCCGGTCAGCCGAGCGGCCTCGAGAGCGTGCTCCAGCTCGGTTTCAGGACCCAGGTGGAGCAAGGCTGCCAGCCGCACGGTCGAGGTCAGCTCGGGTCGGGTGATCAGCTCGGAGACCTGGGCCACATAGCCGGTGGCATCGCCCATCCGCAGAGCGTGCAGCCGGTCACCCACCAGCTCGAAACCGCGCTGGCGCTCGATCGGAGCCAGCTCGGCCAGGAACAGGCCCCGCAGCATGCGGGCGGTCCGCTCGCCGTGGAACAACCCGCTGCTCGACTGAGCAGCCTGGGCGGCGGCCGCCAGCTCACCGACGGTCGCGTCCTGCGGGGGGGTGAAGTCGGCCCCCAGCGAGCTCTGGCAGGCCCGCACCAGGCACTCGGCGGGCAGCTGCGAGAGGGCTTCGCGCACTCTGGGGGGATCTCCCGAGAGCAACTTGTCCGCCTGACAGTAAAGCTCTTCGCGCGGGGCCCCGGTGAGTTGCTCCCAGTGGTTGAGCCAGTAGCCCGGGGCGGGAGTGCTCGACCAGCCGGCCAGCACAGAGCCGCGGGCCCTTGCCGAGAGGCTCGGGTCGGCCACCAGCGCCCGCAGGGTCTTCTGCTGCTCGGCATACTTGCGCGCCTCGCGTTCGCTGCGCGCCAGCGACTGGTAGCGGTCGAGCTGCTCGGCCAGACGCTCGAGCGGCTCGTGCTCCCAGGGCTGGATATGCCCTCCCAGGGCCAGGGGCGCGATCATGGCCCGAGTCTAGCTCGCCAGGCTGACAGATCCCTGAATCAGGGAACCAGAACGGTGGCCTCGGCAATGGGCAGTTTCCAGTCGGGGAAGTTGGTCTTCCGGGTGTCGAGCTTGCTGGTCATGAAGAAGAGCCGCAACGAGGCCGGGCCCTGTGAGGCGGTGAAGCGGTCCCGGAGATAGTAAGGCGGGATCGCCTGGTAGAACAGCTCGGCCCGCACCGAGAAGGGACCCACAGCTCCGGCTGGCAGGGTGGCCTGGTAGGTGAGCGTGTCCGACCCGGTGCCATCGGTGAAGTCGGCGTCGTCAGCCGCCCCGCCAAAGGGGGCGGTGGCCTCGGCGAACTCAGGCGCAAAGCCGGGCGGACCCGGGAAGGTCCAGCCCAGGGGCATCAGGCGGTTGTCCTTGATGTCGGTGGCACGGTTGAGGAAGCTGGTGGTGAACTTGCCCTGCAGGTCGGCCACGATCTCCTCGTAGACCTGCACCTGGCTCTGGGAGGTGATGGTCTGAAAGTGAGGCTGGAAGGCCTGCTGAGCGGTGAGCGGATCGATATCGTGGAACTCGCTGGGCAGGGCCTGGCCATCGGGGCCGACGATCACGCCGATCGAGTTGGTTCGGCCCGAGGCCCAGACGACCTGGCCCGCCCCGTCGCGCACCTCAAAGAGCAGAAAAGCGCGGCGGAAGCCAACACCGCTGGGGAAACGATGGCCGGTCAGATTGGTGATTTTCACCCGGGCAAAGAGCACGTTGCCCACCCTCTGAGCGTTGCTCAGCTCGACCCGGGCGCTCGCCTGGCGAGCGAGCTCCTGGCTGTTCTGGATGGCCCGGGTCAGGCCGTCCGTGGTGCCCGACATGAAGTTCACCTTGCTGATGCCAAGAAGAGCCGGGAAATGCTGGAAAAATTCCATCCCGAACTGGTTGATGCCCAGCAGGGTATGGCGGCGGAATCCCGGGCGCTTGAGCACGGTGATAAGGCTGAGAGGCGAGAGGTTCGAGGTGACGGGATAATCCTGATCCTGGATGTTGGCGATCTTGAAGTTGTCCAGCAGCTGCCCGAAGGCGGTATCAGGCATGTGGCACTGCTGGCAACTCTGGGGGCCAGGGCCACCGTCACGGAAGCTGGAGTTGAGCCACTCGAGGTAGGTGGCCTGCTCGTAGCGATTGTCCACCACGTTGCTCTGGGCGTCCAGGACCGGCAGGAACACCGTGTGGCAACTGGCGCAGAGCCGCGAATCGGAGATGAAGCCACTGGAGACGGGCTGGGCATTCAGGCTCTTCTCCATGGGCATGGTCACCGGGTGGTCGAAGGGTCCGTTGAGGACGAGCTGTCCCTGGCTGTTGCGCGGGTTGAGGCTGAAACGGCCGGTCTGCACATCCACCAGGGGGACGTTCCGGTTGTCCTGGATCTGGTGGCACAGGGCACATGAGACCCCGTCCCGGGCCAGCTTACCGTACGGGTCATCGGGATCCTGGGTGCGACTCTGGGTGAAGTTGGCGTGCGGGTCGTCGAGCGCGAGCTGACGCTGGCCCATGACCCCGTGGCAGGAGAAGCAGAGATTCTGGATGCTCTCGGGAGTGAGCTGACCCCGAGCCGGATGGGTGGCCACCTCCCCTTCGAGCTGCGCGTGGAAAATAGGGTCTCGTCCGGCCAGGCCCATCATGTTCCAGCTCCACTCGGCGAAGGGCGAGACGTCGACACCGTCCTTTCCCTCGTTGGGGAAGAACATGTTGGGCCCAAACGGGGAGCTGTCTCCGGCGTGGCAGGACATGCACTGATCGGAGCTGACGAACTGGCGGTGGGCCTGAGCAACCGAGCGATCGGTGGTGACCCCCGGAATGGCCTGGATTGGCCCGTTGGGGGCATCTGCGAAGGTGTTGAACTGGGCCACGAGCTCCTCGTTGACGTAGTCAGGGTCAGCGGTTGAATCGACCGACCCGTCCAGCGCAGTGTGCAGGCGGCCCATGAGTTGTCGACCGCTCCTGTCGTCGCTGAGTTTGAGCGGATCGTCCTTCATCTGACGCCAGGAGCCGTCATCTTCATAGGTGATGGGCCTACCCGGCTCGCCGGCGACGTTCTCCAGGGCGGCAAAGGTGAACTCCTCGCCGTTAGCTGAGGTGTGGCACTGCACGCAGTAAGAGCCAAAACCGGAGTTGGGGTAGGTGAAGGGAGGACTGTCCGAGTCCACCGGTTGAGGGGTGGGAGGGGTGGTGGAGTTGGGGTTGGAGTCGAAGTAGACCCAGTACCAACCATCCTTCGAGCCAGCACTGTCCTTGATCATGCAGGTCCAGGTCGGCATGGGCAGCGAGGTATCCGGGTTGAGCCCGGCGTAGCGGGCCGCCGGCGGGTTGTACATCTCCTTGATGATCATCGCCCCATCAGGGATCTTGCCCACCCGGCCCGCCTTCATCCAGGCGAAGGCCTGGGGCGAGTAATAGCAACGCACAGCCGGATGGGTGCCGTAGTAGACCCCGTCCAAGAACGGACCGGTATCTCTGACTCCTTTGTCTCTGCGCCAGCCGGGCAGGTTGCGGTAGGTCAGGTCGGTGAGGAACCTGTACAGCTTGGGCTGAAACTCGTCGCGAGAGACCGTGCTCGGCAGCGGGAAAGGAAGACCGGGTATGTCGGGGCTAATGGGCGTGGCGACCTGGGGCGCGGGCGCGCTGCAGGCCGAGAGCAGGCAAGCGGCCAGCAGCAAAGTGGTCAGAGTCTTCCTCACAAAGTACCTCCCCAGAGAATGGCTCCCACCAGGACCATCCCCTGAAGGAGGGTCCAGAGCAGGTTGGCGAGCGTCAGCGGCAGATCGCGATGGACCCAGCCGTAAAGAACCCAGAAGGCGGAGTAAACCGAAAACCCGGCCCAGGCCAGGATGCTGATGTCCTCGGCGCTGTGCGTCTGGTAGATCTGCACGATCTGAGGCAGCGTGGTCATGGGGCCGAGCAGGGCGGCCAGGTAGGCCGCCCTGTCCACGCCCCGCTTGAACGGGGTATCCACCGGTTGCCCGGCAGGAAAGAGCCTCATTGGAGGGGGACTTCCAGAATGCCGGTGGTGAAGCCGCACAGGGTGTCCGAATCGTAGGCCCCCATCCACAGCTCGATCGGCCAGTGGCGCTCGAGATCGGGGATTCCTCCCAGTTGACCGTCGGGGTCCTTCACGAGCGCTCGACCATTGAGGGCGAAACGGTAGGTCATGCAGTAGCCGAGTCGCTCGCGGGGGAAGGTGTCGTCTTCCCGAGACAACTCCTTGATTCGTTTTGACAGCGCGACGCGGGCCACCTCACCCTCGGCTCGAGAGAGCTCCTCCTCGAGGTTGCGGCGACGCTCCAGTCGGTAAGCGGCATAGTCGGTGATGCCGGTGGTCAGACCCACCTTGAGCGAATCTTTGCTCAGCACCCCGAGGCGCCGTCGCATGATCTCGGGAGAGGCCTCGAAGGCCGTCAGCTCGGGTCGGGATGGATCCCAGAAATCATTGCGCTGCAGACTCAGCGCCCCCCGCCAGAGCTTGATGTGAAAGGGGTCCATCGGCTCGGTTTCAGAGAGGGTAACCACATTGTTGTGGTTCATGAAGAGGGGGTCGTCCAGCATCTCCACCTTCGCCCCTAACAGCGGATGGTCCGGTTGGAGCTGTCCTCTGAGCGAGATCTGATGGACGAAAACCCCCACCGGCTGGCCGAAACTTCGCGGAGCGACCGGATCGTGGTAGCGAACGATCCGGTCGAAGTCCGGCTCGCCTGCCAGGGCGAAGGTGGTGCCGCTGGCTCCTCGAGGCTCGTCGGCGGGGTCGGGGTCGGTGGCCAGGCGCACCTGAAACCATCCTTGAAAGCAAACGATCAGCACGCTCGCACCCCCTGACAGAGCATGGACAATCGCTTGAGAACCTGAGCCAGCAGTTGCAAGCGCTCCAGGTCGCTTCGCCGGTCGGCCAGTTTCTGGCAACTGTGGCTCAGGTCCTGGAAGCGCTCGCGGATCATGGTCCAGGCTCCCAGGCGGTGGCTGCTCACCAGGGCCATGCGCGGCCGCTCGAAGGTGGGGCCGGCGTTCAGGCCGGGATGGTCCGGTCCCATCGGCAGCTCGGTCAGCAGCTCGCCCAGGGGTCGAATGATCTGGGTCATCATGGGAAAGAAGGTCATCCGCTGCAGGAAGGCCATTTCCTCAGGGCTTTCCTCGGACTGGATGCTGAAGCGGTAGAGCATGCCCAGCATCAACTCGTAGCAACCGTCGAAGAGGTCAGCTACCCGGGAGGTGAAGGGATCGGAAATGACCTGTGCCCCCCCCGCCAGCGCCGCGGGACGCACACAGGGATTGTCGGCCACCGGCCGGGCCGGCGAAAAGCCTGCCGGCCGGGACACGAGGTCACGCAGGATGTCCAGGAAGATCTGGTAATGCCCGGTGGGGCAGACGGTGGTGGATCCCTCCCCCTCCTCGATGATCTGGCCAACGGCGGCCAGGGCTGAGGTCCGATCCACCACGGGATTGACGTTCACTCCCGCGTAGCCGCGCCGGTCGTTGCCCAGCAGCTCATTGTCGATCTGGGCCCGGCGCGGCCCGACGAAGAGAGCCTCGTCGTCGTAGGGACAGCTCTCCAGCCGTCGCTGGATGTGGGCGTAGATGTCTCCCACCGCCTCGAACTCCATGGGCATTTCGGTGAACCGCTGGGAGGCGCTGGGAGGGTGAGGAAAGCGCTCAACCGGGCGCGAGAACTCGTCGCGAACGCCCTGGGGACGCTCATACTCCACGAACCTTGTCAAGGACTCGACCGAGAAGGGCTTGAGCTCGAAGCGCAGGTGGGTGGGCCAGTAGCCCTGGGCGTAAGGGAAACTGGCCCTCTCCAGGTGAGGCGTGCCTCCCAGAGCCGTCATCAGGTTGCAGACGTAGCCCAGGTGCTCCATCTCCTGGCGGGCCACCAGCAAAAGGGCCGCGGTCCACTCGCGCACGGTCTCGAGATCGGCCCAGGAGAGGTCTTCCTGGACGCTCTTCTTGAGAGAAAAGGCAGCGAACAGATACTGGCAGCAGAGGGCATGCTCGAGCTCGGCTCCGACCGTGAGACAGGTCAGCATCTGCTCGCGAAAACGTCCCACCGAGGCCATTCGTGCCCAGTTCGGGGCCTGGGACGATCAACCTCTCAGGCCTCTGCTCCGGGACAAAACACCAGAGAGCAGCTCGTCAAGAACATGGGATCAAACGCGATCAAGATGGAGGCCGCTGCGGCGATTGCGTGGAAACGCTCAGGCGCGCCGGGCCACCGTGGTGCCGGGCAGGATGATCCGGTTGGCCTCCTCCAGGATCTGGCTGCCGGACTCGCGCTCGAGCAGGGTGGCCTGCACCAGCGCCACCAGGTCGCCACCACCCTCCATCAGCATCTTGTTGGCCACCCCCTCGACCAGGCCGTGAAGCGAGCGGGTGGTCTGGCCTTCCCGACGGGCCTTCTGCAGGGCCTGCAGGGCCTGCAGCAGCTGGGGCGCCTGAACCAGCTTTCCGAGCTGGGTCAGGGCCCGCACCGTCCGGGCCGGGTTGTCGGCCGGCTCGCGCCAGGCGGTGAGCTCGTTCCAGAGGGAAATCCCATCGGCCGCGAAACTCTCTGTCAGGCTCTCGACCAGCTGCTGGCGCTGAGCCAGCTCGCACCCCACCAGGGGGGGAGCGGCGGCCGACCAGGCGGCTTCCGGGGAGATCCCCCGCCCGGCGGCCCGGGCCACGAATGCCAGGCTGTCGCACTGACCTCCCTCGGCGTCCAGGCGCCGGCGCAGCTCGAGCAGTTGCTCCACGGAGCGCACGCTGGCGATGCGGGCCAGGTCCTCCAGGCGATCGCCGGGCCGAAGGTGGGCCACCAGCTCCTCCAGCTTCTCGGCGGGTTTCTCGCCACCCATCAGATAACCGTAGGCGCGGCAACGTTCCACGAAGTCGGGCGCGTCGGCTTGCGAGCGCAGGCTCTCGAGAGCCGACCAGGCTTTCCCCGAATGGCCAGTGCTCTCCACCAGAGCCTGCAGGCCCTGCAGCACTCGCTCGCGGGTGGGTGCCGCCACAGCGGGATCAGCCGCCAGGCGGGCCAGGGTCATGGGGTCGAGATGCTCGCGATGGAAAAGGTCCTCGTGCAGGGCCCCGGACTGATCCTTTTTCTTGTGGATCAGGTGGGCATCGTGGATGGTCAGGTGGGGCTGCTCGTAGCTGGCCGATCCGGTCTTGCTCACGTTGATCCGATAGCGATAACGGATGGTCTGGCCGGCGTATTTCTCCAGCGAGATGGCTCGCGTGGACGACTCATAGCTGTCGCTGTAGAAATACGAAACCCGCTCCCAGGCGCCGCTCGAGCCCTGGACCTGAAGCTCGATATCGTTATAGGGCGAGCGATTGCAGGTCATCTGCTGCACCTTGAGCGTGGAATCAGCCCCCCTGGGAATGGTCAGAGGGGGCGAGGTCCAGGTCGCCTCCCCCCTGAGAGCCGGGGAGCCGATCTGGGTCAGCTGATGGGTGCCGATGGTCTCGTGGGACAGAACCTTGGTCTCATCAAGGCGCAAACCATCGAGCTTAAAGTGAGCCTCAGCGCCGGGCTGCGCGTTCGCGAGCGCGATCTGAAAGCGCACCCTTTTCCCGGCATAGGCGTTCAAGGAATAGCCCTGCTCTCCCTGAACGGCGTGGGACTTCTCGGCATAGACCAACGGTTTCCAGGTCAGGCCGTCGTCGGCGCTGACATCCCAGTTGACGCGGGCTCCTTCGGGCAGGGTCCAGCTGGCGAAGAGCCTGGCTTCGAACTGCCCATCGGCGGGCAGGTCGATGGGACCGGAGACCAGCACGTCCCCACCGGCGCTGGCCCGACTGAGGACATAAGAGCCGTCCTGGCGGACCCACGAGCCGGTGGGCTGCCAGCTGAGGCCGGAGAGCTTGCCCACCATCTCTTTGAGGGCTTTGAGGCCCGGGGGACCGAGCGGCGCGCTCAGCTGGCCGGCTGCCAAGGTGGCCCGGGCCCGAGCCGGCAGCGCGCCGAAGGCGGGGTCGTCGAGAGGAGCGGTCCGCTGGCGGGCCTCCTCGGGGGTCAGTTTGCGGATGCCTTCCCACAGCGGCCAGGCTTCGGTCACGCTGCCGGCCGACGCCAGCGCCGTGCGCAGGGCCGGGTAGAGGGCCGGACCCTGCTCGGGATCGAGCCGGGACAGCTGCTCATAAGCCAGCCGCGCCTCTCGGCTCGAGCCGGTGGCCGCGATCAGGTCCTGCATGAGATGGGCCGCCTGAGGCAGTGCCTCGGGATCCTCCAGGCCGGAGGCGACGAACAGGTAGTCCTGGGTGGCCGAGCGAAGGTCCCCTCGGTGAGCTCGGGCCAGGGCCAGCAAGGCCTGCTGGCGGTCCTCCAGGGGCTGCTGAGCGCAGGGCAGGTCGCGTCGCTCCACGTAGCGGGCCGCCAGCAAGGCCTGCTCGGCCTCGGGGGTCAGGCCAAAAAGCTGAGCCGCGAACGAATTCCCCTGCAGCTTGTCCCAGGCCGCCCGGGCCTGCTCCAGATCCCCTCCCACGGCCGGCAACAGGGCCAGCAGGTCGCGCACCGAGGCCACCGGGTCGCTCTGGGGCCCCAGCTGGCTCAAAATATGGGTGGCCTGCTCGGACTTGACGGCCTGGTGGAGCTGAGACCAGGCTTGCTGGCGCTCGGGAAGATGGGCCGGGTCGGAGCTGACGGCCTCCCAGGCCGCCAGCGACTGCTCCAGCTGCCCGCACTGCTCATGCAACTTGAGGAACGCTTTCTGATACTCGGGGAGGACCTGGTCGGCCAGGCTCCGGTAAGACGGCACCGGGTGCTCCTGGTCCGCGGCCAGCCGCAGCAGGGGTCCGTCACTGGACAGCCGGCCGGAGGCGGCAGCGGCGGCCAGCAGCTCGGCGTGGGGCAGCTCGGCCGCCCGCTCCTGCAGGGCTTCGGCCTGATCATACTGGCGCCGGCCCAGCAGCACCATCAAGAGCTGGGCCCCCTCGGCAGGCTGCAGTCCGGACCGGGTCAGCCGCGCGAGCTGCCCCTCCAGCCAGGGCCCGGCCTCAACCGCCGCGGGAATCTCGCTGGCCGCCGCCAGCAGCCCCGCAGACTCTTGCTCGGGCAGGACGCGCAGCCAGCGCTCGGCGATCTCCGGGCCCACGCGCGAGGCCAGGACGTGCAAGGCCAGAGGGGGGGCGGCACCGGCCTGGAGCAGGCTGAGGTAGGCTGGGCGCTCCTCTGCCTGCAAGCCGGCCAGATGGGTGCAGGCCTGCTCCAGGCTCTCGAGGGGAGCCTGCGGCCCCAGTGTCGCCAGCGCCTGCTGCAGCGGGCGGGCCGTCTCGAGCAGGGGCTGATCGACCTGGGCGCGAGAGAGTGCCAGGCGATAGTGGTCCGGGTCGGGCAGCTCTTTGAAGAGCTCGAGCTTCTCCTGGAAGGGCCTGGTGGGCTCGAGCTGGAGAAGCTGCCACTGCTGGAGGGAGGGAGGCCGGCCCAGCTCGCGGGCGGTGGCGTCCACCTGCTCGCGCAACTGCTTCAAGCTGGCGCTGGTCTCGGGGCGAACCCAGTCCTGGCGGGTCAGCCGGGCCAGAGGCAGGTCCTGGTAGCTCAGCTCCAGAGGGGCGTCCTGGTGAAAGGCCGTGAGCAGCGAGCCGAATTGATAGCCCTCCTTCCTCCAGGCCACCAGCCGGGCGGCCTCGGGTGGTAGCCCTTTGCCATCGCCGAAATCGGCTGCCAGACAGGCGGTGGTGGCCACTTCCTCGGAACTGCCCAGAGAAACCATCACTCCGCTCTGCTCGAAGGTCAGCTGACCGTTGCCGGGGTGGTTGGCATCGCCGGTCAGCTGGTTGTAGGCCTCGTAGGCGGTCACCGGCTCTTGCTCGCGCAGCAGGCGGCCGACCCGCTCCAGGGCCTGGAGGCCGGCTGCCAGGGCGGGTGAGGGCAGGCTCTGGGTAGGCCCGTTGGCACACAGGGCGTGGGCCTCGAGCAGGTCCTCGCCGCTGGCGATGGTCAGCGTCTTGCCCTGGTCGGTCTTGAGGCGCACCGAAGACCGCTCGGCCAGCGCCTCGGCGACCTGCTGGGGGGTGGCCGAGGTCCAGCGCTCGCCTCGCCAGAGCGACTTGTCGAAGCGCTCCAGGGTGTGCCCGCGAGCCACCAGCTCACGGGCCGCCCCAAGATGCTCGGGTCGGGTGGAGGCAGAGGAAACCGGCAGGCGCTGGATGTCCATGCTGACAGTCTATGTCAGAGGGCCTGAAAAGATGGTGAAAGTAGAATTCAAAGGACGTGACCGATGGTCGCGCTCATCACCGGATCCACCAGGATTCTTCAGCAGTCCTTTGGCCGGGCGCTCACGTCTTCGATTATACCTCAGATTCGTCGCAGTCGTTCTCGCCAGTAGCTGGGTCGGCGGTGCTGGTGGACGATGGCCAGGACCGCAATGAGCTTGTCGCCGGGCTTGAAGACCACTTTGTAGGGGAAGCGGTTGAAGAGCGCTTTGCGCGTACCGTGCTCGTCCTTCGGAAACGAGAAGGGCTCCACCTCGATTCGGTCAAGCAGCCTGTCGAGTTCGTCGAGGAAGGCTTCGGCTGCTTCAGGATTGCGCTCCTGGTAATACTCGCGGGCTTCGATGCCCTCCCTCGACAGCCTCAGCGAAGATGTCCAGCGTCAATGAGGCTTGAGGCCGGCCCGAAGCTGCTTCCTGGCTTCAGACCACGGGATCAATGTGGCCGTGCCGTTCTCGAGCGCTTCCACGCGGCAACGGATCTCTTCGCTCCATAGAGACTCTGCCTCGGGATCGTGTTCTTCATCGAGGCTCAAAAGCTCTGAGATCACGCGATTGCGCTCTTCTGGGTCAAGCTCGCGAGCCATCGCGATGATCTGCTGGGCTTTGTCGGTCACGTCGCCTCCTCGGATACGCCGACAGTCTAGCACGGTTTCGATTCTCGTGGAAGATCAGGTAGTTCTCGAGTTGAAGGTGTTGAGGCAGATCCATGTGACCCGGTCAGGTGCTTGAGAGCAGGCCCTCGACGGGCTGGCAACGGGCCAGGATGCTGTCGACGGGGCGCATCAGTTGGGCTTAAGCAAGCCGCGTGAGGCCGGCGGGTCGGTCATGCGCACCACCAGCCCGTTCCAGCCAAAGGAAGGCACCCCTTGCCCTTTCGGCACGTCCCTGCTCGGGCATCCATCCGATTGACCGCCGATTTTACCGTCTCGGCCCTGGCTTTGAATCGCTCGGCCCCCGGCCGCGTCGCCAGTCTCGCGACAAAGCTTCTCCATGGCCTCCACCCGCTTGTCCGGCGGAAGCTCGAGGGCAGCCAGGGCGAGGATGAGGCGCCGGGTCAGATCGGAGTGGTGCGGGCTGGACCGCCTGACCTGGTGAGCCAGCACTTCGGGCTGGTGCTCCTAAGGATCCCCCAGTTGCGCTAACCCTCGAGCGCTCCCAGGAATGCTCAGGCTCTGGCCGGAGCCGCCTCCTCGCGCACCTCGAACTCGAGCTTCCAGCGCCCCTCGCCCTCGCGCTCGTGGCACCACAGCTCCAGTGTGCCGATCTCGGTGGCCACCGTCTCCAGGCTCACCGGCACCACGCCGGGGGTGTGCTCGTCGGCCGTGAGGCTGGCGCTGACCTTGGCTTGGAGATCTCCTCCACGCCCTCGTCCTCCCAGTCCTCGAGCTGAGCGCCCACCTCGTCCTCGCGAGTCGAGGCCAGGAAGGGGAACTCCACCGTCTGGCCCACGACCAGCCCGAAGCGGGCCTCGGGCACCTCGACCCGGGTGCCCTCCTCCATGCCCTTACGGGCCACGCAGACCGCTTTGATGGGCGGGGCAACTCCCGGCACGGCCGGCCGGGGGATCTCCACCCCGATGTAGTAAGTGCGCGACAGTCCGCCTCGGATGCGGATTCCCTGGCCGCGGCGGGTGAGGGCGAAGCGGGCCGCGCCCCGGGCTACCGAGAGCTCCAGATCGCCCCCCTCGAGCTCGCGCACCGGCTCCTTGAGCCATGAGCTCAGCACCGTCAGGATGCGCTGGCGGATGCTGTCAGCCTTGAGCACGCCCCCGTTGAAGAGCACCGCGGTCGGCTTCTGGCCGTCCAGAAAGCGGGCCAGCTGGCGGGTGATGGCCGGATCGGACTCATAGGGCAGGCCAAGCTCGGTGAGGCCCAGCGAGCGGCGACGCTCGGCGTGATCGTTAGCCTTCACCCTGGGGAAGAAGCCATCCAGCAGCGCCTTGACGTCGGCCAGCTTGAGGGCCGTCTGCACCGAGCCCCCGATCAGCTTGCTGCCGCGCCCGGGGATGGTGATGGGCATCTCCTCGGGTGGGTCGGCTCCCAGCAGGGCTTCCTTGGCCGAGCGACAGGCGTGGGTGAGCACCTGGAACTGCCAGGGATCGATCTTCGTGCCCTCCGCCTTGAGCCGGGTCTGCACCGCCACGGCCAGGGCCAGGTCGAGGTTGTCGCCGCCGAGCAGCAGGTGGTCCCCCACCGCAACGCGCTCCAGGCCCAGGTCGCCCTCAGCGTCCACCACCGTGATCAACGAGAAGTCGGTGGTGCCGCCCCCGATGTCGCACACCAGG
>QWHO01000607.1 GCA_021404945.1 bacterium CPR1
GAGGCTCCATTAAAGACAAGAACGCTGTGTATCTCATCGAGGATGCAGAGCGCCGAGGACTCCTGGGACCTGGTGGAACGATCGTGGAGTCGAGCTCGGGGAATTTTGGGGTCGCGTTGGCGATGATCGGGGCCACGCGTTCCTACCGGGTCATCATTGTCATCGACCAGAAGACGACCCCCACCTTCCGACGGACACTGCGAGCCTACGGCGCTGAACTGGTGGAAGTCTCCCTGGACCAGGCGGATGCCTCTGGCTCTATGCAGCGGGCTCGGATGAAGAGAGCCCAGGAAATCGCCTCCTCGATTCCGGGAGCCTGGTATCCCTGCCAGCACCATAACCCTCTTAACCCGCAGGCACACTCGGAGATTACGGCCGACGAGATCGAGTCGGCATTCCCGCATGGTCTCGATTATCTGGTGGTAGGCGTCAGCACCGGAGGCCAGCTGACCGGATTAGCCAGGCGACTCAAGCCACGCTTCCCCCAGTTGAAGATTCTGGCCGTCGACGTTCAAGGCTCTCAGATCCTCGGCACTCCTCCCGGACCCTATAAGATGACAGGAATCGGGCTTGCTTTTCAACCACCGCAACTGGCCTACGAGATGGTCGACTTTGGATATGTCGTGAAAGAGTCTCTGGCCTATTCTGTCTGCCATGCCCTCGCGCGCCGGGAAGGACTGCTTTTGGGCGCCTCGACCGGTGCAATCGTCGCCGCCGGTCTTGCTTTCGCGGCCACGATGCCTCATGGTAAGGAAATGCTGATGATCAATCCTGATCGTGGCGAGCGCTATCTTGAGACTGTGTACGACGAAACCTGGCTCGCGACGCACGGATTTGAGCTGACACCTCCTGAGGGATTGGAGCAGGCCCTCCGAGCCCTGGCTCCCGTCGACCCGTCCTGGGCTTGTGAGAACCGACAACTCCTCTAAGCCTACGGCTCCACTGAAGCTCACCCAGTTTCTCCGCCGCCTTGCGCCGCTTTCATTGTCGGATGTCGCCATGGCTTTGGGCGACCCGCTTCAAGTTATGGCGCTGACCCGTCTATCCAATCCGACGGTCTCGCTGGCCGTGATGGGAATCATCAAGGCCGTTGCCAATTTTCTCGAGAGCCCGGTCATCGTGATGCTGCACGTATCGACGGCGCTGGCGCCCAGGTCCGAATCGCGCCGAGCGCTATGGCGATTCATGTTGCTCTTGAGCGCAATTCTGACCCTGTTTTTCTTGGCCTTATGGCTTCCGACAGCTTACTCATGGCTGTTCCGAGAGGTATTTGCGGCCCCGCCCGAGGTCGCACAGGCCGGGCGGGTCCCCTTCTTGATCATGGTCGTTTGGCCAGCATTGATCGCTTGGCGACGGTACTTCCAGGGCCAATTGATCGACGGTGGCTCCGGGCATACACTGGGACTCGCTTCGGCCGGCAGAATTCTTACCGTAGTTGCGGTTCTCGCCTGCGGGCTCATTCTGCACGGCCAGGGCCCCATTGTTGCGGCCAGTGCCCTCGTGGGCGGCATTCTGGTCGAGGCTCTCCTCATCACTCTCTTTGCCAGGCAGAAAGGAGAGCCGCGGAGTTCCGAAGAGGACACGAGCCACTTGCCTGTGAGCATTGCCGGGGTGGCTCGTTTCTACGCTCCGCTCGCGCTGAGCATGGTCCTTGTTTGGGGTGGGCGGGCCGCCCTGGTGGGGCTCATCGGCAGAAGCACTGGAGGCACACTGGCTCTGGCCTCATGGATGGCCGGCTGGGGCATCGTTCTCCCGATTGCCAACGCCACCCGCATGGTCCAGCAGATCACGATATCCGCTTGGAAGGCGGCGGGGACGGCACGCCTGATGGGGTACGCGCTTGTTGCAGGCTCCCTTTGCAGCTTGTGCCTCGCAATTCTTGGCTGGACGAACCTGGGCCACAGCTTGCTCGGACTGTTCTGGGGTGGCGACAAGGAGCTCGGCGCCCTGGCGCTGGCGGTCGTTCAGCTCGGCCTCTTGATTCCATGTCAGGTTGCGGCTCAGAACGTCCTGCAGGGCGTCTATGTGGCGCAGCAGAGGCCCTGGCGCATCCAGTGGGCAACCATGGCTGGAACGCTGAGCCTCTTGATTACAGCCTGGCTTTTGAGCCACAGGATGCCCGGCGCCTCGGCGGCCGCCGTCGCCATGCTGGTCGGTCTCGCGCTGGAGATTGCGGTTCTTGCGTGGGGTCTTTCTCGAGCCACGCGATAACCCGTTCAATCTGTCAACATCTCGTTTACGAGAGTTACCACTTGTTAGTAAGGTGGCGGTGCGAGATTTTCGGGCAGGGGCTACAATAGAAGGAGATCAATATCGGAGGTTCGCTGGTGGATTTTTTGAACCAGTTTCCCAACGTCTCCTCGATTTCCGGCGCAGGAGCTAACCCCATGCTGTCCGGTTTCATGGCCGGCCTCATGGGGCCCGCCAATACCCGCCTGATGGGGTCGCAGGGCTTCTCGCCTGGAGATCCTATGCTCCAGCAGATCATTGCGCTGCTGGTAAATTACCTTGCGCTGCTCATTCGCCACATCGTCATATTCCAGAATCTGCTTACGCATATCGAAATTCCGTGCTTCGACCTTGCGTTGCGCATTCTCGATCGCACGAGTAACCCAGACATGCTCAATCGCCTCACCTTCCGGCAGCTTGAAACGGTTCATGATCGCCGCTACCCGTTCGGAAGCAAAAATCCGCAGCAGCGGGTCTTCCAGCGACAGGTAAAAACGGCTGGAACCCGGGTCACCCTGGCGTCCCGCGCGGCCGCGCAACTGATTATCGACCCGTCGCGATTCGTGGCGTTCCGTTCCAATGATATGCAGTCCGCCGCTTTTGACCACCTGATCATGTATCCCCTGCCATTCCGCGCGCAACTGGGCGATGCGCTGCTCGCGCACGGCCTGATCCAGGCTGGCATCCATACGAATCGCATCGATTTGCTTTTCTATGTTTCCGCCCAGCACAATATCCGTTCCACGACCGGCCATATTCGTTGCAAT
>QWHO01000608.1 GCA_021404945.1 bacterium CPR1
TCTATGTCATCATAACGTAAAAATTCCGCTCCCCGCTCGGCCTCCTGTTCATAGAGGAGACCCCTGTTCTGGTCGACCGAGGAAAGGGCGATAACTTCGAAGTAATTCTTGTTCTCGAGAAATGGGATCCACTCCAAGATGTCTGCTGGCAAATCTGGAACCCGAACATCTGCAAGGCGGCTCCTAATTTGCCCGCGCTCGAAGGGAGAATCGTCGAGCACGAGGAGCGAATCTAGCCCGATGTTCAGAACTTTGGCGATCTGCTCGATGTTCTCGGCCTTGGACTTCCAGTTCGCCAAAAAAATTGAGATATGCTCTTCCTTCAAGACCATGCAAGGATGTTCCCGGAACGGTAGACGGGCTGTCTCTTGCTCATTCTTGCTGCACACGGCCAGCAGCAAGCCACGGTTTCGGAGACAAAGCAGGTACTGTTGAAATCGAAGGAAGGCCTCGCCTGCACCACTTTCGCCTAAACAGATCCCCTCCAGGCCATCGTCCCCGATTTCGCCGCCCCACAGAGTGTTATCCAGATCCAGAACAATGCACTTGATGACTTTGCCCCCGACTGTAGCGATCTGGTCCGCGAGACTTGCGGCTAGGCGGGGTAGGAACTGGTTGCGACACATCAGCCGACTGATTGTCCAGAAGCGGTCGTCGAAGAAATGATCCGTGCCCACTTGCGAGGCCAGGTGCATCACATCGTTCAGGAGTGCTCCAGATTGCCTGGCTACCTCCAAGAGTAAGGCGTTGAGTTTCAGGATGATGGTATAGAAAGACTGCTCCGTGAATAGAGAATAGTTTCCGAACTGCCGCTCGGCTGGAAGGGCAAGTGTGTTGATGACAACCGTTCTACCCGGTTTGCTCAGCGCAACGATCAGCTCTCTTAACTCGCTCGCGTAGACCTCGCTGAGCTGGGCTTGGTCGACCGCATGCAGGGCGTAGAAGCGCTCCCGAACTCTCTGAACACAGATCGCAAGATAAACAAATTCGGGCTGGAATTCTTGCAGAGCTGGACTGCGAGCCTCGATGCCGATCGCGTCGAAGCTTCCTTCATAAATCAGGGGGCGATAGCCTCTCTCAAGCAAGCACGCCTCGACGATTTTGCACAGGCGTTGGGTCGCGTGATCGCCGAGTATCGCCACTCTTACCTCAGGGGCGGGGGCATTATTCGCGCTCGACGCCTCGGCCAGGTTCATGAGGCGTATGTACTCGTCGAGTTCGTTCAAGAGCATCAAATTCCCGGCTCGGAGCGTTCAGGAATGCGCATGGCTACTCCTGCAACGAGCTGGGCTTCGGAATGGCAGCTTTGCAGGCTAGCTGTGCGTAGCTCTCGAACGGCCCAGCGCACAGGGAGTCTGGAGCGCCTAGATGAGTCACAGCACCGTACAGAAGCTACTTGAGTTCTTGGGGTTCTGCACGAGACCGCGCTCAAGCCTGTCGTGTTTGAGGAGGGGGCTCTACGCCAGGGACCGAGTATTTATTCTCCAGACCTACTGGTTTCGGGGAGACCTGCCTCGGGTTTCTCTTACCGACTTAGTGCCCGACTCGGCCACCGTGGATATCTGCTTGCCACGGGGGTTCGACCGCAAGTTTGGTACCTCTCTCACGGCCGAGGAGGCCTGTCATGTCTGCGCTCTGGTTAGAGTCTTGAAAGCGCAGAGGGTCCTTGAGATCGGTACCTTCGATGGAAATACCACTCTGGCGTTAGCGGCCAATTTGAGCGAGGACGGGCAGGTGGTTACAGTGGATCTGCCACCCGACTTTGATTCAATGACGGATAAGACGAAACTGTTGAGACCGGGCGAGGAGGTCAACCTGACGCCAAGGAGCCAGTTGGGACGCCAGTTCCAAGGGCATCCCCTCGCTCGCCGAATCAAACAGGTGCATGCAGATAGCGCTACCCTCGACTGGAGCGACCTTGGCGGACCTTTCGATCTGGTTTTTATAGACGGCTGTCATTCCGCCCCCTACGTGCGCTCGGACTCCCTCAATGCCCTCCAGCAGGTCAAAGAGGGCGGGGCCATCCTGTGGCATGACTACGGAATGACGCCGGACGTATCGAGCGAGGTTGACCGGTTGAGCCGAGAAATGCCTGGCCTGCGAGTGAGGGCGCTGGAGGGCACCCGGCTGGCATTGGCCCTCATTTGATCTCTTGTGCAGGACTTAGGGAATCAGACCGCCTTTGCAGGTTGAGGAAATGCCTTTCGACCAAGTAGAAGAAGACCCATGAGCCCATCAGTGCCAGAGTCGGTAGGAATACCAGGTTTGCCATGGCCGATCGGTTTAAGTGCAGGAAGATAAGGACACCCAAGCCCAAATTCATAAGGGGGGTGTGCAGTAGATAGAGGGAGTAGGACCAGAGACCGATCCTTGCAAGTTGATCCGCCGCCCAATTTTTGGGATATCCTTGAGTCCTCTCCAATTGCATTGCCCTGTTTAGAAGAATGAAGAACCCGATGCCCCAGAGCAGGCTGTAGGCACACCCGAGTATCAGAGTTATAGCGGCCACGCCCGGTTTATGGGACCACGCGGGCAGCTTAATGCCACCAAAATACGCCTCGGCTGCCCAGGCTCCCAGGCACCATTCAAGCCACCGCGCCGGCGCCTGATACAGAAGCAAGTTAATGCTTGAATGTCCGGTTGTCGGGATCGATCCGGCCCAGGTCTGCCAAGTAATGGACAGGCCCGCCACCAACAGAATTGTTCGGCTGACTCCCAGGCGTCTTCTAAACCACAGGAAGGGCTGATACAATGCGTAAAGTTGCTCCTCGAGAGCAAGCGTCCAGAGCGGCGAGTCGTAAACGCCAAAGACTGTTGCAGTAAAGAAGATGTGCAACATCAAGAGATGGGTCCCAACATCGAAAAGAACCGCATACCAGCTTTCGTAAGGTGGCGGAGTGAGCGGCGTCAACTACTTTTACCGATCGGCGACAACTATAATTACCGATCATGGTAGCGCACATGTTCGGCGCGCTGGGAGGGGAGGAACGAAGG
>QWHO01000092.1 GCA_021404945.1 bacterium CPR1
CCCGTGGGCGGCTCAGCAGCGTGACGGCTGGGTCTGGAACGGAGACGCGCACGACCAATTACACGTATGACGGTTCATACCTTGCATCTGTGACCGATGCGATGAATCGCAGCGTCTCGTACACGCGGGACCCAGATGGGAGAGTGCTGAGCACTCAGTTGCCCGACGGGCGCTTAGTTTCTGCTACCTACGATGCAAACTCGAACCTGCTGACGCTGAAGCCGCCGGACAGACCAGTCCATAGCTTCAGCTATGACAACCGGGACTTGACCACGCAGTACGCGCCTCCAGACGTTACACCAAGCGGTCCGACGAATTACTTCCACAATGCCGATATGCAAGTCATTACGACCACGCGGCCGGATGGGGAGGTCACCACAAGCGATTACGACTCTGCAGGTAGGCTGCAAACGCTGACCATCCCCCGCGGATCCTTTGATTATGCATATGACTCAATGGGCAAGTTGGAGAGTGTGACCGGGCCGAGCGGGAGCACACGCAATTGTGTCTATCAGGGCTCACTGCTGGCCGGTTTGACCTCCAGTGGCTTGATTTCCGGCTCCGCGACCTGGACATACGACAACAACTTCCGTACTACTCAACGAACAGTGAACGGGGCCAATGGTATCTCGTTCAGTTACGATGCCGACGACCTCGTCACTGGCGTCGGGCCAATG
Organism: bacterium CPR1; assembly: GCA_021404945.1. Lineage (GTDB taxonomy): Bacteria > Vulcanimicrobiota > Xenobia > Xenobiales > QWHO01 > QWHO01. Next base: position 678 of record QWHO01000092.1, read on the forward strand.
ACGATTGCACGCAACGCTCAGAATGGGATCTTGGCAGGCACCACGCTGGGCAGCGTAACCGACTCCCTGGCTCTCTCGAGCTTCGCAGAAGTGTTGGGTTACACGGCCTCAGTCGGATCCAACCATCTGTATGCCGAGACCTATGTTCGGGATAAGCTGGGACGCATTATCCAGCGTTCAGAAACCATCGAAGGTATGACAACTGATTGGGGCTATGTCTACGACACCGCGGGCAGGCTGGTGAGCGTGACGCGCGATGGTGTGGCCTTTGAGAGCTACACTTACGACCAGAACGACAACCGCTCCACCAAGACAACGACCGTCGGGACTACGGCATATGGTACGGATAGCCAGGATCGATTGCTCTCGGCCGCAGAACCGGCCGGTGCCCAGAGTTGGATGTACGACGCCAACGGGGACCTGGTGAGTCGCAACGACAGCGGCGGGCAGACCTCGTTCGACTACGATACCACCGGCCAACTCCTCAGTGTGACCAAGGCGAACGGCGATGTGGTATCCTATGAGTTCGATGCTGGGGATAAACGGGCCATCAAACGCGTGAGCGGTGTGGTACAGAGAAAGTGGCTTTATGCGGGCGGGCTCCAGCCTGTGGCCGAGTTCGACGCGAACGACAACCTGGTGTCGGCCTTCAACGGCAATTTTATTGTGAAGAACGGGACGATCTATAGGCTGCTGCGCGATCACTTGGGCTCAGTGCGGTTGGTTGTTGATGCGAGTACTGGTGCCGTTGCGCAAAAGATTTCCTACGGCCCCTGGGGCGAGGTGCTCGAGGACACCAACCCAGGATTCCAGCCGTTCGGGTTTGCTGGCGGACTGTATGACCCGGATACTGGGTTGGTGCGGTTCGGAGTGCGGGATTATGACCCCAGCATCGGACGGTGGACTTGTAAGGACCCCATTGGCCTAACAGCGGGTGCGAATCTGTATGCTTACTGTGGTAACAACCCCACGAACTTCGTGGATCCAACCGGCTTAGACTATTTGGACGACTTAATCACGAAGGCCTCAAACCCCTGGAATAATTTCAAGGAGGCTTTGAGTAGACTATTTTCTAAGCAGACAGCAGTCGAGGTTGCCGATGGTTTTGGTCAAATGGCCGATACTGTCGAGCATGTTACCAGCCCGGGGACGGCGCTTGCAGGTGACGCTCTGGGCACCATGTCCGTCGGAGGTGGAACCCCTCCAGAGCTTTTCCTGTTGCTCAAGGGAAAGATTCAACCCAAAGATATCTCAAGAGCCACGCGCAGATTGAGAGCATCAGCACTTAGAGACCTGTGTCCGGATGTCGCCATTCGCAACCTGCCAAAGGGAGCAACAAGAACCGGGTCCATAAAAGATGCTAAACCGTTTGCCGGTGCCGGAACTCGGAGCCCACTTCGCAGCAAAACAGTGGAGGGACTACAAGGAGAGTTTGAGGGCGCTGACCCTAATGGATGGCAGCATTGGTCTGGTCAAGCTGAATTTACTGACGCCTACGGCAATGTTGATGTCGAAGAATTGCATTGGTTTGAAAACACCATGCGCCCGGGTGTTGTGATTAAGCCGACCTATATAGACAGACATAATCGATAAATTGATGTCTGGCTTGGCGTTCCCGATATTCGCGCTGGTGCAAAATAGAGGCGATCTGCCCCCAGATGTTCCCTTTGTAGAATTGTTCGCGCATCCTTCTGGATGGGGACTCTATGAGTTGGCGATGGAGTCGTTGAATGGAACAAAGGTTCAGAGTGTATCCAGACAGCTCAATGACTTATTAATAGCCTGCGAAGCCTATCCACCTGCCAGGGCACTTGCAATGGTAGACATCAGGAGAATGCTGCAACTCTACAGTCAGTATGATAGTCCAAAAAATTGGCTCGAATGCTTTGGGACTTTAGTCGAGCAACATCTGGAAGAGCAAAGGAATAGAGTTCATATCTATGCAAAGTCGACCTCAACTGAGGACCCCGAGTTTCCTGGTGGGTGCTACTTTTGGCTTATTGACGGAAAGCAGGATGACCGATACGAGGTTCCAGATGACGAAAGAGTCTATGCAGTTTCTTCGGAATTCATGCTTTATTGCGTCCCTTATAGAATATTCGCGATTGGAAGTGATGATTTCAGGCGACTGAGTAGCCAGAAGGCCCAATCTGTTCTTGAGAATGACAAGATTGTTGAGCGTCTTGTTGCTCAGGTTAGCTCGTAGTATCGCGGAGGTCGCTGTCGCCTTGCCTGGCGCCAGGGTCTTTTTTTTTGGTCACGTCGAGCGCCTGAGTCCTGAGTCTCGTCTCCGGCCCGCGTATACTGTATACTGACCCCCGCATTAAGCTCCCACTGGGTTGCGGTAACCCCGTAGGCCGCCCCGCCCCCCGCCGGAGGTGAAGTCGATGATGAACGCATGATGGTCGTCCCAATCCAGGCCATATCATAGACGCCGTGGACCGGATGCGGGAAGGCTTCAACGCCTGTTGCCGGAACGCCGGAGGAAACTGGAAGCCCAACAGCTCGAGCTCGATCAGGGCACAGAGCCGAGTCGGACGCTTCCTACCCGCGGAGGTGAAGTCGATTCAGGCACCCGTGTTGGCCAAGTCCTGGAAGCGATGCTTGAGCACGAGCAGGTCCAGCATTTGCCATGACGAGGACGGGGAACCTTCCTCTGCTAGCTACACCCAACCGAATACACGGGGGCTTGTCGAGCCCGAAAGGCTGTGCTATACTCCGGCGAACTTGCAAGCTTCTGCAGGCCCAAATATTCCGGAGGTTCCCCGTGGCGAACACGAAAACTGCGAAAAAGATGATCAGAGTGCACGACCGGCGCCGCACGCGCAATCAGCCGGTGCGCACAGCCGTGAAATCGGCCTTCAAGAAAGCTGACACGGCGCTCGAGCAAAAGGGCGGCGACCTGGCCGCCGTGGCCAAAGAGGCTGCCTCGATCATCGACAAAGCCGTCAGCAAAGGCGTCATTCACAAGAACAAGGCCGCCCGCAAGAAGTCGCGCCTGGACAAGAAGGTCTTCGCGGCCTCCAAGGGCTGAGCTTTCCGGTCGGTTGGTCGAGCAGGTCACCCGTTGCGGGTGGCCTGATTTTGTTTTCGTTGATCGCGATCACTCAACGTGCCTTCTCAGTGCCCTTAGAATTCTGATATACTCAAACAACCAAGGAGGGCAAAACCGAATGCACGAGCAGATCCAACGCATCGAGCAGAACTTGATTCGACTGGAAAGGACCTTTCAACGCGGTCACGAGCACTTGCTCGAAGTCATGGGATCTCAGCGCGAGCGAATCGTCAAGGCCCTCGATTCACTGAAAACAGAGTTTCGCTTTGCCCTGCTCGACCAGGAAGTGGCCCTGCGCGGGGAGTTGCTGAACCTTCATGGCGGATTCAATGGGCTGCGAGAAGGCATGCTCGACCTGACCCGGACGATCAGCGATCACGAAGACCGCCTCCTTCGCCTGGAAGCCGAGCGCTCCCCCGCTGCCTGACGCACTCCGCTGACCAAGAAAAAAAGCCCCGGGTATAGCGCCCGGGGCTTTTTTTCCGCGATCAGTAGCGGTAGAACTCCGGCTTGAAGGGCCCCTCCTGGGAAACTCCCAGGTACCTGGCCTGCTCGTCGGTCAGGCGGGTGAGCTCCACGCCCAGCTTCTCCAGGTGCAGACGCGCCACTTCTTCGTCGAGCTTCTTGGGCAGCACATAGACGCCGATCTTGTATTCCTGATGCTTGGTGTAGAGCTCGAGCTGAGCCAGCACCTGGTTGGTGAACGAGGTCGACATCACAAACGAAGGATGGCCGGTGGCGCAGCCCAGGTTGACCAGGCGGCCGCGAGCCAGCACGATCAGCTCTTTGCCATCGGGGAAGCGGAACAGGTCGACCTGCGGCTTCACCTCTTCGATCTTGCAGTTCTTCTCCAGCCAAGCCATGTCGATCTCGACGTCGAAATGACCGATGTTGCACAGGATGGCCTTGTCCTTCATCACCTTCAGATGCTCGGGACGCACGATGCCCATGCAGCCGGTGGCTGTCACGATGATGTCGGCCTGGGGAGCGGCCTGCTCCATGGTCACCACCTGGAAACCCTCCATGGCGGCTTGAAGCGCGATGATGGGGTCGATCTCGGTCACCAGCACCCGGGCACCCAGGCCTCGCAGCGACTGGGCGCAACCCTTGCCCACGTCGCCGTAGCCGGCCACCACGGCCACCTTGCCAGCCACCATGATGTCGGTGGCGCGTTTGATGCCGTCCATCAGCGACTCGCGGCAGCCATAGAGGTTATCGAACTTCGATTTGGTCACCGAGTCGTTCACGTTGATGGCGGGAGCCATCAGCTTGCCTTCCTGGTGGCGCTTGTAGAGGTGGTGTACGCCGGTGGTGGTTTCCTCGGTGATCCCGAGCACCTGCTCCATCATCTGGGGATATTTGTCATGCAGCATGTTGGTCAGGTCGCCACCATCGTCGAGCACCATGTTGGGCCCTCGTCCCTCGGAGAACAAGAGCGACTGCTCGATGCACCAGTCATACTCTTCCAGGGTCTCGCCCTTCCAGGCGAAGACCGGCACTCCGGCAGCTGCTACGGCAGCCGCGGCGTGGTCCTGGGTGGAGTAGATGTTGCAACTCGACCAGCGCACCTCAGCACCCAGCTCGACCAGCGTCTCGATCAACACCGCGGTCTGGATGGTCATATGCAGGCAGCCAGCGATGCGCGCCCCGGTCAGGGGTTTGATCTTGCCGTATCGCTCGCGGCAGGCCATCAGGCCCGGCATCTCTTGCTCAGCCAGGCGAATCTCTTTGCGGCCCCATTCAGCCTGAGAAATGTCAGCGACCTTATAGTCTGTCTTAGGAAGAGACAACGTCATCGGGTTTCACTCCTTATAAAATGCAGGGCGCACCTTCTGCTCCACCCGGGAGAACCCTGCTATGGTCACGCAAGAGCTCCTTGCGCGATAACCCAGGACGCGTCGCGGGCATCCCCCACCGGGGAGCGTAGAGGCTTTCAGGAAAGCGCCTCCAAACAAAGGTTTACAATTCGTTCACAGTCTTAACAGCCCGGTAAGACTATTCTCCTGCAGGGAAGCATCGGAACCGGTTAGGATGAGGGCACGATGAGTGAAGTGCTCGCAAACCCGGTCCCCACGGCTCCCGTGGCTCTGCCCGTGGGCCCGGCCGTTCTTCGCGACGACCGGATCGACCTCAAGGGCGAGCACGAGGATCCCAGCTTCCTGATTATAAGCCTGCGCCGACAAGCCACCTCCATGGGCGTGACTGGAGCGCAGCTGCCCCAGGGCAGGAAGGGGATCGAGCAACCGATGCCAGTGTGGGAAACGGGTGGAAATGGCGCTCTGCGCCGTCTTCTGGTTCAAGATCGCAGTCAGATGAGCAGCAACATGGCGGCCGCCGAGCAAGAGCGGAACTTCTTTCTCGAGCTGACTCGCCGCACGACCCTCAAACACGACCCGTCCGTCGAGACCCGTATCGAGTGGCCTGGCTTCGGCCAGCAGACCGCCTGAGCTTCCTGCACCGTTTCCTCTCCGGGGTCAAGGGACGCCTGCTCGCCTGGGCGGTCGTAGCGGCCTTTCTCATCCCTATCACGATGTGCGGGCTGAGCCGGGCAGACCGTCCCGAGACCTATCCCGGAGACCAGATGCAGACGCGTGTCTGCCGGGAGTGCTCGGGACAACGCAGCGATTGCCCCGTCTGCGCCGGCAAGGGCAAAGTCTTCGTCATCACCCCCGGCCCCAACCACCCCAGCTGGGTGGCGTTGGAAGTCGTGCAGGCGGGCAGCCCTCCCGCCCCACCTGCTCTCACTACCGAAGAGCTGCTCAAACCCCTGCCGGGAGGAGTCGGTGGCGCCCGCATCAAGCTCGAGAAGGACGGCAAGACGATCGAGGTGACCACCACCTTCACCGGCCGCACCCGGGTCAGGTTGGCCCCGGGCAAGTGGAGCTACACCGTCTCCAAGCCCGAGCAGCGCGAGGTGAGCGGCAGCTTCGAGATCCCCGTGCTCACAGCCGAGATCTGGAAGAGCAAGGGCTTGAGCCGGAAAGACGGAGACTGGCTCGAGCAGCCGCTGCGAGTGGAGATGGCGCGCTCGGGAGCGCACAAGTCGGGTCCGTAGCTCGCCGCGAGGACCTGTCCTGAGCCCTGACCCGGCGCCTTGTCCTAAAAGCCCGTGGGCACGTCCACGAACCAGGTTTCCACCGCGAAGGCCTCCTCCAGCACGGGCATCAAGGCCCTCAGCCCCCAGGTCTCGGTGGCGTAGTGCCCGCCCAGGGCCACGTTGACCCCGGCTTCGCGGGCGGCGTGATACATCGGATGCGAGGTTTCTCCGGTGAGCACCAGATCGGCCCGGCGAAGGGTCGCCTGGGAGAGCAGATCCAGCCCTCCCGAGCCGGAGGAGACACCGATGCGCAGCACTTCCTCGGAACCGAAGTCGAGCAGCCGCACCGGCCCCTTCAAGAGGCTCTCCAGACGCTGGCACAGTGCCGCCCGGGCCACCGGGGCCTCGAGCTCACCCAGCCAGCCCACCTCGCCGAACTCCTCCACGGGCTTGAGCCCGAGCCCTTTCAGGAGCTGGGCGTTGTTGCCCAGATTGACGTGCTTGTCCAGGGGCAGGTGGCTGGCGTAGAGCGATATGCCCCGGGTCAACAGATAGGCCAGGCGGTCTCGCAGCCTGCCGGTGATGCGCGAGACCGAAGGCCAGAAGAGGCCGTGGTGGACGATCACGAGCTGGCAGTCCCCGAGCGACTCGAACGCCTCCATGCAGGCATCCACGCAAAAACCCACCCGGCGCACCTCGGCCTGGCCTTCTACCTGCAGGCCGCTGGGGCAGTAGCGATCGCTCACTTCCCGGTGGCGCAGCAGGTCTTCGAGATAGGAGACGATGGCGGCCAGCTCAGCCATGGCTCTTGTTCAGCACCACGGCAAGCTCGGCCGCCAGCCGGGCGTTGGCCAGCAGCAGGGCGCGGTTGGCCTCCAGCGTGCGGCCGCCGCTGGCCCGCGAGAGATAGTCAAGCAAAAAGGGCGTCATGGCCTTGCCGGTATGGCCTTCCGTCTCGGCCTTCTCCAGGCCCTGGCGCAGCCAGCCTTCCACTTCGCCTGGAGGGAGCTCGTGAGCAGAGGGCACCGGATTGGCCAGCACCAGCCCCCGCTCCAGGGTGGCCAGGCTGAGCTGGTAGGCGTGGATAGCCTCCGTGAGATCGTTCACCCGGAAGCCGAACTTGATGCTCAGACCGGAGGTGTAAAAACGAGGAAATCGATCCGTGCCGTAGAGCGCCACGGGAATGCCCAGCGTCTCGAGCATCTCCACCGTGGCCGGGACGTCCAGCACCGCCTTGACCCCTGAGCAGACCGTCAGGCAGCGACTGCGGGCCAGCTGGGTGAGATCGCTCGAGAAATCGGGCCGGGAAGTCCACTGCAGGTGCACGCCCCCCAGCCCCCCGGTGGCCATGACCTGGATGTTGGCTCGCTCGGCCAGAGCCAGGGTGGCCGAGACGGTGGTGGCGCCCTCCCCTCCTTTGGCCAGCACGGCCGGGATGTCGCCGATGCCGACCTTGGCGGTCAGACGCGGGCCGCACAGGTCTTCCAGCTCGGACTCGGTCAGGCCAAAGCGAACTCGTCCCTCGTGCAACCAGACGATGGCCGGAGTGGCACCGGCGGCGCGCACCGCCTCCTGGCACTCGCGAGCCACCTCCAGGTTGATGGGACGAGGCAGCCCCTGGGCCCAGACGCTCGACTCCAGGGCCACGACCGGACGCGCCTCGGCCAGCGCCTGCTCGACCTCAGCGCTGTAAGCAGCCCACTTCACGACGAGACCGGCCCGACCGCGACCGACTGGCCCCTCCCTATCAGCCTTCTGGAGCTGGCCGCATCGCTGACCCGGGCGTTCAGAGGACAGCCCCGCAGGCCCGTCCAGGACAAGAGCGCGCCGGCGACTCCTCGCAGGTCGGCCATCCGTTCCAGCAGCTGGCCCACAGCCCGGTCGTCCAGGTTCACAGCGGATCCCCCAGGGGGCTGTCCAGAATGGTATTGACAGCCACGCCGCTTTTGATGACGGCGCGCACGTAGTTGCCCCCGAAACGGTAGGGCAACTCGGCGAAGTCAGGCATGTCCAGCACCAGCAGATCGGCCTTCTTTCCTACCTCCAGGCTGCCCACCGTGCTGCCCAGTCCCAGCGAATGGGCGGCGTTAACGGTAGCCGCCACCAGCGCCTCGGATGGGGTCATGCGGGTACGCAGCACGGCCAGCGAGAGGATGGCCTGCATGGACTCGGTCTGGCAGCTGCCGGCATTGAAGTCGGTGGCCAGAGCCACCGGAAGATCGGCCTCCAGCATGGCCCTGGCCGGAGCAAATCTCTCCAGGCCCAGGAAGAAGGTCGTACCGGGCGTCAGGATGGGGATGGAGCCGCTCTTCTTGATGGCAGCAAAATCGCTCTCGGGCAGATTCTGCAGGTGATCGACCGAGGCAGCCCCCAGCTCGGCGGCCATGCGGGCCCCGCCCTGGTAGGTGAGCTCCTCGGCGTGGATACGCAGCCCCAGACCGGCCTCCCGCGCAGCCGTGAGGATCTGGCGAGACTCCTCCAGCGTGAAGGCGCCCTCCTCGCAGAAGATGTCGGCGTAGCGAGCAAACTCCCTGCAGGCCGGGATCATCTCCTGAATGACCAGGTCGACGTAAGCATGGCGGCGGTCGGCGAACTCGGGGGGGATGGCGTGAGCGCCCAGGAAGGTCGGCACCAGATCCATATCCAGCGTCCGGGCGAGCTCGCGCAGAATGTGCAGCTCGCGCACCTCTTCCTCGGTGGAGAGCCCGTAGCCACTCTTGACCTCGACGGTCGTCGTACCGTGAGCCATCATGCGCTCGAGAACGTCCTTGGCCCGCGCGGTCAGCTCTTCATCGGAAGCCTCGCGGGTGGCTCGCACGGTGCTGAAAATGCCTCCCCCGCTGGCGTGGATCTCCTGGTAGCTGGCCCCCCGGCTGCGCAGCAAGAACTCGCGCAGGCGCGAGCCCCCGAACAGGGGATGGGTGTGCGGGTCGACGAAACCCGGAACGACTGTGGAGTTGGGCAACTCGAGAATGTCGCCGTTCCACTCGTTGAGGACCTCGCGCCGGGAGCCTACCGCCTGGATGGTATCGCCTCGGATGACGATGGCTGAGTCGCGCAGCACCCCGGCGTTGTCCATCAGGGTGCCGGGGCGGGGAAGGTTGCCGGGAGCGCAGGTCGCGATCTGCCCGGCGGCCACGATCAGGTCTGCCGTTTTCATCGTGCGCGCAGTTGGCTAATTTGAGGGCATTTCCTCCCGCCCAAGAAGACACAAAATCTGGGCCTCCAGCACCTGCGAGGAGCGGAAATCGGGTAACTGCAAATAGTAACGGGCTGTCTCCACCAGGCATTCGAGAGGAGCCAGCCCCACGATCTCGCTGTCGAGCACCGAGACCCCAAACCTGCGCGCCTCCATGCGCACCATCTCGAAGGCCGTGTAGAGGCTGGTGCGCCGGGGGTCGACCAGGTTCATGCTGACCTGAGCGCGTCCTCGCTCCTCCAGCATCACCCCCATCGCCTGCACCCAGCGCAGCACGCCGGTCGATTCGCGGATACGCCGGGCCACCTGGCGAGCCACCTCCAGATCCCCGGTATCCAAGACGACGTTGTAAGCCACCAGGGGGCTGCGAGCTCCCACGACCGTGGCCCCCAGGCGACTGTGGAGGGCAGGGGGGCCAAAGTCGGGCGCCCGCTCGGAACCGAGATCCTTGCTCAGGCCCTCGAGCTGCCCCCGGCGAAGCCAGGTCAGGCTGCGATAGGCCTCGCGTCGGGCCGCCTCAGCGTACAGAAAGACGGGCACCTGCAGCTCGTCGGCAACCTTCTCGGCGGTGGTGCGGGCCAGCGCCACCGCTTGCTCCATGGTGGCGCCCCAGACAGGCACAAAGGGCACCACGTCGACCGCTCCGATGCGAGGATGGGCCCCCTGGTGCTGGTGCACGTTGAGGTGCTGATCGGCTGCCCGGTAGAGGCTCAAGATGGCCTGCTCGAGAGGCCCGGCCTCTCCCAGCAGGCTCAGGACCATGCGGTTGTGATCCCTGTCGCAGGAGTGGTCCACCAACGTCACGCCGGCCACCGAGCCCACCGAATCGGCCAGGGCCTGAACGACCTCTGGACGGCGCCCCTCGGACAGGTTGGGCACGCACTGAAACAGAGCCGTCATAGCAGCGCTTGCAACTGCCTGGCGTACTCCTGGAAGAGGCCTTCCAGGCGCTCGAGCTCAGGCAGCAGATCACCGGCCTTTTCAGCCGCCCGGTGCTCGAGGGCGCGGCCCAGGTCGTGCAGCTCCCCCGCCCCCATCATAGCGGCCGAGGAGGCCAGCGAGTGAGTGGCTCGCTCGATCCCTTCCCAATCCTGCCGGCGGCCAGCTTCCAGGGCGGCCCGGACGCGCTCGGGGGCATCCTTGAGGAACGTCTGCACCAGCTCGGACACGAATTCGTCTCCCCCCAGCTTGCGAAGCTTGTCGAGCGCAACCGGATCGAGTGTGGCCACGTTTTCATGGTATCGCCGCCCGGAGGGCATTCTCCTGGCGGCAGAGAACGGCCGGGCATGTTCTGTGTCGAGGTTCCCGCGTCCACCTCCAACCTCGGTCCGGGGTTCGATACCCTGGGCCTGGCCCTCGAGCTCACCAACGAGGTGTGGGTGGAGCCCTGCGAGCACGGGCTGACGATCAAGGTCGAGGGCGAAGGGGCCGAGAGCCTGGCCCGGGACGAGAAGAACCTGGTGGTGCGAGCCATGCGGCTGGCCTTCGCCGAGCGGCGCCTGCCCGGCCTGAAGCTGCGTCAGGTAAACCGCATCCCCCTCTCGCGCGGCTTGGGCTCGAGCGCCGCTGCCATCGTGGGCGGCCTGGTGGCGGCCCAGCAGCTGCTGGGTCAGGAGCTGCCCCTTTTGGAGCTGGCCAATCGCATGGAGGGCCACCCCGACACCGTGGCCCCGGTCATGTCTGGCGGCCTGGTGGCCAGCGGGGTGCTCGAGCAGGGAGCGGTGGCTCGCCAGGTACCGCTCCACGAGTGCTGGCAACTCTCCGTGGCCGTGCCCCCCTTCCCCCTCTCCACCGAGGAGGCGCGCCGGGCCCTGCCGCCCCAGGTGAGCTTCGAAGACGCCGTCTTCAACCTGTCTCGCCTGGCCTTGCTCTTGAGCGGGCTTTCCCAGGGACTGGAGCTGGATACGGGCGACCGCCTGCACCAGCCTTACCGAGAGCGGCTGGTCCCTGGCTTTGCGGCTGTGTGCGCGGCGGCCCGGCAGGCCGGAGCGGCGGGGGCTTTTCTTTCGGGCGCCGGACCCACCATGGCCGCCTTCGTCGACCGGCGCCGGGCTGACGCCACCGAGGTGGCCCGGGCCATGGCCGCGGCCTTCGGCGAGGGAGCCCGAGGCTGGGCCCTGGAGCCTCGCCTGGTGGGAGCCCGGGTGCGATGAAGCTGCTCCTCCCCCGCACCCGCAGGCTGATCCTGGCCGTGTCGGGGGGAGCCGACTCGATGGCCATGCTGTCGCTGCTCTCCGAGGCCGACCTGGAGCTGGAGGTGGCCCACCTCGACCACCGGCTTCGGCCCGAGTCGTCAGAAGACGCCGCCTTCGTGCAGGCCGAAGCCGAGAGGCTGGAGCTGCCCTTCCACCTGGCCCGGGTCAAGGTGCGCAAGCTGGCCCGGCGCAAGCACACCAGCCTCGAGTCGGCCGGGCGCCTGGCCCGCTATCGCTTTCTCCGCCGGCTGGCGCGTCGGCGTCAGGCGGTCGCGGCCACCGCCCACACCGCCGACGATCAGGCCGAGACGGTGCTGATGCGCCTGGCCGAAGGCGGATCGCCCACCGGCATCTGGCCCCGAGTGGGCGACTGGCTGGTGCGCCCCCTGCTCAAAGTCCGCCGCGAGGAGCTGCGTCGCCTGTTGACCGAGCGTGGGCTGAGCTGGCGCGAAGACCCCACCAACCTGTCCGACCTGCCCCGTAGCCGGGTGCGGCACACCGTTCTGCCGGCGATGGAGGCGCTTAACCCCTTCGCCGTGGAGGCTCTGGGAAGGGTGGCCGAGCGGGCCCGACGCGACGAGCGCTGGCTGCGCTGGTTGGCGCGCGGGCAGCTGTCCCGCTGGGCCGAGCCGCGTCCCGGGGGGTTGGCCCTGCCCGAAGCCTGGCTCCGAGGTCTGGCCGAGCCGCTGCGGACCCGGGTCTATCGGGCCGTGCTGCGCCAGGTGGCCCCGGGGGCGCGGCTGCGCGCCTCCCACCATCGGGGCCGGGCGCTGCCGGGCGGAGTGGTCAGCTATCGCGAGGGCGAGATGCTGGTCTTCCAGGGGCGCCTGCCCCCCCTGCCCGAGGTGCTGCTGCACCCGGGCCGCAACGAGGTGCCCGAGTGGAGCCTGGTGCTGGAGATCGACCCGGTGGCCGAGTTGGAAACAGGGCCGGAGGTGATCTGCCTGGATCTCGACCGGCTGGGCCAGCCATGGCTGTTGCGCCCACGCCGTCGCGGCGATGCCATGGCCCCTTACCGCGGTCGAGTGGAGCCCTCGGCAACGGCCAGCACCCGCGTGAAGGAAATCCTGCAGAAGGCAGGAGTGCCCCGCAGCCAGCGCGAGGCGGTTCCGGTTCTCGAATGCGGGGGCGAGATCGTCTGGCTGGCCGGAGTGCGCGCCGATCGACGCTTTTTGGCCACCCCCACCAGCCAGCGCATCCTGCGCTTTCGGCTGCTGCGACAGGGGACAGCTGCTTGGGGTGGAAGATTGGATACGGCTTCGTCCCCATAAGGAGGTTTACCCGGTTTGTCTCGGATGTTTCGTCACATCATCGTCTTTTTCGGCCTGGGGGTCGTGCTCATCTATCTCTTCCACGCAGCCAACTCGGGCCAGCTGCCGGCCGTGCAGATCGGGTATTACGAGTTCATCCAGCAAGCCGCCAGCGGAAAGATTCAGGAGGCCACCATCCAGGGGGCCAAGGTGGTGGGTAAGTACAAGCCGGCGCCGGGGGAGAGCAAGCAGCGCGAGTTCTATACTTACTTCCGCAAGGAGACCAAGCCCGAGCCGGAATCCGTGCTGAACGATTACAAGATCCCCTTCAAAGTGAAGGACACCGAGAGCGGCAACTGGATCAGCCAGCTTGCCTACGTGATCCCCTTCGTGCTTTGCCTGGTGTTCTTGCTTTTCATCATGCGCCAGGCCCAGTCCAGCGGAGGTCAGGCCTTTGCCTTCGGACGCAGCAAGCACAAGCTGGTCTCCGAGAACAAGGTCAAGGTCACCTTCGACGACGTGGCCGGGGTGGAAGAGGCCAAGCAAGAGCTCTCCGAAATCGTCGACTACCTCAAATACCCAAAGAAGTATCAGAGCCTGGGCGCCCGCATCCCCAAGGGCGTGCTGCTTTTAGGCGCTCCGGGCACGGGCAAGACGCTGCTCGGCCGGGCCGTGGCCGGCGAGGCCGGGGTGCCGTTCTACTACATCAGCGGCTCGGACTTCGTTGAGATGTTCGTGGGCGTGGGCGCCTCGCGCGTGCGCGACCTGTTCGATCAGGCCAAGAAGACCTCGCCCTGCATCGTGTTCGTGGACGAGATCGACGCCGTGGGGCGCCAGCGCGGGGCCGGCCTGGGGGGCGGCCACGACGAGCGCGAGCAGACCCTGAACCAGTTGCTCGTCGAGATGGATGGCTTCGAGGCCAACACCAACGTGATCTGCCTGGCCGCCACCAACCGCCCCGACGTGCTCGACCCGGCCCTGCTTCGCCCGGGTCGCTTCGACCGCCAGGTGGTGGTGGACAAACCCGACATCGCGGGCCGCATGGCGATTTTGAAAGTGCACAGCCGGGGAAAGCCGTTGGCGGCCGACGTCGATCTGCAGATCATCGCCCGCCGCACCCCCGGCTTCTCAGGCGCCGATCTGGAGAACCTTCTCAACGAGGGTGCCCTTCTGGCCGCCCGGGCCAACCGTGACCGCATCAAGATGGAGGACTGCGAGGAGGCTATCGATCGGGTCATGATGGGCCCCGAACGCAAGAGCCGGGTGATCCCCGAGAAAGAGCGCGAGATCACCGCCTACCACGAGGCCGGCCACGCCCTGGTGGCCCGCTCGCTCCCCGAGGCCGACCCGGTCCGCAAGGTGACCATCATCCCCCGTGGCATGGCCCTGGGTGTGACCGCCCAGATGCCTGATGAGGATCGCTACGCCTATGGCCGGGCCGAGCTGCTGGCCACCCTGGCGGTGCTGATGGGCGGCCGGGTGGCCGAGGAGATCATCTTCGGCGAGATCACCACCGGGGCGTCCTCGGACATCGAGCGCGCCACCGGCATCGCCCGCGACATGGTGTGCCGCTTTGGCATGAGCGACAAGCTAGGCCCCATCCACCTGGGCCGACGCCAATCGCAGGTCTTCCTGGGCCGCGACATCGTGGACAGCCGCGACTACTCCGAGGACATCGCCCGCGAGATCGACCGCGAGGTGCGCAACATCGTGGAGGGCTCGCACGAGAAAGCCCGCAAGATCATCACCGAAAAGCGCGACCAGCTCGAGTTGCTCGCTCGCGAGCTGATCAAGCAAGAGGTGCTCGAGGAAGAGCAGATCAACCAGCTGCTCGGAGATCCGGCCCAGAAGAAGAAGAGCCCCAACGGCAAGCCTCCGATCATCCTCGACGAGGGGGCGATCAGCCTGACGGCCGACGAGACGGCGACGCTTTAAGCGCTGGAGCTACGTTCCAGGGTTCGTTGAAGTGCAAAGCCTCAGGACTTTTTGAAGGCGCGCCCGAACAGGTGCGGGGAGACGATGGGCACGGGGAGCCTGAGCTCTTCCCACTCGACCAGGGCAAAGCCGGTCTGGCGCAGCAGCCTTCCCGTTTCCCGGTCGGGGTGGCAACCGCCGCTGAGCCAGGTCCAGACCGGCTGAACCAGGGTCTGGATCCGGGCCAGCAGCGTCCCCCGCGGGGCAGCCACGTGCTCGAGGAAGACCAGGCATCCACCCGGCTTGAGGACGCGCAGGATCTCTTTGAGAACCCGATCGGGCTCGCCCACCGAACAGAGGACAAGCGAGCTGATCACCGCGTCCACGCTCTCGTCGCCCAGCGGGATTGCTTCGGCTGGAGCGCTCAAAATGGTGGCACCGGGATCGCGACTGAGAATGCTCGCATGATGAGCGACCTCCGGCTCGAGGGGGAGCCACTCCACGCCAGATGGCAGATAGACGCGGTTGAGCCCGGTGCCGACGGAGAGATGAGTTCTCAACCGGATCCGTCCATTCGTTCCCACTCCCCTTTTGACGAGCTCACGGAGGGCGCGCAGAGACTCGGAGCAGGCGAAGAACTCTGTGGCACAGGCAGACGCAATCACCAGACGATGCACACTACTGGTGAGTTTTGCAACCACAGCCCTTCTGACGGCTGAGCTTGAGCACGAAATCGGCCAGCTGCTCGAGCTCGCCCTGGCTGAGCGTATTCCCGAAAGCGGGCATGGCGGTGCCGCTCACACCTTCGGTGATGGTGCGCAGAATCGGACGGCGCCCACAGCCATACTTGTAAGGGCGAAGTGTCAGGTCGCGGGGTGCCGGGTCGAGGGCCTGGGCCCCGGGACCATTGCCCTCGCCCTGTGGGCCATGGCACACCTGGCAGTGGCGGTCGAAAAGCTCCTGGCCGGTCTCGGCCCGGACAACGGAAGTCAGCAGCAGGGCTGCCAGAAGAAGAGTACGCATGGCCAGAGATTACTGCACGGTGCGGGAGGCAACAAATGATCTGCGTCAATTCCACGCATTCATCTGGCTCGCCAAATCGCGCCACCCCCTGTGCTCGCCCCGCCGCTTGAGCCAGCCCGACCGCTCCAAAGGCCCGCAAGCACATCCATGCTGCAGCTCCAGGACATGACTGCCGTCCCCGGCGAAGCGAACCAGCCCGATGACCCGAATCTCCTGCGACACGCCGAGCTGGTTTCGGTCTTCAGATCGTCGTGCAGTCCTGAATGAGTAGCGACGAGACCCTCGAACAGTCCAATCTCGCTCAGGCTCGAGCGGCATCTCTGCATGAGCCCCGCCGCCCCGTCGTGCCAGGATACGAGCTGGAGAGCTGCCTGGGCTCCGGCTCCTTCGGAGAGGTCTGGAGTGCCCGCCAGTGCAGCACGGGTCAGGAGGTGGCCATCAAGCTCCTGCTCCGCGGGGGCGCGGCCTATCTCGAGCGCGAGCTGGCCCGGCTGCGGGCCGTGAGCGACCATCCCAACGTGCTCAGCCTGATCGACGCCAACCTCAGACACGATCCCCCTTACGTGGTGACCCCAAGGCTGGTGCGCTCGCTGGAGTCCGAGCCCGACCCGCCGGTCGCCCGGGCCGAGGCCTGGCTGGAGCAGGCCTTGCGGGCGCTCGAGTTCGTCCACTCCAGAGGTTTGCTCCACTGCGACCTGAAGCCCGCCAATCTGCTGGTGGACCGGGAAGAGCAGGTGCGGATCGTGGACTTCGGCCAGGCCGTGACCGCCGAGGAGGGACAGGTTGCCCTGGGAACGCTCTTTTACATGCCGCCCGAGCAGGCGCAGCCAGACTCGCCCTCCTCGGCCGGCTGGGATGTCTACGCGCTGGGCGCCACCTTCTACCGGTTGCTGGGCGGCCAGCTCCCGCGCGCCACGCCCGAGTTCCGTCAGTCCCTGAGCGGGTCGGGCGGGACGCGCGCCATTTTACAGCGCTACTGCAACGAGCTCCCCAACCAGGAGCTCGTCCCCTTGCGGCAGCTCAATCCGAGAGTGGATCCCGACCTGGCTGCCATCCTGGAGCACTGCCTGGAGATCGACCCGGCTCGTCGCTACCAGACGCCAGGGGCGGTGCTGGCCGACCTGAGGAACCGCCGCGGTCACTACCCGCTGAGCTGCCGTCCGCACACCCCGGCCTATCGGGCTCGGATGTTCCTGATCCGCAACCGCGTGCTGGCCTCGGTCGCCGCCATTTTTGCAACCCTGCTGGCACTCACGGTCGCTCTGGCCTTTGTGGGCGTCACCTCGCAACGCGACCGGGCCCTGCTCGAGGAAGTCCGGTCTCGCGAGCGGCTGGCCGGATCCCTCTTTCAGTCGGGTCTGGCGGCCGGCGGCATGGAGGCCGTGTTGCGCCTTGCCGAAGCCAGTGATCGGAGCCCGGATCGAGCCTCTCTGGCACGCATCAGCGACCCGGCGGAACGGTCCGAGGCAGAACACGCCGTCGCAGTGCGCCGGGTCGCCGCCCAGGCTTACCTGAAGGCCAGTCCTCACCTGGAGTGGTCGCGCCCGGTGCGCCTGGCCAACTTCCCGGAACGCTGCCTGGCAGCGAACGGGTCGGCCCTGCTCCTGGACCAGGACAAGGTGGCTCTCTGCGACCCCACCGGGCAGATTTTACGACGGTTTCCCGGGAGCTCGGCTTGCTTTGATCCGGGCGGCTCCTGGCTGGCGGTGGAATCCTCCGGCCATCTGCAGGTCTACACCTTCGACGGTCAACCGGTCGGACCAGGTTACCCGGTATCGGAGGACTACGCCCTGGGCGGCGGCTTGCTTGCCATCGCCGGGGACTCGTTGCGCAAGGTGACCGGCGGAGGCAAACTGCCCCAGCGCCCGGAGACGGGGACGGAGCTGGTGGTCTCGGCTCAGGGCGCTCTGGCCTGCTTCGGGCGCGGCCAGGTGCAGTTTCTCCCGGGCGCCCGGACGGCCGGCGATAAGGTGGTCCTTTCCCCGCTCGGACCGGCCCTCGTTCTGAGCCCGCACAGCGCCCGCCTGGTCGAGCCAGCAACCGGACGCGTCCTCTGGGACCGCGACACCAACTCGCCCGAAGCCGCTGCGGCCTGCTTCAGTCCCGATGGTCAGCTCGTGGCCATAGCCGCAAGCTCGAGTTTGGAGCTGCGGGAGACCAGGACGGGCGAGCCTCAGGGTGAGCCGATTCCCACCGAGTTCACGGTGCTCGACCTGGACTTCGACGACAGCGGGCAGGTCCTGGCCGGTGGCTGCAGCGACGGCAGAGTGCGACTCTGGAGCAGGGCCGGCTTTCCGCTGGCCTGGGCCCCGCTCGAGCACGAGGCGCCGGTGGTCTGGGTGCGCATGGGGGATCGTGAGTTGCTCACCTTGAGCTCCGAGCAGGATCAGGAGACGCTGCGCCGCTGGAGCCTGCCCGCGCCCACCTCGGTGCTGGCCGACCTGGAACAACTTCCCGCGGGATTGCGCGCCTCCGAGGGGAGGGTGCTGGCCTGGACCAATACCCGGGTGTTTGTCTGGAGCGGGCAGGATCAGGTTCTGGAGGAGAGCCTGCCCGGGGTGGCGGAGGCCTGGCTGCTGGGCGACCGGGTGCTGGCTCTCTCGTCGACGGGCAGCCTGATCGAGTGGAGTCAGGGACAGCGACTGGAGTACCCGCTGTCGGGGGTGTTCCAGGCTTTGCGGCCGGATGGGCGCGCGGCGCTGGTTCTAAAAAAGGGCATTTTCCAGGAAGTCGACCTGGCCAGCGGGCGGATCCTGCGCGAGCAGCCGGACCCGGGCGGCGAGAATCCCGTCCGCTACAGCCCGGATGGATCCTGGGTGGCAGCGGCGGGGAGCATGCGTGATCGCGTGGAATCGCTATTTCGCCCCGATTGGGAAGGCTTCGCCACGCAGGTCCGAGTCATGGGGATCGCCTTCGGGCCGAGCTCTTCGACCTTGCTGGCCTGGACCGACAGCATGGAGGGCTCGGCCGTGGTCTACCAATCCGGCCCTGGCATGGACTTGAGCTCCTCTCGACACGCCACCTGGGTGAACCGGGCAATCTTCAGCCCGGACGGCCGATGGGTGCTCACCGTCTCGCTCGACGGAAAAGCCCGAGCTCTGCACGCCCAGACCCTGCAACCGACCTCGACGATCGTAAGCCACGGGGGCGTGGGTCTTAGCAACGGGTGCTTCTCGCCCGACAGCTCCCGGCTGGTGACCGTGGACGAGCAAAATCGGGCCCGACTCTGGGATCGCGCCACCGGGCTGCCGCTTTCTCCCCTCCTACCCCACGCCCAAGATCTGGATCCGATCTTCACACGAAACGACCAGCTCTTGCTGACCTGGGAGAAGAAGCTGATCGTGTGGGACTTCCCTCCAGCTGACCGGGGCCTCCTGCCCCGGGCGGAGCAGTGGACCGGGCTCAAGCTGGGTCCGGGAGGCGTGCAACCGTTGCGATAACATCGAAACGAACCTCCGCAGAGCTCGTCGGACTTTCCCAATCGTGGGTCTGCTCGTCGATCTGCCAGAGGGAGCTGCACCCGCCCGGCAACTTCCGAGGCGAGCCCAGCCGGCTCTGAGCTGGGCGATTGAGGCCAGTCAGTCGCCGCGGAGCCGTCCGAGCTCTTCCTCGAGGAGCCGACTCAAGGGCTTGAAGGTCATTCGCCATCGTGCCTCGGTCGTGGGTCTTTAAGCTCGCGGAGGAATGGAATCGCGCACCCAGTCGCGGAGCGCGGCCAGCCAGTTCGGAGCAGACTGACCCCTGGCAAGTTGCACGCTCAGGCTCTCGGCATCGAATGGCAAGCAGGCGCTGCGCTCGACCTCCTGGTAATCGACGCCCTGTAAACGGTAAATCCGAAGTCGGCGAAGATCGAACCTCCAGAACTCGGGAATGCCCAGAGCAGCGTAAATCTTCAGCTTGTCCAGCGCTGAGCGGGTAACCTCCACCTCGACCGCCAGATCCGGCCTGACTCCCGCACCGAAGCTGAATGAGCAGTCCGGCTCCGCTCCCTTGTCCAGCCTGACATCGGTCTGTGTGGCAGAGCCCAAAGCCTGGACCTCGAGGCCGAGCTCCAGACAAATGAGCATAACGAGCGCCTCGATGACACGGGTAGCGCGCTCGTGCTCGGGAGAGGGGCTCAATATCTCCAAAACCCCTTTGTCATAGGTGAAATGCGGGACTTTGAGGTCCAGATGATCAGCCAGAATCCGCTCATAGGTCTCCCAACTGCAGCTTGGCAGTAGCACTCTCTGCTCCGTCGCCAGTTCGAACATTCTCAACTCAATTCGACAACTTTGAGTCCGGATACTTCCGGCCAGGGTACCTGCCGAAACCGGCCGCGGGCTGGAGGACGTGCCAGCTCCGCGCCCCCGCAGACCTCGCCCTTGGCCACTCTTAATTGTAGCATTTCGTCATCGTAAGGCCCCTGGCCGGCGTCCAGATCTCGATGACCAGGTGGTCCATACCGCCCACGCGGGTCAGCACGACCTCCGAGATGTCGATGCGAAATCCGTCGCCTTCAGGTTCTTCACCGCGCCGCACACTCTCATCGCGTACGGCACGGCCGCTGACTTTCGCCTCGCCAGGCCAGGCCATCGGATCGGCTCCCGGGTCCTGGGACGGCCCGTGGAGGGCCAGGCGCGGGTCGCGCGCCAAGTCGGCCGACTTGCGAGAGTCCTTTCCCGAGCCGAACCGGAGCTCGCCCTCGCGAAACTCCCTCGCATGGACTGTGCAATCGATTCTCAACAGGTTGAGCTTCGTCGCATCGCCCGTGCCACAACACTTTGGAAGCGGTTCGAAACAAGTTTCTCACCGCACGTTCCGTGGCACGGTCAAGGCGACGAAGTTTAGCGACTGAACTTGTAGTAGAACTGCAGATTCTTCAAGAACTCCTCGCGGGTCATCCGGGTATCCCCGGCGTTTCCCTCGGGCACATTCGGATTGGGACCGTTGGCGGGCAGGCAGTTGGGAGCTCCGACAGCCCCGCCGAATCCAACGCCGAAACCTCCAGAGGTGGGCATGGCAGGACGCAGCGCTTCACGGATGGGGCCATTGTTCGGATCGGTATTGCCCATCTCACCGAAACCGTGCGGGTTGCGCAGGTAGACGTACTTGTCGTCCATCCTGCTGACCGAGAGGGCGTGAGAGCCGTAATCGCCGTCTTTGTCCTTGCCCCAGCGCAGAGCCACGGGCACTTCCCGGCCCTGAGAGAGCCCTCCCTGGATGTCCGCCATGCTCACCTGAGGGCTGTCAGGATTGGCCGGGGTGAAGTGGACCGACCCGGGCAACACGCCCTGCAGGGCCCTCTGCCACTGCTCGCCGTAGAGCCCCGAGGTCTCCTTGCCCTTGCGCTTCGTAGCCACACCATTCCGATCGATGTGAGTGTCCCGGGCGTTGTCGTAGTTCCAGGCGGCTCCGTTGCCGTACTCCATCAGGCTGGCCTGGTAGATGCGGCTGACCGAGGTGCGTCCACTGTTGTCATTTTGCAGCACCCCCTCGTCACGATTCAGCGTATCGCCATTGCGCAGGACGACCTTGCCCTCAGGGCCGGTCAGGCCGCTGACCAGACGAACGTACTCGGCAGGCTCTCGCTTGGCGTTGAGGTGTTCGAGCGTGGTGACAGTGCAGGTCCCGCGATTTCCCTGCTGGATCCGATCGGGATGAGCGGACTGGCTGATCGTCTCGGCCAGGATCTGGTCCCGGTTCAGTCCTGAAGCCATCGGCTGGGTGCGCATCTGATCGAGACGGTCGATCAGCGTGACTCCTTTGCTGTCGCGGTTGTAGACACGTCCGTCGGCGAGCAGGCTGTAGATGCCCTGGCGACTCCCGTCCGCTCTCATGGACGCCTGCATCTGCTCGAAGTATGCCTTGCTCTCGGGAGCGTGCGGGTCAAAGTTGGTGGGCACTTTCACGGGTTGCCCGGCCGGAATGCTCGCCTCGATCAACAAGTCGACCTTGCCGCGCTGGTCGGGGGGCAGTGACTGATAGGTCGCCTGGGCCTTGGGGTTACGGGACAACTCCGAGCGACGCAGCTCTGCCCTGGCCACTCCAGCTGTACTGGCCTGGTAGAGATCGCTGACCGATCCGGTAGCGGAAGGGTCGCGCTTGACCGAAGACTCACCAACGCGCGCTTCCCCTGATGGGCCGGCCAATCCGGAGACCTGGCGCACAAATTCCGCTGGTTTGGAGTTGGCCATCTCCCGCAGCAAAGCTGCGGATGCATTGGTGCCCTGATCGCTGGGGACACTTCCGAGGCCGCCGACCACCGAGGCGGTCTGGCTGAAAATCGCCTTGCCGTCCACTCCCGGTGCGAACCGCTGGTTCTTGAGGGTGTTCAGATTCTCCAGGGTTGTTTTTCCCTGGGCATCGGTCTGGAGCAAGCGACCGTTGCTGAGAGCGAGATACAAGCCGCTGCGAGCGCCATTTCCGTCGATGATGGCCTGCTGCTTGGCGTCTGGCTTCTGGGCCGGGGTCGCCCCCATCATTCCCGAGAACATGCCGCCCATGCCGTAACCGCCGGGCGCCGTATTGAGCTCGGTCCCCGGCGCCAGCTGACTGCGGACCATCCCGTCGAACTGCTGGCGCTGCTGGGGGGTGAGTTTGGCGTAGGCTTCCCGAACGCCAGGACGGCTTCGCTCATATTCCAGGATCCTGGCCGGATCGGTCAACACCTCGCCCCGCGCTCCGGCGGCCAGGTTGGCCTGCTTGTCCAGCACGGGCTGGGCCTGACCGGGGTTGGCCGGCCCGGGCGAGGTCTGGCGCAATTGCTCCACCCGGGTCAAGTTGGCCGGGCCGGCCTCGGGGCTGGCCGGTGGCTTGGAGCCCGGATCGGTGGGGATGGGGGTTCGCGGGGGAGCAGGAGTCGCTTGCGTTGCGGTGACATCGGAGACAGCCATGGAAAGATTATCCCTCTCAGGTGAACCAAGTCTACCTACCTTGAAAGCCTTTAGACGCCCGAAGCCTGCAGGATCTGCACCTGGATCAGCTTGCGGTTGCCTTCGAGCAAGAGAAGCAAGGCCTCATCCACCGCCGGCAGCTGACCCCGGGAAACGGCCAACGACAGCATGCTCAGCCCGTCGCGCCAGCCGTGCAGACCCTCGAGCAGAAGCCGGTCGCCCAGTGCTACTTCCAGGGTCCATTCCTCAGCGCTCAGGTAGGAGGCTTCATACTCCTCGAGCTGGCCCTCGACC
>QWHO01000093.1 GCA_021404945.1 bacterium CPR1
TTTTGGGAAGAAGGCGGCCGTGTCGGGCTCGATCTCGATCACCTCGCCGGTGGCGTCGTGGGTGTAGGTGCAGCGCCCGCTCAGGAAGTGGCAGAACTCATCTCTGGTCACGTGACAGTGCCACTTGCCCGGCGTGCAGATCCAGATGCCGCTCTCGGCCCCGCCGTCGCCGTCACGCGAAAGCAGGATGCCGCTGGTGCGCGACTCACCCTCGAGCATGGTGGGGATGATCCCCCAGTCTTTCTCGGCCGGCACCGTGGCCACGTCGCGCAGTACCGGCGTCTTCTCGGCCGGGGCGCCGGGAAAGCAGACGTAGACGAAGTGCACCGTCTCGTGGACCTGGATCTCGCCCTTCCAGCCGGTCTTGAAGTGCACCACCGTGCCCGGCCCGACCTCGATGGTCTCGCCCTCGCGCGTGCAGGTGGCCCGACCCTCCAGGAAATGGCAAAGCTGATCGCAGCCCTCGAGGCTCATGGGCCAGCGCGAGGGATCGGAGCGAATGATCCCCATCTGAGGCCAATCGTTGGGCCCCACCGGGATGGGGGCCACCTTGAGGGTCGAATCCACCTCCAAGAGCTCTTGATCCACCCGGGCGACGCCGCGCACGTGGGGGGCGCTGGACTTGAGCATGATGGCCATGTTAGAGCAGCCTCACAATCGCTTCGGCGGCCCGAGCCGGCCCCGGGCTCGCCTGCATCTTGGCCGAGCTGCGCTTGAGCCGCGCGGCCATCTCTTGATCGGTCAACAGCGTGTCGAGAGCCAGGGCGAGCTCCTCGAAGGTCCAGTTGGCCCGGTGCATCTTGAGGCCGTGGCCGGTCTCGTGCACCCGGGTGGCGTTGTCGTGGCCGTCCCAGACGTAGGGCATGATCAGGGCCGGCTTACCGAAGTAGAGGCACTCGGTGAAGGTGTTGTTGCCGCCGTGGTGGATCACCGCGTCCACCAGGGGGATCACCGAGGGCTGAGGGAACCATTTGTCCAGGTGGACGTTGGGGGGCACTTCGGCGTAGCTCTCAAGGTAGCCGCCCACGTTGACCAGGGCCCGCACGGGCAACTCGCCCAGAGCGGCCACCAGGCGCTGCAGCGTCGGCACGTCGCCGCAGCCGAGCGAGCCGAAGCTGACGTAGACCACGGGCTTGTCCTGGTTGGCCTGAAAGGTCGGAAGCTGGTAGGCTGCGTCCTGACGCACGCAACCCTCCAAATACTGAAAGCGCTGCGGGTCGAGGGGCTGGCTGCGGCGGAACTTGACCGGCTCGGGATAAAGCAGCAAGTTCAGGTGGGGCGAGGCCTCGAAGAACTGTCCCAGAGGATAGGGCGCCTCACCCTGCTCGGCCAGAAAGTCGTTGAAGCGCTGGTGGATGGGCGCAATGACCTGGTTAAAGCGCTCTTCGAAAGCCCTGAAGCAGGCCTTATCTTCTTGCCCACAGCCAGACAGATGCGGGGGAATGTCGGGATCGGGGATCTCGTTCTCGCTGCAAGAGATGATGCGCACCCAGGGCTTGCCGTACTGCTTGATGGCGGGGAACAAGATGACGTTGTCCACGCACACCACGTCGGGCTTGAGGCAGCCGAGCACCTCGGGCAGCGACTTCTGGGCCCACACCGCCGTCTCCACGATGGCCTCCCAGCAGTCCTTCACGTAATTGCCGATCTGATCAAAGGGCGACTTGTTGAAATTCGGGATGTGGCCGTCGATGAAGCTCTGCCAGTAGCTCGCTGCCTCCTCGGGCGGCATGGGCGCGGACATGGGCACCTGGTGCTCCTCGAATCCGTAGCCGGAGTAAGTGCCGGCCAGGTCGGGGGCGGTCAGAAACACCGCCCGGTGGCCCAGCTTCTCGCAGGCCTGGGCAATGCCCACGGAGTTGAGGGCGGGGCCGTAGGCGGCCTCGGGGAAGAAGGCGATCGTCTTGGGGGGCATGGCCGAGCCTTCCCGGCCATGCCGGGAAAACCCTAGTGGGTGGGTACCGGTCCGAGGATGATCAGGAAGTTGGGAGCCCCCGAGGCCAGCGGGGTAACGGCCTTGACGGAATAGCGCTGCACCGAGCCTCCAACTTTATTGTTGGTGGACCCGTTCGTGACCTGGCCGGTTGTCCGGGCCTGTCCGGCTGAAAACGGACCTGTCGAGGGAGGATTCCAGCTGATGGCTTGCGGCGCATTGCCAGCGGGCAGGTCAGCCTCATTGACGGACAGACTGATGGAAGACCCCGTCGCAGCTCCGCCCGGAGCAGGGCCGGATAAGCTGTAAACGTTGGGACTGTTCGAGGTCCCCTGGCTGGCCGTGCCTGCCGGACCGGGGAGCTGGTTCTGCCAGCCGGCCGGGAACCCCTTGGCCGGGTAAACGATCACCCCGGTTATCTTGTCCTTCTGCTCAGGGCCGCTCTTCACCAGCCACTGAAATTGAGGAACCCAGCTGCCGAGCTGGCTCACCTGGGAGGTCCAGGTGTAGATGTGCGACTGATTGGCGAAGCTCTGGGGCACCCACTTCCACCACAGCTTGGCCACGGGAAGGTAACCGAGCGAGCCGCTCCCATCCGGATCCACACAGAAAGTCGCAGCGTACATCTGGCTCAAGGAGCTATCCGTCCTGGGAACCTGTACCCACCAGAACGAGTTGGAGTTTTCCAGTCGCAGGCCCTGGATGACTTCCGATTGGGTGGCGCTGGTCACTTGCTGGGAGGCGCCGAGCATGAAAGGTTTGCGGGCCTGGCCACCCTGCTCGAGAAGGCCCAGGTCGTTGGGCTGAGGCAAGAGGCTGGGAGGCACCGTGTAACCGGTCATCCAGGCCATCACGTCCCAGGGCTGGTCGCCTCGAAGGCCCAACCAGCAGTCGGTATCTCGCTCATCGGGCTGATCCACGCCGCCACTGACCAGGGTCATTTTGGGATAATGCGTCCAGCGATTGATCACGCCAGCCTTCTTTGGAAGGTAGGTATTGCCCAGGTAGTAATACTCCTCGCCGGGATATTGATCTTGCGTGGAAGGGACCTGCTCGGTCAGGGCGTTGTAGAGCACGAAGCGCTGATCGGTCCAGGTCTGCAGCACCAGCGGCACTGGCCCGCTGACCGTCGTGCCCGAGGAGGCTGCGGGAATCTCCACCTGGCCGGTATTGCGAACAAACAGCATGCTCGTGTTCTCGGCCATCGTGTAGGTGCCGCCAGGAGTATTCTGTCGCAACAGATTGCACTGAAAACCCGGCATTGGCTGATAGGTCACGAAGGCGCCGGACCGGAGCCAGACCGGCAACTGCTGCACGCTGGCCCAACTGCCGTTGGAGGTGTTGCGATCGGTGTTGACCCAGCCGTTGAACATGGTGGTCAATTGGGCCGGGGTAAGAGTCTTCAAAGCCTGGATGGTGGCGCTGACCAGATCCTGAGACGAATTGGCATCCAGTTGCAGGGGTGGCGACCCTCCCGGGTTGTTGGCATTCAAGTTGGTATCGTCGAGCCGGTTCCACTGGACGGTCTGGTTGGCGTTCTCCGATGGGGAGGCCCAGCCGTGGCAAAAGCGCCAGAAGAGCCCGGTGTCGTAGGTCTTATCCAGGACGGTGAAGAGGAAGGGATTGAAGGTCCAGGAGACATTCTCGGTCAGACCCAGATGGTCGGTGTAGCCGCTCGGGCTGCGGCCGTTGGGAAGGTTGGGCAAGAAAAAAAAGGCGTTGTCGGTGGGGTCGTTGGAGGCCAGGTAGACCGGAGTATTCGGATCATAGGCGCTGGCGGTGGGTGAGGGGCCGACGCTTGACCTCGAGCCGTGGTTGACGGTCCCCGGCCGGGCCGTGACCGGCATCGGATCGGGGTGGACCGTGCTCTTGGGGTCGTCGAGGTAATACTCCTTGAGGTGGCCGTAGGCGTAGTCGGTGGTCGCCAGGACCGGAACCATCGAATAAACGACCTCGCTGAGCCGCCTCGACCCGCTGCCGATCTTGATGGATTGACCCCGGGTCAGGCTGCGCAGGTTGTACACGACCTCATTTTGCGTCACCGTACCTTGATCGATGACCGGGTTGCTCACCAGAGTTCCGTCCGGGTTGAGCGCGCTGGCCGGCCCTTCGGGAAAGGTGATGCTGGTCAGGAAGGAATCGACCGAGAGGGGGGCGATGAGGGGGGCGGTCCCGGTCGTCGTGCCGGGACTCAGGGGGGTGTTGGGCGAAACGTTCGGACGCCGGGTCACCTCGGCCTCCAGGGTCTCGATGCGGTGACGCAGGCCCTGGAAGGTGGAGAAGTTGGTCGTCTCCAGCTCGATCAAGGTCTCTCCTTCCACCAGGGCCAGGGGCTGAATCAGGGTCCGATCGACCTGATCGCGATGGCTAACAAGATAGTCCGAGGCCAGGCCCTCCACAGCCGGGACGGGCAGCGCCACCATCACCGGGAGGGCGAACTGTTGTCCCGCCGGCCCAAAATCAAGCGCCGGGCCCCAGGGCTCAAAGCCTGGCTCGGCCAGGTCCGCCCCGGGAGCGATGGTGAGCAAAATCTCCTCCTGGAGGGCTCCCGGCGGTACCGTCACGGATGCTCCCGCGTAGGGCCCGCCGCTGACAGCCACGGTGCCCCCGTCCGGGCCGACGCGACCCGACGCGAGAAGAAGCACGGGGGCCTGAGCCGCGGTAGCGGATTGACCTGCTCCGCAACCATGCAGTGTGACCGTGAAGAACAAGAGCACCAGAAGTCTGACCATGAATTCTCTCCATTGCGTTCGGATCGTCGGCAGAGGTTTGTGACGCAGTGACTACAAACCTCTGCCGACTGACAGAGCCTGGTTCTTTTCGCCCGGGGTTGCTCCTGACCAGGCTCGCGGCCCTGGCGGGTGCACTCACTCGATGGCGCCCCGCTCCTGCAGCAGAGTTGCCACCTGACGCCAGCCCCCCCGCCGCCCCTGCAGCACCAGCCCCAGCGGGGTAGCTCCGCTGGCGTTGCGGGCGTTCAGCTCGGCCCCGGCGTTGACCAGCAGGTAGGTGCGCTCGTAGCCCCCGGCCATCACCGCCAGGTGGAGCGAGGTATTCTGCTCGGCATCGGTGGTGTGTAGCACGAGATCGACGTGCTCTTCCAGCATCGCTTTGAGGCGCTTGATGTCGGTCGCCTGCAGGGCCTGGAGGATGGCGGCCTCGTCCGGCGGCCCCTCAGGCTCGGGGGGAGGGGCCGGGGGCAGGGTCACGGTCAACACGGGATTCTTGCGCGGGGCCAAAAATCCCAGCACCGCCTTGCTCCAGAGATCGAGCCGCCACATCAAGCCGCGTCGCAGCTTGCGAAAGGTGGGGAAGTGGGTTTCCTCGACCGTGGCTGCGTCGGCAACCTTGAGAAGATGCGGACGGTGGATGCGGATGTAGGCCTCGAGCTCTGCCACCGGAACTCCCGAAAGCCCACCGCGCAGCACTCCCTGGCGCAGCATCTCCTTCACCTCGTTGACGGGCACCCTGAGCCTCGTGGCCACCTGGCGCAAGGTCATGGTGGCAATGACCACTTGCTCTTTCTTGGTTTTGGCGTCGGGCAGGGTGACGGTGAGCTTGGAGACCATGCCGTTGCGGGCGGGTGCCGATTGGCCCAGAAGCGGCTTGCTCGGCTTTTTCGCGGCCGGCGTAATCGCCTCTTTGCGGCTCAGCTCCTTGCTGACCAGCCCGACCCTTCTCACGGCCGGACGCTCTTCCAGGGCCGCGGAGCATACCCGCAAGGCCCGGCTCTGCACGTGCGCATGTGCCTTCAGTATAGCACTCGAGGGCCCGCTTGTCCCACCCCGCCCAACTTTCGAGTCGCACACGCTCATGAGAGTCGCTCACAACCCTGGAAGGATATTCACGAACCAGGAGCATCGCTGAAAACCACCTGACAAGTCGAGCAGGCAGCTCTTCTCGGCTGGCTCCTGGCTGGTGAGTCCGAGGAAGCCCGCAGAGGAGGAAGAATAGCCGCCTTCATGGCTCGGCCCGGCACCTACAAAACCCTGCGCAGTCAGCTGGTACTGGCCATCGTGCCGTTGCTGCTCGTGTTCATGGTGTTCAACTTCGTGATCATCGTACGCCACGAAGAGGACATCCTGCGCCACGAGACCGAGAAGCGCGCTCTATCGCTGGCCGACGCGCTGGCCTTTCTGGCCGGCGAGCAAATGCGTACCTTCAGTTTTTTCCAGCTGGAGAAGGACGTCGAGCAGTTCATGCGGCTCGAGGACGTGGCCTATGTGATGATCCTGGGCAAGGATGGCGAAGTGATCGCTCATTCCGAGCCTTCCGAGCGGGGCAAGCGAGAGATGGACCCGGACACCCGCTCGGCGGTCGCGGCCGAGGGCCAGCGGGTGCAGTTCACCGTGTATCGAGGGCTGCCGGTGCTTGACGCCTCAGCCCCGGTGATGG
Source organism: bacterium CPR1 (assembly GCA_021404945.1). Taxonomy (GTDB): domain Bacteria; phylum Vulcanimicrobiota; class Xenobia; order Xenobiales; family QWHO01; genus QWHO01. Next base: position 6,329 of record QWHO01000093.1, read on the forward strand.
TGGATCGACGCCAGGGCACCGTGCGGGTGGGCCTGCGGCTGGACAGCCTCAATCGAGCCCTGGACCGTTCTCGGCGCTACCTCTCGGGCCTGACCCTGCTCTTGCTCTCTGGCTCGGTGCTGTTCATGGGCGTGATCACCCGCCGTTTCACCGAGCCGCTGCTGCGCCTTGCGCTGGTCGCTCGCGATCTGGCCCGGGGCAAGCTGACCGCCCGCGCCTCCTCTCGCCGGCGCGATGAAGTGGGCCTGCTGGGTCGCTCGCTCAACTTGATGGCCGAGCAGCTGCAGGACCGCATCCTGCTCGAGAAAGCGGCCCGCGAGAGGCTCCAATACCGCGTCAAGACGCTGCTCGACTTCACCGAGCGAGTCATGGAGGGCGATCTCACCGGGCAGGCCCCGGTGGGCGAGGATGACGAGATGGGCCAGCTGGCCATGGGGGTCAATGAGACGGTGCGTCACCTTCGCATCCTGCTCGAGGAAGAGCGATCGATGCGACGCGACCTCGAGGTCTCGCGTCAGGAGCTGCAAAGGGTCAATGAAAAGCTCAAGGAGCTCGACAAGCTCAAGTCCGAATTTCTCAACACCGTCAGCCACGAGTTGCGCACGCCCCTCACCTCCATCAAGGCCTTCGCCGAGATCCTGCTCGACAACCGGGGCGAGGACATCGACACCCAGATGGAGTTCCTGGAGATCATCAACAAGGAGTCCGATCGGCTCACCCGCTTGATCAACAATCTGCTCGACCTCTCGCGCATCGAGGCCGGTCGCATGCAGTGGGACATGGAGCCGGTGGACATTTACGAGGTGATCAACGCCGCCGCCAACTCGCTTCGGGGAGCGGCCGACAAGAAGGGGCTGGTGTTCGAGGTGCTGGCCGAGACCAAGCTACCCATGACCGGCGACCGGGACAAGCTGATCCAGGTGCTGACCAACCTGATCGGCAATGCCATCAAGTTTACACCGCCGGGAGGACGGGTGCGCCTGCTGGCCAGCCGCACGCCTTCCAACCAGGTGGAGGTCGTGGTAGAAGACAGCGGCATCGGGATAGCCCCCGAGCACCACCAGCGCATTTTCGAGAAGTTCGGCCAGGTGGACAGCTCCGAGACCCGCGAGATCAAAGGGACGGGCCTGGGCCTGCCCATCGCGCGCAGCATCGTGGAAGCCCACCAGGGCACCCTGACGGTGGACAGCCAGCTTGGGCGCGGCAGCCGCTTCATCGTGCGCTTGCCGCTGGAGGACGATGCTCCTCTGCCGGTGCTGACCCTGCCCCGCCATCGCCTGGCCGATTGGGGACTGGGCCGTCGGGTGCTGGTGGTGGACGATGAGGTCAACATTCGCCGCTTCCTGCGTCACGTGCTCGAGCTGGAGGGCTACCAGGTGTTGGAGGCGCGTACCGGAGACGAGGCCATCACCCTGGCCGGGCAGGACAAGCCCGACCTGATCTGCCTTGACGTCATGCTGCCCGATGTCAACGGCATGGAGGTGCTCAGCCGGCTCAAGCAAGATCCCGCCACCCGGGACATCCCGGTGATGATCATCTCCATCGTGGAGGACGAGGCCAAGCTGTTCCGGCTCGGCGCGGCCGACTTTCTGGCCAAGCCGGTGGACAAGGACAAGCTGCTCGAGCGCATCATCCGCTTGATGGCCTGGTCCAACCGCCAGGAGAACGAGATCTTGCTGGTGGATGACGACGCCGACATCTTGCTGGCCCTGAACACCATCTTCCTCAACCGGGGCTACCGGGTGCGCACCGCCCAGAACGGCGAGGAGGCCTTGCAGTCGGTGCGCGAGCACCCCCCCGACCTGATCTTGCTGGATCTCAAGATGCCCGGCGTCTCAGGCCACGACGTGATGCGCGAGCTCAAGCAGAATCCTGAGACGGCAAATATCCCGATCGTGGTGCTGACAGCCGCTCCTCGAGACGACCGAACCGTGGCTCTGGGCATGGGGGCCAATACCATCTTGACCAAGCCCTTCTCGGAAGGGGAGTTGGCCAGCCTGGTGCGCAGTCTCCTGACCGAAACCGCTCTCTCGCCAGGGGGAGATGAGTCGGCCACCGAAAGCTGAGGACCTATGGGCAAGACCATCCTGGTAGCTGACGACGAGCCCTTCGTGCTGCGCTCTTTGGAGTTCATCCTCAAGAAGGAGGGCTACCGCGTGCTGACGGCCGTGGATGGTCTTGAGGCGCTGGAGAAGGCGCTGGCCGACCGACCCGACCTGTTGCTGCTCGACATCCAGATGCCTCGAATGGACGGTAACTCGGTCTGTCGCCAGCTGCGCGACCACCCCGAGCGCAAGGACGTCTACATCGTGATGATCACCGCCAAGGGCCAGGAAGCCGATCGCCTCAACAGCCTCGAAAGCGGGGCCAACGAATACATTACCAAGCCGTTCTCACCTCGCAAGGTGATCACGCGCGTCAAGGAGATTTTGGGAGAATGACCCTGTTCGAAAACCTGTTTGAAAGCCTCAAGTCGCTGCTGGGCGGCAACAAAGATGACGTGATGAGCATGGAGGAAAAGCGCTCCTCGTATCGCCTTCCGTGCCACATCAACGTGCAGTGCAAGGCCGAGGGAGCGGCCTTCCACGCGCTGTCCACCGACATCGGCAGTACCGGCATGCGCCTGGAAGCTTCCGAGCGCGAGAAGATCAAAAAGTCCGCCAAGCTGGTCATCACCATCTCCGACAAGAAGACAGGCGCGCTGGGTCCTCCCATCCCGGCCGAGGTGATGTGGCGCCGGCGCATCGGCGAGACCGGGAGGGTGTACCTGGGCGTCCACTTTGCCTGCCGGCCCGAGAGCCTCAAGTCGACCTGGGTGGGGCCCTACCTGGAGAAGCTGGGCTATCACGAGAAGGCCAAGGCGGCCGAGCGCCGACGCTTCATTCGCCTGGGCTCGGGGCTGCCGGTGGAGATCACCGCCACCAGAGACAGGTCTCGCATCGGCTCGGGTCGACTGATCGACCTTTCCGGCGGGGGGGCCAAGGCCCAGCTCAACGGTCACTGCGCGTCCGGCATCGAGGTGGTGATGAAAATCGGTCCCCTGGAGAGCCTGCCTGCCATCGAAGTGCCGGGCAGCGTGGTCATTTGCCGCGAGGACCGGGAGAAAGAGGACATGTTCGTTGTCCGCACGCGCTTTGCCAGCCTCGAGCCCGCGGTCCACAAAGCCCTGAAGAAGTATCTGAGCACCCTTCAGAAGCGCAACTCGACCCTCTAAACTCCCTCGCGCAGACTGTGCGATGAATTCGCAACAGGTTGAGCTTCGTCGCATCGCCCGTGCCACAACACTTTGGGAGCGGTTCGAAACAAGTTTCTCACCGCACGGTCCATGCGACGAAGTTTAGCTCAACGGCAAGGGAGCTTCCTGGAGCCGCTGGGCGACCCAATCAAGCCCCATGCCGCGGGAGGCCTTGACCAGCACGGTGTCGCCCGGCGAGAGGCGGGGGCGCAACAACTCCCAGGCCTGCTCGCGGTCGCTGGCCCAGTGCACCTCACCCGAGCCGCCTCGGGCCGCCTCGGCCAGGGCCCGGCTCTCTTCCCCCACCGCCACAAGCACGTCCAGCTGTTGGCGTCGGGCCGCCTCGCCCACGCGGCGGTGCAGCTCGGGGGCAAACGAGCCCAGCTCCAACATGTCGCCCAGCACGGCCAGGCGCCGACCGGTCGCCGAGCCCAGCACCTCCAGAGCTCCCTCCATCGCCGCTGGAGAGGCGTTATAGCTGTCGTTGAGCAGCACCAAGCCGGCCGGGAGCTGGCGCACCTCCATGCGCAGCTCGGCACCGCGGAAGGCGGCGATGGCCGGGGCTGCATCCTCGGGAGTGACCCCGAAAATGGCCGCCACCGCCAGAACCCCCATCAGGTTGCTGAGGTTGTGCCGGCCGGGAGCAGGGAACTCAAGCTCCGAACGCCGTCCCAGGCACTCTACCTCCAGTCGCCAGCCCAGCACGCCCAGCGACTCGAGCCGCACGGGCCGCACGTCCGCAGGGCCCTCCACCGCGAAACTCAAAACTTCGCAACGGGTGCGGCTCTTGAGCCTTTCAAAGAACTCACACTCGGCGGGAAGCACAGCCGTCGAGCCCGGCCCGAGCTCTTCGAGCAGCTCGCCCTTGGCGTCGCAGATGGCCTCACGCGACCCGAGCAGCTCGATGTGAGCCTCCCCGATGCTGCTGATCAGAGCCGCCCGGGTATCGGCCAGGCGAGCCAGCTGGCGAATCTGGCCAGCCCCGCGCATGGCCATCTCCACCACCGCCACCTGGTGGGAGGGCAAAAGCTCCAGTAGAGTGCGAGGCACGCCCACCTCGTTGTTGTAATTCCTGGCCGTCTTGTGCACCTCAAAGCGCGAGCCCAGCACGGCGGCACACAGCTCCTTGGTGGTGGTCTTGCCGGCCGACCCGGTCACGGCCACCACCGGGATAGCCAGACGGCGCCGGTGAAAGCGAGCCAGGTCCTGGTAGGCGGTCAGCGTATCGGCGACCTGCACGGCGGGCCGGCGCGCGGGCTCGCCCGGACGGGCCCACAGCGTGGCCGCTGCCCCGGATGCAAAGGCCTTCTCCACGAAGTCGTGGCCGTCGAAGTCAGGTCCCACCAGGGGCACGAACAGATTGCCCGGCAAAAGGCTTCGGGTATCGGTGGAGATGCCCGTCAGCTCGAGTCCAGAGAAGGGCGTCAGGTCGCCGCCGGTAGCCCGCGCGACCAGGTCGAGCGACCACCGGATCATCGGCGCAGCGCCTCGCGAGCCACCTCTGCGTCGTCAAAAGCGAGCACCTGGCTGCCCACAATCTGGTAGTTCTCGTGGCCCTTGCCGGCGATGACCACCACGTCGCCGGAACGAGCCTGGTCGATGGCCAGAGCGATGGCCCGGGCTCGATCGCTCTCCAGGGTGTAGCTCTTGCCCACCAGTCCGCCCTCGATGTCGGCCAGGATGGCCAGCGGATCCTCCGATCGCGGGTTGTCGCTGGTCACAATCACGACGTCGGCCAGCGCTCCGGCCAATCGGCCCATCTGGGGGCGCTTGCCGCGATCGCGGTCGCCTCCGCAGCCAAACACCACCAGCACGCGTCCCTGAGTCACCCGGCGGGCTGATTCGAGCAGGTTCTTGAGCCCATCGGGGGTGTGGGCGTAATCCACTACGACCCGGAAGTCCTGACCCTGACGGATCTCCTGGAAACGCCCCGGCACGCTGTCCACCGACTCCAGCGCGGCCACTGCCGCCCCGGGCCCGATGCCCAGCCCCCAGGCGATGCCCAGGGCGGCCAGGGCGTTGGCCACATTGAACAGGCCGCCCAGCCCCAGTTGCACCGGATGGCTCTGGCCCGAAGGATCGGTGAACCGGAAGAAGACCCCGGCCTCGCGGGGCTCGATCTCGTTGGCCCGCAACATAGCCTCCGGGCCGCGCCCATAGGTCAGCTTCTGGCCGCGGAAGCCCTCCAGCATCGAGGCTCCGGCGGGATCGTCGAGATTGACCACGGCCGTCGGCTCATGGCGCCGGCCGGCCACCTGGTGCTCGGTGAACAGGCGCCGCTTGGCAGCCTGGTAGCTCTCCATGGTGGCGTGGTAGTCGAGGTGATCCTGAGTCAGGTTGGTGAACACGGCCACATCGAAGGGAATTCGGTGCACCCGCTCGGCCTGCAGGCCGATAGAGCTGACCTCCATCACCACGGCGTCCTGACCGGCCGCCACCATCTCGGAAAAGAGCCGGTACAGGGTGAGGCTGTCGGGAGTTGTGTTGGCCAGGGTGCGCCGCTCGCGCCCCACCCGGGCCTCGATGGTGCCGATCAGTCCCGGATCATAGCCGCCGCCTCGCAACACGGCCTCGGTCAGGAAGGTCGTGGTGGACTTGCCGTTGGTGCCGGTGATGCCCACCGTGGTCAGGCGATCGGTCGGATGGCCGGTGAACAGCGCGGCCAGATGGGCCAGAGCAAGCTGCGAGCTGGGCACCACCAGTTGGGGCACGGAGAGCTCGGGAAGCACTCGCTCCACCACAAGTCCGGCAGCTCCACGCGCCACCGCGTCGGGGGCGAACTGATGGCCATCGGTTCGGGCCCCGGGCAGGCAGACGAAGAGCGAGCCGGGGTTCGCTTCGCGCGACGAGGAGGTCAGGCCGCTGAACTCGGCGGCCCCGCCCCCGTGCAACCGGGCCTGGGGGAGGACAGATTGGACGGCGGCGAGGGTGCAGGGCATGAAGGGTGGTTCGCTTTGAATAAAATTCACTCCTTCTTGGAGCTCAGCTGAACCGGCCAGAGGATCTGCTCGGCCTCAAATCCTGACGGTCCCGAGATAGCGGCTGACAAGATCGTGGAAGCCCACCATCGCAAAGCCTATTTTCACCCCTCCGGGGGTCATTGCAAGATAGAAATCCCCCATTCGCCCTTCCTGATCCAGAACCTCGCGGGCCTCCTCCAGCAACAGCGCCAGCTCCTCGGCCTGGGGACGGCCAGCGGTGGCGAAGCGCACCTCGATGTCGATCCGGTCGTCCGAGACGACATCTGCCTCCCAGGAAGCGCTCTCGACCAGCTCGGCGGCTCGCTCGAACCGCTCCGTGCCAAGCTTCTCCCGCACTCGCTGGGTATCCGTCCGGTTGACCCAGTCCAGCACCTTCAAAAGCGAGCCGCTGCGGTTGAGAATGACCCCAAAAGCGTCCTTGTCCTGAGCGAGCTGCGAGTACGCCTGCCAGAGCGGGCCCTGAAGCGGGGTCTTCTCCTTGCCCAGCAGGCGATCAATCTGGTAACGGGCTTGATCGGGCGTGGAGCAGTTGAGAAACGTGCCCTTCACCCTGGCCAGCACCAGGCGCGCCCCCGGACTCTGCCAGCCGTCGCGCAGCACGATCTCCTCGCCCTGGTGCAGGCGCTTCTCATAGGGCTTACCCTCGGGGCCGGCCGTCAGGGCGTTGTAGATCAGCGTTTGAAAGCCTCGCCACCCGGCCAGGGTGATGGCCACGTTGGAGAGGAGCCGGCCGTCCGGGCCCACCGAATCCACCCGCACCCACTGCAAGGGCAGGGCCGCCAGCAGCATCTCTTCCTGGCTGCGCAAGCTCAGAAACGAAGAGAGGACGCTGGCCAGCGAGGGGGCTCCCTTCTGAGCCTGGGCACCATTGATGGCGGTGGCCAGCATCTGGCGAAAGCCGTTGTCTGCGGAACGGGCCCGCACCACGAAGATGGCCAGGCTATCCGAGCGACCGAAGGTCGAGGGATCAGGCAGGATCTCCTGGGCCCGGCCCGGCAACAGCAGGCCCAGCACCAGCACGAGTTTAAAAAAGCTCTTCACAACCGTATTCTACACGATCAGGGAGCGAGCAGAAAGCTGTAGCGGGCTCAAACCCACTCGGGCTCTCAGGGCTGAAGGACATGCAGGGGCCTCGACGGACAGGGGTGCCAGCATCCCGGCCGGCCTCGACGGAATCAAACCTTTTGTGCGCACCGAATCCTCAAACCAACAGGTTCCGACTGGTCGGGTCGCCCTGGCCAGAACTTGAAGCGCAAGGTCAACGCGATGAGAGCTAAAACCGGCTCACTGGACAAAGGTTGCGCAAAAGTTCATCTTTCCCTGGCCGAGAGGGGCTACGATGCTCCCGCCATGATGATTCGACCACTCGCCAATCAGCCCATCGCCCTTCCGACCCGCAGCGCCCGCACGACCGCAGAGGCTGCGTCCGACCGGCTCGAGTCGGCTCCCCTGCCCGATCACGTCCCCGGCGAGGTGCTCGTCAAGCTTAAGAGCGGCTCGGGGTTGTCTGACTTCGCCTCTGACTATGGCGCCAGCGTAGCCGAGCGGTTCAAGCTTGGCCCGACCCTGCAGGAGGGCGCGGAGCAGTGGCTGCGTCTGTCCCTGCCCCGCAAAACCAGCGTCGAGCAGGCCCTGAGCCAGATGAGTCAGGACGGCCGGGTGGCCCGGGTTGAGCCCAACTTCACCTATGAGCTGGCCGCGGCCCCCAACGACCTGCACCCCGACCTGTGGGGACTGCACAACCAGGGACAGACCGGCGGCACCGCCGGCGCCGACATCTCCGCCCCGGAGGCCTGGGCCACGGTGCGCGGCTCCAACCAGGCGGACGCTCCGGTCATCGCCGTCATCGACACCGGGATGGACATGAGCCACCCCGACCTGGTCAACAACCTGTGGACCAACCCGGGCGAGATCCCGGGCAACGGCATCGACGACGACGGGAACGGCGTGGTGGACGACGTGCACGGCTACGACGCCTACAACCAGCACGGCAACCCGGTGGACGAGCACTTCCACGGCACCCACGTATCCGGCACCATCGGAGCCGAGGGCAACAACAATCAGGGCGTGGTCGGGGTAAACTGGCAGGCCCGCCTGATGCCCATCAAGATCTTCGCCGGCTCCTCCCCCACCACCAACGCCGCCACCATCCTGCGGGGCGTGGCTTACGCCACCCAGATGGGGGCCCGCATCACCTCCAACTCGTGGGGCGGAGGCGCCTACTCGCAGGCCCTCTTCGACGCCTTCGCCAGCTCGCCGGCCCTGCACATCGCCGGCGCAGGCAACAACGGCACCGACAACGACCAGCGTCCGTTCTACCCCAGCTCCTATGACATGCCCAACATGGTGGCCGTGGCGGCCACCGACCACAACGACCAGAAGGCCCGCTTCTCGTGTTACGGTGCCCAGACCGTGCACCTGGCCGCGCCCGGTGTCAGCATTCTCTCGACTGTTCCCAACAACGGCTACGCGGCCTACAACGGCGCCTCCATGGCCACCCCCCACGTGAGCGGGGTGGCCGGCCTCATCGCCACCGCCTACCCCCAGGCCAGCAACGAAGACATCAAGCAGCGCCTGTTGCTCAGCACCGATCCGGTGGAGGCCATGCAGGGCCGCAGCACCACCGGGGGACGGCTCAACGCCGCCCGGGCAGTGGAGAACGATCAGGTGGCCCCGGCCGCGCCCAACGACCTGCGAGCGGTGGAGTCGACTCCTGTCAGCGTGACCATGCAATGGACCGCCACCGGAGACGACTCCTGGTGCGGCCAGGCCGCCGCCTACAGGCTGCGGGTCAGCGACCAGCCCATCGAGGATCTGCAGGCGGCCCGGCTGATCGCCACCGCCCGCCCCTCGACCACGGGCACGCTGGAGCGAGCCAGCATCGCGGTCGAGCCAGCGGCCGAGGCACGCACCCTGCACGTGGCCCTGGAGGTGCTCGACAACGTGGGCAATGCCTCCCAGGTGCGCTTCGCCCAGGTCGAGGTGCCGGCCGCGCCGCCGCCACCCGAGCCGCCCAACCCTTAAGGGCAGGACGGAGTTGCAGACTCGCCCACGAAGGACACGTTGAGATCCTGCAGGCCAGGTACCGGGCCCACGAGCACAATCTGGTCAAGGTTCTCTCTAATGTGCTCGCACTTTTGTCTTGCCCATTGGCACAATCTAACGAACGCGCCGGAACTGCGTTCCAGCGCGTTGTAAAGTGCAAGACCAAAGGCCTTGCACTTTAGAGCTCCGCGCCAGCGCCCTGTCGAGTGCAAGACCTAATCTCAAAACGGCCAGAGGCGACGCAGGTCGTGCAGTCC
>QWHO01000094.1 GCA_021404945.1 bacterium CPR1
CGAGGAAACCGACTGCAAAATCATGGAGCTTGCCAGGGAAGCGTTCGCGCTGCACGAGGGCGGAGAGGTGGACGCTGCCGAGAAGATCCTCCAGCGCGCGCTTGCCCTGGCGCGAAAAAAACTCGGCCCAAGGCACGAAACCACAGCGGCTCTGGAGCACTCGATGGGAAACCTTCTCCGGCTCAAGCACCAGTTTGCCGCCTCCGAAAGTTTATACAAGAGCGCGGTCCAGGGCTACCAGTCCCGGCTGGGCCACCGTCACCCGTCGCTCCCAGGCTGCCTGCAGGACGTCTGCCAGCTCTATGTCGCCTGGGAGAAAGTGGACGAGGGCCTCCACGTGGCCGACCAGGCACTCAGCCTCCAAGGCGTGGACAACCTGGCCGCCGCCCGAACGCTCACGCTCCTGGCCAGCCTGATGATGTTCACGGGTCGCTACGATGAAGCGATCGCCAGATGCCGCCAGGCACTCGGCCTGCAGCGCAAGCTTGCAAGCCGCCATCCCGACCTGATGCTGACCCTGAGCACGCTCTCCGATTGCCTGATTCTCAAAGAGAGCTATTTCGAGTCCGAGGAATCCCTGCGCGAGCTCATTCAAGGACTCGAAAGCGCGGACCCTCCCCAGCCCCAACAGCTGCTCAAAGGCTACCTGTCTCTGGGCAAGGTGCTCGCGGCTCAGAGCAAAGTCGCCGACTCCGAGCCGATTTACGGGGCTGCGCTGGAGCTTCTCCAGCGCCAGGTAGGTCCGGTGGAGAAAGTGCTGGACACCGTCTTGAAAGAGTATGCCCGACTGGTCTCGCTGCCGGGACAAAAGCGAATCGAGCCCGAGCGCATGGAGCTGCTGCTGGCCATGCAACGAGGCGAGCGCACTGCGCTGGGGACAGCCCTCCACGGCGATCCCGCCCTGCTGGCTTACCGGGATCCGGGGGGATGGGGTACACTGGGCCACCTTCTTCGGCTGCGAGGACATGGTGCGCGCCCTGCTGGAGGGCGGAGCCGTCTGGACGGGACCGGAGCGAGATGGCTCTGCCATGCATATCGCGGTTCGCTGGAACCGCCTGAAGGTGCTCGAGGAGATGCTCAGGGCCGGCCTGACGCTGGACGATCTCGACGAGACGGGAGCGACTCCGCTGCTGCTGGCGGCCATGCTGGGTCGGCTGAGCGTGGCCGAGGCGCTCATCCGGGGCCAGGCCGACCCGAATCGTCCCGACCGGTCGGGACGCCTGCCGTTACTCGAGGCGGTGAGCCGACGGCGGCTGGGCATGGTTGCAAGCTTGATCGCAGCCGGGGCGAAGGTAAACGCCCGGGGCCCGGACGGTCAGACAGCGCTGCACCTGGCGACCCGGCTCGGACTGGCGGAGATGGTGGAATGCCTGCTGCTCAACGGGGGGCGGGCCGACCAGCCCGATGCAAGCGGCCAGACCGTGCTGGCGCTTGCCCGCCAGCGTCGGCACCGGGGCGTGCTCCAGGCCCTGCGCCGACATGCCGCCTCGGGGCTTGCGACCTCTCAGGCCTGAAGGGCGGGACCTGGAACCTTGATCCCCCATGAGCTGGGGTGGACCGAGGCCCCGCGATCCTGATGGTTGGCTCAAGCGTCGAGGGCTCGGCGGATGGTCTCCAGGAGCACATCGGGGGCAAACGGCTTGGGGAGAAAAGACTCTCCGCCGAGGAGCTCGAGCTGCCGCCCGGCAAGCTCCGCGCTGTAGCCGCTCACGTAGAGCACCTTCAGATCGGGCCGCTCGGCCCGCAACCGCCTGGCCAGCTCCTGGCCGCTCAGGCCCTCCGGCATCACCAGGTCCGTCAAGAGCAGGGCGATCACGGGCCTGGCTCTCGTCCAGATCTCCAGAGCCTCTTTCCCGCTCCCAGCCTCGAGCACTTCATAGCCGCTTCGCTTCAAGACCTGCCAGATCTTGGCCCGAACCGCCGGGTCGTCCTCCACCAGGAGAATGGTCTCCGAGCCACCGGGACAGGCGGGTCGCGCTTGTTCGCGGGTCTTCCCGGTCCGGGTCCTCTCCAGGGCCGGGAGGAAGACCTCGAAGGTCGTTCCGCGACCCGCTTCGCTCTGCGCCGTGATCCAGCCGCTGTGCTGCTTGACGATGCCGAAGACCGTGGCCAGGCCCAGCCCGGTTCCTTTGCCCGGCTCCTTGGTCGTGAAGAAGGGCTCGAAGACCCGCGGCAACACCTCCGGTGGGATCCCCGAGCCGGTGTCGCTCACCCGCATGCACACCCACCGCCCCGGCATGGCGTCGGGATGCAGGTCAGCCTCGAGCTCTCTCACGACCCGGGCCTCCGTCTCGATGAGCAGGCGCCCCCCTTGAGACATCGCGTCCCGAGCGTTCACGGCCAGGTTCATCAGCACTTGATCCAGCATGCCCGCATCGGCGCGAGCCCACAGAGGCTCCGGATGAAGCTGCAGCTCCAGTCGAATATCCTCCCCGAGAATTCGCTGAAGCATCCTGGCGAGACGGGAAACCGTCTCGTTCAGGTCCAGGTTACCGGCCTGCATGACCTGCCTGCGCCCGAACAAGAGCAATTGCCGCGTCAGGTTGGCTGCCTGCTCGGCGGCCTGCCGAATCTGCTCGAGGCCCTCCTGCGCCCTGGCCGGCAACTCCACTTCGCTCAAGGTCAACTCGATCTGCATCAAGATGATGGCCAGGATATTGTTGAAATCGTGAGCCACGCCGCCCGCCAGGCGCCCGATCGCCTCCATCTTTTGCGATTGCCGAAGCTGCTCTTCCATAGCCCGGCTGGTGGTCACATCTCGGGAATTGACCACGAAGACTCTCTGGCCGGTGGAATCGATCGTGCTTCGCCCGATGGACTGAATCCAACGCCACGATCCATCTTGATGGCGAAATCGAAATTCGGCGGTCGTCGGAAGGCCAGGGCTGGTCAGGGCCTGCTCGCTGACGGCTGTCATCAGGGGAAGATCCTCCGGATGCACCAGCTCGGCCGCCAGCCTGCCCAACACCTCCTCAGGCCGATACCCCATCAACCGCTCGATCGACGGACCCTGGAAACGAATCACTCCCTCCGCGTCCAGCACGGTCACCAGGTCCGAAGCATTCTCGATGAGGGTGCGGAAATGCGCCTCGCTTGCGGCCACCTTCTCCTCAGCCTGCTTGTTCGCGGTCAGGTCCACGCCCACGCCGACCAGATGCTCCTGGCCGTCGAGCAAGATGCGGCGGCCCGTGAAATAGTATGGCGTGCGGGTACCGTCTTTGGAGGTGAAGTGGGCCTCGGCATCGGACGCGCCCTCGGCGAGCACGATGCCGATGCGCTGCCGAATGAGCTCGCGTACCTCGCCGGTGAAAAGATCGGTGGGATGCATCCTGGCGATTTCGTCAGCCGAATAGCCGCTGACCGTCTCGAAACCTTTGTTCCATCGGACAAAGCGCCCCCGGGCGTCGAAGAGATAGAAGACGCCGGGCAGGCTTTCGATGATCCCGTCGGCAAAGGCCCGCGCCCGGGTGCTCTCCAGGTCGGCCCGCCGAAGTCGCGCCTCTTGCTCTATGCCATCCAGAGCAGCCGAGATGTTACTCGCCATCTCGGTGAGAAGGCCCTGCAGGTCGGTATCGGTGAAAGCATCGACCTGCGTAGAGGCCAGCCCGAAGACTCCGGCGGACATTGCCTGGTGACTGAAGGGTGCGGTCGCGACCGCGCGCAGGCTGAAGGCTTCGGCCAGCTCGAGCCAGGGTCTCGAGATCGGCTCGCTCTGAAGGTCGCGGCTGAGGGCCAGCTGCCCTGTAGCCAGCGCCCGTCTCATCAAACCGTCGCCCGGGTCAGCTCCCAGCTCGAGCAGCCTCTCGGCCGCCGCACCGTGGGCCGCCACAATGCTCAAGCCCTGCGTCGCGGGGTGTTGCAGAGCGAGCCAGGCCAGAGCGAACCGACCGTGCTCCACCGCCGCGCGGCAGATGGCCGGGAACAGTTCCTCGCGTGTCTTGACGCGCACGATGGTCTGGCTCACCTGACTGAGGGTGGCATACAACCGGCTGAGATGCTCGGCGCGCTCCTCGGCTTGCTTGCGGGCGGTGATATCGCGCACGTTACCGACCACGGCCAGGATGTCGGGATCTTCCAGCCAGTTGGTCACGGTGGCGTCGGCGTGTCCCCACGGACCGTCGGGGCGCCAGTAGCGAAACTCGACAAAGAAGCTTTCGCCGGGCGTCCTCAGCAGGCGAGCAAAAGACTCGGCCACGACCGGAAGATCCTCGGGATGAATGAAATCGCCGAACGGGTGGCCGAGCACCTCGTCATCCTCGAAGCCAAAAATACGCTGACCAGAGTCGCTGCGGTAGCGCATCGTGCCGTCGGCGTCCAGCAGCACGACCACGTCGGAGCTTCTCTCGATCATGCCGCGAAAACGTCTCTCGCTGGCTGTCAGGCGGGCCTGGCGGTCACGCAGGTCACGGTTGGCGAGCTCCAACTGAGCAATCCTGTCCTCCAGACGGTGGACGAGGGCCAGGCAGGACTCGCAGGGGATGACCGGCTGGAGGGCGGCCGCAAGCGGGCCCGTCCGGGCCCCGAGCCGGTCGAGCAGATCCAGCAGTTGGGCCGGACCGGACAGGAAAGCGTCCGCGCCCAGGCCCAGCGCCACCTGCGGGTCGGCGCAGCTTGATGAAACCACGACCAGCGGGATAGCCTTGAGCCCGGGGTCGGACTTCCAGAGGCGCAGCAGCCTGCAGCCGTCCGTGACCGCCGTGAGCACGGCGATCACGGCGAGGTCGGGAGGCTCCTTGCGGGCCAGCTCCAGCGCCTCGTCAGCGTTGCGGGCTTCGAGCACCTCGAAGCCGCGCTCCCCCAGCGCGGCACGAAGCACAGACAGGCCCTCTGGTCTGTCCTCCACGAGGAGCACTCGTTTCCCACTCGCAGGCCGTCGGTCCATCAGCAGGTCCGCCTGGCCACTCGTGGCCAGGTCAGGGGGTGATCGTCAGGTCAATGTGCATTTGGTAAACAAACATATTGCCTCTGGAGTCGGTCGCCTTGATCTGAATGACGGTCTGAAAAGAGTTTTGCGTCAAGCAGTTGAACAAAACGTTCTGCAGGGCTGCATCTCCCGGCGCCAGGCGCAGGGTTTTCGGTCCGTCGGTTTCGATGCACACGTTCATGCTTTCGATGGTGATGTCCAGCGGGCCATCGGTGTTGTTTGCGATTGCCAGCGGGCCGATCTGCTGTGGGCAAGGGCTGGTCCCCACCTGGTGGGAGGTCGAGATGTCGGGGCTGACAGTGATCGGCTGGGGCTTGACTGCCTCGATGGTGAAGAACCTGAAGATCGAGCCGTCGAAGAACCCCGGGCTACCCGAGAATTTCTTCGTGGTCGGATTGTAAATGATCGTCTCGACCTTGGTGCCTTCGGCTTCCCCCTGCTTGGTATCGTGGGCTACCTGCACCGAGTAGTTGCCATTTTCCATCTTGACGATCCCGACTACCATGGCGGCGTGCCAGCCACCGGTCAACTCCACGTCTTTACCGGCCTTGATCGCCTCCAGGGCGGTCTCGAAGCTCTCCGTGTTCTCGGTCGTGATGGGATGGTTGCCGTCGGTCATGAACTTGTTCTTGCGCTCGGCCCAATCGACGCCGCACCCACCGGCGGCCCATCCCGTGGCGGTCTTCATGGTGCTGATTGCCGTGACAGCAGAGAGGTCTCTGGTGGAGTTGGCGTCGAGGTACTTCAGGCTGTTGGAGGCCGCGCCCGGAACGCACTCGTTCAAACCGACGTCCTGGTTGAAATCGCTGCGATTATAGCTGGGCAACAGGGCGGCGCCGCTAGCTCTGGTGCCAACCTGCGGGGCCGGCGGGAAGAGCTCGGCCGGGAAACCGTCCAGACCGCTGTCGAGAACCAGCCTCTCCCGCATGACCGGGCAATCGAAGAGCACAGGCGGCAGGCTGCTCAAAGGCTCCGGCGAGAGGAAGGGAAAAACGCTGACCTGAGGCACGGATTGGCCGGCAGGAACTCCAAGATCAAGGTCGGTGAAGACATCGAAAAAAGAGTCGGGCTGAAGAGTGGTTGGCTGGACTGGGAGGTTCTGGATGGCCCACAAATCTCCCACCTGCATGTTGAAGTACATGACCTCAAGCCCATCGGGGTTGGGGAAATGGGCCTGGACCTGGCCCCAGGCCGTGTTCTCCGTCCTGGTCCCGTCGAGCAGAAAACTGAGCTGGCTCAGATGAATCCAACCCTGCATTCCTCCGGGAAGGTTGATCTGGGTCAGCACACCGGGCTCGACGCTGACAGGAATGTCATTGTAGCCGGCGACGTCAAGCGTTCCGCCGCCAGGCTCGCTCTGAAACTGAAAAAAGCCATCCTGGTTGGTGGTGGTCTCGATGAGAAAGGCTCGGGCCGACACCTGGCGAGGAGCGACTCCGTTGAACTGCACCGGAGCCTGCGCCACCGGGGCCCCGTTGGCGTCCAGGACACGCCCGGCAACCACCCCGTTGCCCGGCTGGACGATGAAATTGAAGTTATTCTGAGGACCCTGATTGGGGTTGGCGGCGGGAAGGTTGCCATCATCGCCGCTCGTGCAACCGGAAACGATCAATAGCAGCGCGCAAAGATAGGCTAACAAAAGGCTGCTTGTAGTTTTCTTCTGTCTCATAGAGTACCTCCGTTCGAGAGCCGCCCTTCGAACTTGCCCGGAGGAAGCCTGCCTGCCCCTCTCGACATGAGTCGCCAACCTCCTTTCCTCACCGAAAACTGGCTGCTCGCTCTTTGAGAGGTTGGCCGTGGGAGGGCTGCTGGCCGGGCCGGCACGTTCGCAGAACTCCTCGAGCCGTCATCTGGCCCTGGTTGGCTCGTGAGGCTCCTGTGACGCACGGTTGGAGGGAGCGCGAGGCGGCCAGGCTGCTCGAGCGCCTGGGAGGACCTCCCTGGCTCTTACTCCAGCCTGGCCTCCCAGCGGAAGCTCTGGCCCGATGGCAGAGTGACCGTTCCCGTGGCCAGGCTCCCCTGCAGCTGTCCATTGAAGACTCCGGTGACCGTGCCCGAAGGCGCCTTGAGCCAGTCCAGCGCGCTCTTCTCAGCCTGGGCGGTGAAGCTGCCCTCCAGCATGCCCTGCTTGAACGAGCCTTTCATCTGGTAGGTGACTTTGCCCAGGTTGGACCTGCTCTGGGACGATCCGCTTTGAATCCAGCGCCCCTGCACCTGCGAGCCGCTGATGCGCAGGTTGAGCACGTTGGACAGAGCGACTTCCTGGCCGCTTTTGCCAGTAACGCGCTCGGTCCAGCGGCCGCTCAAGTTGGTCTCGCAGCAGGTGGCGTCGAAGGTCACCTCGTCCAGGTGCACGGCCTGGCCTTCAACGACCCCGACCAGGTTGAGGACGGCGCTGTTGGCATAGTGGCTGTTGCCCCCGTCCGAGGAGGCCAGCACGAAAATGGTCACCCGGCGCGAGAACGGGTAATAGGAGGCGTTCACGTCCACGGTCCAGCCCGCTTTGCGATAGCGCACAGTGTGATCGGTGTGGAGGTTCTTGCGGCTCAAACGGGTCAACTCCTCATGCAGGCGCACCGCGCTGCGGTCAGCCTGGACCTTTTTCCAGTCTGGCTTGCGGGCCCACTTCTGCTCCATCAATCGCATGCGAAAGTCGTTGGCGTCGCCCTCGGAGCGCAAGAAAAGATCCACCGCCCGCGTGGGGGAGAGCTCGCCGAGCTCTCCTTTGAGGCTGTCATTGAGAGATTGCAGGGTGCCCTCGGGGTCGATCGCGGCCAGGGCCTTCTCAGCCACCAGCGGCTTGAGGCCAAGCTGCACCACCACGCCGTAGGCCTCCAGCCAGCAGGCCTTCTCCTTGCGCGAGGCGGGCACGCCCCGAGCCTCCAGTTGGCGCACCAGCTCGCGCACATAGTTGGCGAAATCGCCGGGGTCGGCCACAGCCGCTTGGCCCGCCATCAAGGCGATCACCAGCAGGACCCTGAGCAGGCGAAACGGCAGAGTTAGTTTTCCTTTGGTCCGCCTGGCGGCTTCTGGGCCGACAGGTTGCGGTCGCGCACGGCCAGGAAATCCTCGCCCCAACGCGGATTGACGCACACCCTGAGCCGCCCCCCTTCCAGCTCGACCTTGTAGATACGGTCCATCAGGTAGTCCGCCTCAACCGTCTGGCGCAGCACGGCCCGCTCGGAGTCGTTGAGCATGCCCAGCGGGATCTCGGCGGCCACGCCCTTGAGGTGCAACTCGTCGCGCCAGTCGAAGCTCTGCTTACCAGTGGCGGTCAAATGGGCCATCGAGAGGCGCTTGACGGGCAGACGGAAGTCCTTGCGGCCGGTGGCCTCCCGCATGCGCAGGGTGAGGCTCCAGAGATAACCGTCCAACTCGGGCGAGATGTAGTAGGAGAAGAGGCGCGGATCGCTGCCCCGCCTGGTCTCACCTCCCACGCCGTGATCGGCGATGGGGGCCGTGACCCGAACCAGCTCGCCCTTGCGCACACCCTCGCGAAAATCTTCCACGGTCAGGTGGGAAGTCACCCCGACGACCTCCACGAAATCGCGGTTGGCGTCATATTTGGCCACGGTGCTGCGGGTGAACTCAGACCCGGCCAGGTAGCCGGCAAGCGAGCCGAGCACTTTCCACACGTAGATGTCGCTCTCATCCCCCAGCGCCATGTGGCGATTCACGTTCTCGGTGATCTCGCCCTCCACCGTGCGCAGGCCGTTGAGCATCTGGCGACAGCGCAGGTCGTTCCAGATGGTCAGGAAGTTCACCTTGTACGTGCCCAGAGCGGTCAGGAAGTTGGCCCGGCTCTCGGCCGTGGGTCGCATCAGGTTGGGGTCGCGGCGGGAGAGGTAGTCGAAAATGATGTCATCGTTGTTGAGCACCCCGTTGTGGTAGGCCGAGATAGCCAGATCGACCCGATCGCCATACTTGTCCAGCAGGAACTTGAAGAACACCACCGCGTCCTCAAGATTGGCATCGACCACCAGGCGCT
Organism: bacterium CPR1; assembly: GCA_021404945.1. Classification (GTDB taxonomy): domain Bacteria; phylum Vulcanimicrobiota; class Xenobia; order Xenobiales; family QWHO01; genus QWHO01. The sequence goes on from QWHO01000094.1 coordinate 8,913, forward strand.
CATCCTCGACTCCGGCCTGGTGGGCCAGGTGGCGGTGGCGCTTGACCAGATCGTAGCGTTCAGCCAGGGCCATGTACTGGGCGGCCTTACGGCGTGCCTCGGGGTCTTTGTTCGATTTGGCCACGTTTTTGAAAAAGCGGGCCTGGGTGTAGTATTCCTCGGCCTGGCGGGCGCTGTAGGCGTGGGCGGTATCCACCGCGCCCCAGGTCATCTGGCCCACCCCGGCGGCGTCGGCCCAGCTCACCTTGTCCATGTCGCCCGAGTTCTCCCAGGACGTGATGGCCAGAACGGCCAGGAAAGGCACCTGATGGAACTCGCAGATCTTCTTGAGCCTGGCCTCGTAGCGGCGGATCAGGGCGTGATTGCGGTTGAGGTCGTGATGATTGGTGGTGTGGTAGACCACGTGGTGGTAGGCCAGGATCTCGGCCGCCGCCTGGCGTTTCTCCTCCTCGGAGTAGGAGGTCAAAACTTGCTCCACCATGTCGTCCACGGCCGCCCGCTCCTCCTCGGAGTATTTCTCGCGCACGTAGAAGTTGCGCAGCTTGGAGCGACTGGGGGGAGCCTCGGCCGGCTGCCTGGGAATGCCCTGGGTGGCGGCCGGGTTGGGGGTGACCGCGGTCGATGGGCTGGCCGCGGGCTTGGCCGCATTGCCGCAGCCCGCCAGGCCCCAGCAGGTGATCCAGAGCCAACCGAAAAGACTGAAAGCGTGAAGGATCTTCCTGATCTTGCGAGCGGCCACGATGGTAGAACCTTTCTCTCAGCGCCGATCGGTTCCTGTCCGCGATGACCCGCCTCGAGCTTGCCCGGGCCGGTGAGCAGGCCGCCTCGTGCTTCCTCCAGGCGCGCGGATGGGTGGTGCTCGAGCGCAACTATCGCTGCCCTCCCGCTGAGATCGACCTGATCGCCCGAGACGGCGAGGTGCTGGTGTTCGTTGAAGTGAAGACGCGCCAGAGCGCGTGGGCGGTTCCCGCCGAGGCGGTCTCGCCCCAAAAGCAGCGCAAGGTCCGCCTGGCGGCCGCCTGGTATCTCAAAGAGCGGCGCCTGTCCGACCCACCCTGTCGCTTCGACGTGATCGCGGTCACCGGGCGCAATGAGAGCGACTTCACTCTGGAGCACTTTCCGGGGGCGTTTTAGGCTTGCTCTGGGCTCTCTTCTCGGGGGTCCGCAAGCGCGAGCGCCAGCGTTTCGTCTTCTTCCTGGTGCTCTCAGGCATGCTCAGCATGGGCCAGACCCTGGGCCTGGCCGGCTCCGAGGCCCTGCTGCTGGCCCGCCTGGGCGCCCAGGCCCTGCCCACGACCTTCATCGCCGCCTCGATCCTCACCGTGCTGGGCAACTTCCTCTACGCCGTAGGGGTGGACCGCTCCCGAAACGACGTCTACTTCATCAACTTGTTGATGGGGGCGGCCGCCACGCTCTGCCTGCTCACCTACGGCTGCATTCAGAATGTGGGCTGGGTGTTTCCCACCGTCTACTGCTTTTATTACCTCAGTCTGGCCATCTTCACCAACCACTACTGGACCTTCACCGGCGACTTCTTCGACACGCTGGCGGCCAAACGACTGTTCCCTCTCTTCGTGGTGGGCAGCAGCCTGGGCGGCCTCTCCGGCGGTCTGGTGGTGATCTTTAGCTCGCGCTACCTCCCCCCCCAGTATCTGCTCTTCTTCTGGGCCGTGCTCTGTCTGGTGGCGGCTGCCCAGCTGCGCTTTTATCGTCGTCGGCTGCGTCGCTGGGGCCCGCTGGAGCTGGAGGAAGCCGACGAAACCTCGCTGGACGGCATCAAGGCCGCGGTGCGCTACCTGCGCCAGTCGGCCCTGGGTCGCTGGACGGTGATCTCGGCCCTGACCATGGTGCTGGCCGTCTTCGTCAGCCAGTACCTCTACTCCGACATCATGGTGCGCCGCTTTCCCCGGGCCGACGAGCTGGCCATGTTCTTCGGAATCTATCTGGCTGTCAGCAACGTGTGCGAGATCCTGGTCGAAGTGGTGGTCACCCCCTGGCTGATCCGCCGGGTGGGGGTGGCAAAGGCCAACCTTCTCCACCCCTCGCTCACCGTGGCCTCCTTCCTCTTTCTCTACCTGCGCTGGGGCCTCTTGACTCCGGCGGTGGTGGCACGCTTCAACCGCGAGTCGCTCGAGAACGCCCTGGCCGCGCCCGTGCGCTCGCTGGTCTACAACGCACTGCCGGCCCGCTTCCGAGGGCGCATCCGTGCCTTCCTGGAGGGCATCGTGGTCTATTCGGGCATGACCATCGCAGGCGTCTCGCTGATGGTATTGAGCGACCGGATGGGTCCCAAGTGGCTCTGCCTGGCAGGGGGTGGGCTGGCGCTGCTCTACCTGGTGGCCAACATCAAAGTGCGCAGCGAGTACCTGCAAACTCTGGTCACCGAGCTGCGCGAAGGCCGGCTCGATCTGGCCGACGTGGGCACCGACATCGGGGCCGAGCGGCTCATCGAGCTGTGGAACGCCCTCTTGCAAGAAGACTACCAGCACCCCTCGCGGGCCCTGCTGCAGATGGCTCCGGTGCTGGCCCAGCGAGCGGTGCTCGAGCCGCTGCGCCAGGGTCTGCAGCACCCCGATCCGCGCCTGCGGGCGGCCTGCGCCGAAGCGCTGGGCCAGTCGCTAGGAGTGGCGGCCATTCCCGAGCTACTCAAGGCCCTGCAAGATGACGATGCCAGCGTGGCCCTCGCGGCCCTGCGCACGTTCAGCCCCCCGATGGTGCGCCGAGAGGAGGTGCGCTCGGTGCTGCGCCAGCTGATGACCAGCGAGCATCCCGAGCTGGCCGCCCGCTCGGCTCACCTGCTCGGCTCAGAGGGGCGCAGCCGGTTGGTGGAGCTGGTGCAGAGCCAGAATGTTCCCCAGGCGGCTGCGGCCCTGGAGTTTCTGCCCGGGGATCTGGCCGAGCTGGCCCTGGGGCGTCTGAACGAAGAGGATCCGGCCATCCTGGCCGCGGCCCTGGAGGCGGTAGCCCGGCTGGAGAGCCAGGTCGATCTGGATCTGGAGCGAGTGGCCACCCTGCAGCATTCTTCCGACCTGCCGGTGCGCCTGGCGGCGGTGCGCTGCCTGGGGGGGCAGGGGCAGGACTCGGTGCAGAGCCTGGTGCTGGTGGCCAGCGCCCTGGGCGACCCGGCCCTGGACGTGCGCCGCCTGGCCGCCGAGACCCTGGGAAACGCGCGGGCCGAGGTGGTGAACGTGGTTGAGCCCTACCTGCACGCCCACCACCTGGCCACCGTGGAGGCAGCTGCCCAGGCCCTGGCCAACAATGGCTCCTCGCGCTCGCGCGAGGTGCTGGCACGCGAGTTTCGCTCCCGGGTGGAGGCCTCCTGGCGCAACGTGCTGGCCCTGCACGTGCTGCCCGAGAATGAAGAGCTGACCCTCCGCTTCCTGCGCGCCGCCTACGAAGATGCCGCCAGCAAGAACCGTCGGCTGGCCTTCCGTATGCTGGAGAACCTGGAGAGCTCCAAGGTGATCCGCAGCGTGGAGAAGGTGCTCCGCTTTGCATCCTCGCGAACCCGCTCAGATGCGCTGGAGGTGCTCTCCAACCTGGGAGACCGCAAGGCCTCCCACCTGCTGGTTCTGCTGCTGGAAGATGGGGCGCTGGAGGAGAAGCTGCCCCAGCTCAACCTGCCCACCTATAAGGATGCCGAGGAGGTCGTGGCCGAGGCCAGGAGCTCAGAAAACCAGTGGCTGCGTCTGGCGGCAGGCACCCAGAGCCGGGCGGGAGAACCTTCCGCGCGAGAAGAGAAGATGGAACGCCTGCTCGTACTTCGCAAAGTTCCCCTGTTCGCCCACATGACGCTGGAGCAGCTGGAAGCGATCAACCAGCTGGTGACCGAGGAGCAGTACCTGGCCGGCGAGCTGATCTTCCGCGAGGGCGACGTGGGGGGGGAGCTTTACCTGCTCGTTGAGGGCGAGGTGGCCGTGGTTAAAAGCCACGGCACCGCCAGCGAGCTGGTGCTGACCACCCTCAAGGGGGTGAGTTACTTCGGTGAGATGGCCATTCTGGACGACGAGCCGCGCAGCGCCACCATCAAGGTCGTCAAAGACGCCCGCGTGCTCGCCCTCAAGGGCGACCGCCTGAAAGAGCTGGTACTGCAGATGCCGGAGATCGCCTTCGAGATCTTCAAAGTGCTCACCCAGCGCATCCGAAGCTCGGACCAGCGGCTCGACCAGATGGCCAAGAAGCAGGTCGCGGCCGGCCAGACTTGAGCCGCACCTTCCGCTACCCCTGGTTGCCGGTGGCCATCCTGCTGGCGGTGGGGTGGCTTGCTCTGGTGTGGAGCCGGCAGCTGGCCCACGGCCTGACCCACTTCCCCTCTCGGGCCCCGGCCATGAAGCTCACCACCACCCGCACCGAGCCGATGGTCGCGCAGGTCGTGCTGGTGGTCTCCCCGGGATTGCGAGTGTCTGATCTCAAGAGCATGCCTGGCTGGCAAGAGCTGGCCAAACTGGGAGCCTCGGGCCAGCTGCGGGCGGTCCAGCCGACCTTCGCCTGGCCCAATCTGGCCGCCATCGCCACCGGCGCCCCTCCCTGGATGACCGGCGTGCTGACCGACCTGCACGCTGGGGAAGCGGGCGGCGAAAGCCTGTTCAGCCGGCTGCCCACGGCGGTGGTGGGCTCGTTTGCCTGGGATCGGCTCTTCCCCGGCCAGCTGGCCCGCTCGGCCGCCTTCGCCGACGACATCGGCGACGCCGATCGCACCCGGCGAGCCCTGCACTGGATCGGGGAGGGCTTTGAGCTGGTGGTGGTGGAGTATGCCTCCCAGAACCCGGCCTCCCTCGACGGCCAGCTGGTGGAGCTGAGCCGCGGCCTGGACTTCTCGCGCACGGCCCTGCTGGTGGTGTCGCCTCACGGGCGCACGGCCCGGGGCGGCCGGGGCGGCAACGAGAGCGACGTGGTCAACGTGCCCGTCCTGCTGGTGGGCGGGCCGACCCCTGAAGGCGCCCGGCTGACCGGCAAGATGGTGGATGTGGCCCCCACCGTCAGCGCCCTGCTGGGCCTCCCGCCTCCGGCCCACAGCCTGGGCCAGCCCCTGGTGGGGCCTCCCGCGCTGCGCGAGCTCGCCCGCCAGCGCCAGCTGGAGCTGGCCGACGCCTGCCTGTCCCGCTATGGACTGGCTCGCGGCACTGGCGACCCGGTCTCCGAGCTGTTGTCAAAGCTGGAGGGATACGAGCTACGCGGTCGGGGTCTGCGCCTGGTGGCGCTGATCGTGGTGCTGGTCGCGCTGGCCGCCCTGGTGGTTCGCATCGACCGCCGCCAGGGCCTGAAGGTGATGGTGCTGGCCCTGCAATGGGGAGCGCTGGTGGCGCTGAGCTGGAACCTGGGTTACCTGGTACTGATCGGCCCCTACTCCCCCAGCCGGCTGACCAGCTGGTCGGAGGCCCGACTGCTGGGCCTGTTCTGCGCTCTTTTGGGTTTTGCCCTGGTGCTGATTGCGGCCGGCCTGCGGGGGGCCCTGCGCGAGCCGGGACGCCCGGCCTCGGGAGGGCTGGGAGTGGCCGCCGGCACGGTCGCCTTCATGAGCACTCAGGCCCTGCTGTACGGCGTCTTTTACGGATTCCCCCGGCTGGTGGCGGTGCCCCGGGCCGACTTCACCATGGCCCTGGCGGCCCTGCTGGCCGGGCTGACCGGAGTCTGCCTGGCCGCTCCCCTGACGCCCTGGGTCTCGCGCCTGGCCGGACGCTGGCCCATCCGCAAGGGGAGTTTTGGCAAGGTTACGGCTTAGGACTTCTAGCCGGGGCGGGTTGAGCCACCAGGTGGCGCACGTCGGGCGGCTCCTCGAGCAGCGTCCTGATGTGGTTGATCAGCTCCCTGTCCGAAACGGTCAGTCGCTCGTGCTGGCGAAGATGCTCGAGCCAGGTTCCAGAGAGGAAGAGCTCCCAGTGCACCTCGGGCCGGGTCGGCTCGACGAACAGGGCCCACTCCAGCGCTCCACCGCGCAGCCTTTGCAGGCGCAGCGCCGCCATCTGAGCCTGGAACTCCTCCAGGGCGTCCTGGCGGACGCGATACTCCACCCTGACCAGCACCGGTCCCTGATCGTAGTCCAGCTCGAAGTCGTGCCCCTGAGCAGCCTCCGGCACGGGATAGTGACGACTGGGCGTCAGGTTGATCTTGGGGTCGCCCTCCAGCCGATCGCGCCGGACCAGGATCAGGCTGATGAGGAGACCGGCGCTGGCAGCACCCAGGGAAACCTGAATGCCCAGTCGAGTGGCCACCACGCCCCAGAGCGCGCTCCCGGCAGCCAGGCAGCCGAAGAAGACCACCAGGTAGACGGCCAGAGCCCGGGCCCGAACCCAACCAGGCAACAGGGTCTGGGCGGCCACGCCAAAGCCGGACATGGTGGTCAGCCAGGCCCCTCCGGCCACGGCCATCACCAGACAAACCAGAGCCGGATGGCGCAGGCTGGAGAGCGCGGCCATGACCGCCGCAAAGACCAGCGTGGCCAGCCCCAGCAGCTTGTTGAGCGAGAACTTGCGCCGCAGCCTGGGCATCATGAAAGCAGCCAGCACGGCCCCCAGGCCCATCGAGCCCATCACCAGCCCGTAGCCACCGGCGCTGAGCCCCATCTCGCGCCGGGCGATGAGTGGCAAGAGCGCCCATAAGGCCGCGGCCCAGGGGAAGTAGGCCAGCGCGCGGCGCAGCAGACCCCGGAAAGCCGGCGAATAGCGCACATAGCGCAGGCCCACCCGCACGGCCGCAAACCAGCGCTCGGCCGGCAGAGCCTGCGGCTTGACCGGACGATGCCAGCGCGCCAGTACCACCAGGATGCCGCCAAAGGTGAGAGCGTTGAAGGCGAAAGCCGCCGCCGGGCCCTGGCTGGCCACCAGCAGCCCGCCCAGGGCCGGCCCGATGGTGCGGGCCAGGTTGATGCTCAGTCCGTTCAGGGCGATGGCCGGAGCCAGCTGGCCCGGCTTGACCAGCGCGCCG
>QWHO01000609.1 GCA_021404945.1 bacterium CPR1
GGGGCTTGTTGTAGTAGGGCGCGACCAGCAAGAGGCCGTCCACGCCCGTCTCGGCGGCGGCCTGGCTCAGCTCGATGCTGGCCTGGGTGGCGTAAGAGCCCGTGCCGGCCACGATGGGCACGTCCTTGCCCACAGCCTGCTTGACCCGCTTGAACAGCTCGAGCTTCTCGGCCTTGCTCAGGGTGGGCGACTCGCCCGTGGTGCCGGCCACGATCAGCCCGTCATTGCCCTCGGCGATGAGCTTACGGGCCAGCTCGACGGCGCGATCGTAATCCACCTCGAGGCTGGGGGTGAAGGGGGTGACCATGGCGGTCAGCAGACGGCCGAATGGCGCGTTGGACACGGGGCGAATCCTCCTGGTAAGCTCACCTGCCCTTCGGTTTGGCGCGGCTCGACCCTGCCTCGGGATGGCGGAAATGGCCCATCACTTTCCAGCCCAGCAGCACGGGATGCTCGGCGCACAGCGGGGGAAACTGGTGGATCACGAAGGGCGGGTTGGTGACCAGCCCGCAGTGGTCGGCCACCCCGTCGTCGGTCAGGCTCCAGAAGACCACGTCGCCCTTCTCCCACTGGCCGTCGTTGGGCAGCACCCGCCAGTGGCGCCTGAAGTAAACGACCAGGTTGGGGGCCCAGCGGTGGTTGATGGCCCGGTCGCGGATGCTGGGATAAAGGTCCGGGCGGCGCTGGATGTCTCTGTCGACCTCGTTTTGCAGGTCCAGGCCGACCCGCTGGCAGGCGAAGTAGAGCACGTCCACACAGGCGCTCTTGCCTTTCGGAGGATAGCCGTCGGCGTAGTAGTCCGAGTCATAGGCATCGCCCAGGCGGGTGCGGGCTCCCTCGACGAGTGCTTTCTTGATGCGCTCCTCGCGGGGCACCTGGGTGGCCAGCAAGACCAGCAGCGTGAGCAGGATCTGCATGCTTGCCCTGTCGCCTTATCAGGAATTTTTCATGCCTTCTGTGGAGGATGGGGGCGCTATGCAGATTCCACCGCTTTCCGCAACCTCTCAACTGACCTACAAAGCGCCGCCCGGCAGCCCCGCGGTGGCCGCCGGTCCAGCCGACGCCTACGTTGGTCCCGCTCCGGTCGCCGCTCCCTCGAGCGAGGGCTCGAAAAAGACCGGGCTGCGCGTGGCCGCCGGACTGGCCCTGGGACTGGTGGGCCTGGGCATGCTGGGGTGCGCTCCCCCGCTGGGAGCCGCCCCTCCCCCGGCGGTCACCTGCGTCAGCCAGCACTACCAGGCCACCGGCGATTTCACCGTGGAGATCATCCCCGAGGGGGTGCACCGGGTGGACGTGATGCGGGGCACCCATACCGTGACCGAAAAGGCCCCGGATGGCTCGGACGTCACCCGCACGGTGGACAACGACTACCACCCCGTCGGCGTCTACCTGGGCGATGGGCTGTTCTACGACCTGAACGAGAACCTGGTGCTGGTCAGCGACCGGATCGAGAACGGCCCCTATGTGCCTGCCGAGGCCAGCAGGATCAACATCGATCCGCCCGGCTGGAGCAACTCCACCGACGTCAGCCGCAGCGGCAGCAGCTGGACGGTGGATCCGCCCGGCTGGAGCAACTCCACCTCGCTGGACCAGGATGGTTGCCGCATCTCGATCGATCCGGCCGGCTGGAGCAACGGCACCTCGGTGACCCGCGACGCCCAGGGTCGCACGGTGATCGACCGGACCGGCTGGGCCAACGAGATCGTGCTCACCCGCAGTGCCGACCAGGTGCAGGTCGATCCCAGCGGAATCGGCAACACCGTCACGATCCGGCTCTCGGAGGGACGCACCGAGGTCGACCCGCCCGGGTTCGGCAACACCACCGTGGTCACGCATGGCCCCGGCCAATCGCGCGTCGACCCGGAAGGCTGGGCCAACGAGACGAGTATCGTGCGCGACGGCAACGTGATCCGCGTGAGGCCCTCCGGGGTGTTTGCTCAGGAGACCACCATCACGCTGGGCCAGGGCCAGATACAGGTGGATCCGCCCGGCTTTAGCAACGAGACCACGATCCGCTACTGAGCGTTCATTCTTTGTTCACTCCGCTCTAACACTCCGGCAACGAGCCGGCAACAGACGGACCTGTCGTTGCTCGCGTTCACGCCGCTAAGCTGTGGGCATGATGTTGCCCACCATGACCGGGAGCTTTCTTCGCAAGCAACGCAAAGCCCGCGGCCTGACCCAGAACGAGCTGGGCCGGGCCATAGGAGCCGACGGGCGCCGCGTGGCTGACTGGGAGAACCTGCGGCGCCTGCCGGGCGCCGAGGAGCAGTCTCGCCTGGCGCGGGTGCTCCGAGTCGAGTGGGCTCGACCGACCGAGTGCTCTCGAGGTCGCGCAGACACGGCCAATCTGGCCTCGAGCCCCATGCGCTACCACCCGCCCAGCGACCGCCCGATGTCTGTGCGCCTGGCCGCAGCCCGGGATCGCTGGCCAGAAGCCGTCGCCCGTCTCGAGCAATCGCTCGCAAGGCGTGCTGATCGGGCTCAGATCAGCCGGTTCCTGGTCCGAATCGCTTGCGGCTCAGCCGAGGAGGCGCTCTTTGACCTGCGTTCGCTTTCTGGGGGAGCGCGCAGCGTGCGGGCCAGCCCTCTCCGCGCTGGCTTTCGCCTGCGGCCGGTCGTGGACCCGGCTACCGGGCTGATGGTGGGCGACCTTCGCGTTCCCGCCCTGGAGCTTGCGCTGGGCGATTGGCAGCTGCTCTTGATCCCGCAGGTGAGCGTGCAGGTTCTGGTCCGCGACCGCACCGGGACGGGGCTCAAGCAGCGCACCCCGACGGTGGACTTCCTGGTCAAAGCAGCCGTGCGCGGTCGCATCCTCTGGTTCGTGCTGGAGGTCGACGGCACCGGCCACGACCCGCGCGGGGACAGTGAGCGCGCCCGGCACATCGGCGTCCCGATCGTCCGCCTGAGCACCGAGGAGGTTGCCACGGAGCGGTGCCTGGACACGCTCCAGCGCAAACTGGAGGAGCTCGCAGGCGGCTG
>QWHO01000610.1 GCA_021404945.1 bacterium CPR1
CAGACACTGGCCCGCTCGAGCTTCAATTACGCTCTGCAGGTGCGCGCCCAGGATGAAAACCCGCCCTGCCCGCCTACCCCGCCCGAGCCCGAGCCGCCGGCGCCCCCCCAGCCCAAAGACACGGTTTTCAGCTTTAATCCCCAGGATCCGGCCGTCTTCACACCCACCTCCACCACCGTCAAGAACGTGCTGGTCGGGGAGAGCGGACCCGAGGTCGACCGGGCCAAGCTCAACGGCGGACTGACCGCCAACGAGGAGGGCGGCTTCCATTTCCCCACCTGCGACCACCGCCATCACGCCGCCGTCACTTTTTCGACCGTGGCCAGGACCGTCGAGATCTTTGAGCAGGCCACCGGCCAGCCCATCGCCTGGGCATTTGGCGACCACAAACTGGAAGTCAACGCCGACGGCGGAGACATGATCAACGCCTACTACGCGCGCGACGAGCGCTCGGTGAACTTCTTCCACCACCACGATGCGGTTCTCGGCCGCGATGTCTACTCGGGCGATTCGGGTGAGGTGGTGGCCCACGAGGTCGGCCACGCCATCCTCGACGGCCTGCGCCCTGACTACTTCGATGCCTGGGCCCCGGACGTGGGTGCCTTCCACGAGTCGTTCGGCGACAAGCTGGCCATGCTTTTTGCCCTGAAGGACGAGCGCACCCGGTCCCGCGTTCTGATCGAAACCGGGGGCGACCTGTCCAAGAAGAACATCATGTCGGCCCTGGGCGAAGAGCTGGGCATCGCCATCAACGACGAGACCAAGAAGAATCGTACCGGCGGGAACTGGACTCGCAACGCAGTCAACAGCTTCACCTGGAAGGACCCGGCCGAGCTGCCTTTCAATCCTCCCAACCCCGACGAGCTGGGCAGCGAGGTGCACAACTTCTCGCGCCTCTGGTCGGGTGCGTTCTATGACATTCTCAATGGCATCAACGAGCGCAACAAAGCTGCTGGTCTGACCACGGCCGAGGCGCTGGCCAAGACCGCCGACGACGGGTTGAAGGTGCTGGCCAACCTCATGGCCGAGGCTCCGCGGGGCGAGTTCACCTTCCGTGACATGGCCAACGCCTTCGTCTCCTCTGATCGCAACCTGAACAACGGCGAGTACGCCGACCTGATTCAGGAGGTCATGGTCAAGCGCGAGATCCTGGTGGCCGAGCCGCCGCCCCCTCCGCCCGAGGAGCCGCCGAGCGACCCGCCTACTGAGCCCCCCACCGATCCCAACCCGCCCACCAAGAGCTTGCTCGAGGACGAGGGCCCGGTACGCAACCTGCGCCTCACCCTCAGCGGCAACGACTTCGGCATGTTCCAGGGCGCCGAGCTCAAGATTCCGGTCGACAGCCGCGAGTCGCTGGGCAAGGATGTCTCGCTGCGCCAGCGGACCGAGAGCAACCTCAAGCGCTATATCGCCGAGGGCCGCATCCGCTACAACGAGCCCAACTACGTGATGAAGCCGGCCGACCGTTTCGACAAGGATGGCCGCCCTTACATCGGGATCGTCACCTGGGAAGACGGCAAGATGAAGATCGAGCGCAACAAGGTCGCCATCTAAACATCGTTGCATTGACCGTGCCACGTAACATGCGGTGAGATACTTGTTTCGAGCCGCTTCCAAAGTGTTGCGGCACGGGCGATGCCAGAAAAGTCGCTCATCTCAGACAAAGGAGCGCCGGGAATGAATCATCCCCCGGCGTTCTTTCCGTTTCAGGGCTGCTTCTTCAGGTTGGCCTGAAACGCGTGGGACATATCCTCGTGAAACACGTCCAACCGCACCGTGTCCGCCTCGGGATAGTCCAGGCCGATGCGGACCGAGCTGCCGGCCGCCAGGCGCACGCCTTGCAGCGTGGCCTCGGTCGAGCCATCCACCTCGACGATGCGGAACTCTGCCAAGGTGGGCCGCTTGGCGGAGGTTACCTTATAGTGCCCGCGCACCTTGACCGGAGTGCGGCCGGGGCGGCGGATGGACCAGACCATCGACCTCTCCTCGGGGGGACCGATCTCCAGGCTGAGCTCGAGCCCCTGCATCGGGCCGGTCCATCGGCCCGGCATCAGGTCGAGCATCCCCTGAGCGGCAGCCGCCGCCAGCAGCATGCAGCCGAGCAACATCCTGCTCATTTCGGCTCCTTGCGGAAGTGGAGGTAGAGCGAAGCCAGCAGGTAATAAATCGGGTAGACCAGGCTCAGGTGCAACAGCCAACCCCCCTCGAAAGGGTGCAGCAGCAGCCAGATCAGCTGCAGGGCCCAGAGGGCCGACAGGATCAAGGTCAGCGGTTTGCCCCAGGCAGTGCGGGTGGGATAGATGTAGCGGATGGGCACCAGCACCAGGGCCGAGAGGACCACCACCACGACGCCGGCCACCCAGGAGGGAGCCTGGTAGCTCCACAGGTAGAGAGCCACGATGTTCCAGTAGCTGGGAAAGCCCAGGAAGTAATGGTCCTCGGTCTTGGCCGCCTGGTTGGAGAAGCCCAGCGCGCTGGCCATCAGCGGAAAGCCGGCCAGCGCGGGCCGGGCTAACAGGCCCGCCTTGACCATGATGAAGGCCGGCACCACCACGTAGGTCACGAAGTCCACCAGGTCGTCCAGGCGGCGTCCGTCGATCTGGGGTAGAACCTCCTCGACCCGGATGGCTCGGGCCAGAAAGCCATCCACGGCGTCCACCACGGTGGCCCCCAGCAGCCACAGGAAGGCGGTTGGGAAGTCGCCCTCCAGGGCGCTCCAGAGCCCCAGAAAGCCAAGCAGGGCCCCGCTGGCGGTGAACAGGTGGACGGCCCAGGCCAGCGAGGGACGGACGGTCTCGTGGGTGTGGATCAGCATGCAGGCATGATCCCCACCGAGCCTGAAAAAAAAAGTAAACCGTCGCGAACGACGGCTCGGGGTTCTGGGAGGACAGAGGACCAGGTCAGGGAGCCTGTTGCAGAAGGCCCAGCACGTAATCACGCGCGCACGAGAGCAGCAGCATCCGGTCCATCGGCT
>QWHO01000095.1 GCA_021404945.1 bacterium CPR1
ATCACCAGCCTGGAAGAGCTGGAGAGCTACGCCCGCAAACTCTTGCCGGAAATCTGCAAGCTCCCCATCAGCCTGGTCTATCCAATTGGAAAAAAGCAGTCGGAGATCAGGCCGGATAGTCTGACTGGTCCCTACTATCAGGAGGCCGAAGTCCTGGCGGGCGACTTCCACTTCATCCGCCGGCGCATGCCCGATCGACTCGAAGGAAAGACGGTCCTGACCAACACGGTCACGGCCCGGGACGTGCAGGAGCTGCACAATCGAGGTGTGCACTGGCTGGTGACCACGACCCCCGAGCTGAGCGGCCGCTCATTCGGCACCAACGTGTTGGAGGCGGCCCTGGTGGCCCTGGGAGGCGACTATGCCGAGCTGACCACCAGGCTGGGGCTCAAGCCGAGGGTAGTCGATCTGAGAGAGGTCCCCCCTTCGACGGCTTAAGCAAGCTGCGGTCGCCCTGACAGGAAACCCCGCCACGGCTTGGAAATGCAGGCGGATGTCCGAAGAAGAAACAACCCCGCAAACCGAGGAAGACGACAGCGAGCACCGACGGGTCCGCCGGGCCAACCTGGAAGCCCTCCGGGACGCCGGAATGGACCCCTACGGCGAGCGATTTGATCGTTCCGCAACCGTGGCTGAGATCCAGCAACGTTATGCCGATCTGGAGCCTGACCAGCACGGAGGAGTGGCCCGACTGGCCGGCCGAATCGCGTCCCAACGGGGCCAGGGCAAGGTCATGTTCTGGGATCTCGTAGACGTCACTGGAAAGCTCCAGCTCTATTTCAAGATCGATCTCCTGGCCGACAGCTACGAGTTGCTCAGAAAGGTCGACCTGGGGGACGTGCTGGGGGTCGAGGGCAGCATCTTTCGCACCCGTCGCGGCGAGCTGTCGCTCCAGGTCACCAGTTGGCGCGTGCTATCCAAAGCCTTGCGGCCGCCACCCGACAAGTGGAAAGGCTTGCGCAACGTCGAGCTCAAGTATCGCCAGCGCTATGCTGACCTGCTCCACAACGCCGAAGTTCGCCAGACCTTCATCCAGCGCAGCCGGATCCTTTCGGCCATTCGCCGTTACCTGGACGGCCTTGGCTTCTACGAAGTCGAGACCCCCACCATGACCAGCCTGGCGGGTGGAGCCGCGGCGCGCCCGTTCATCACCCACCACAACGCGCTCGACCTGCAGCTCTACCTCCGCATCGCCACCGAGCTCTACCTCAAGCGCTGCATCGTGGGAGGCCTGGAGAAAGTCTACGAGATCGGGCGCATTTTCCGCAACGAAGGCATCTCCACTCGCCACAATCCCGAGTTCACCATGCTCGAGCTCTACCAGGCCTACACCGACTACCATGGGATGATGGAGATCACCGAAGGCATCATCGACTGCGCCTGCCGGGAGGTCCTTGGCACCCATCAGGTCGAGTTCGCCGATCGCTCCATCTCGCTCTTGCCGCCCTTCCGGCGGGCGACCATGGATGAGCTGCTCAGGGAGCACGCTGGAGCCGGCGTCCACGAGCTACGCGACGAGAAGAGACGCCGTGAGCTGGCCGAGAAGTTCGAAGTGCATCTGCCCGTCAAGACTTCGCCCGGACACGCTATGGACAAGATTTTCGAGGCCACCGTGCAAGAGCATCTGATCCAGCCAACCTTCGTGCTCGATTACCCGGTCGAGCTCTCGCCGCTGGCCAAGCGCCAGACCGAGGACTCTGGCCTGACCTACCGCTTCGAGCTTTTCTGCTGCGGCTCGGAGATCGCCAACGCCTTCTCCGAGTTGAACGACCCCGATGACCAGCGGGTGCGTTTCGAAGAGCAGCAAGCCCTCAAGGACGTGGACGAGGAGGCCCACCCACTGGATGAGGACTTCCTGACCGCCCTGGAGTACGGCATGCCCCCCACCGGAGGCCTGGGCATCGGCATCGACCGGATGATCATGCTTTTGACCGGCAAGCCCTCCATCCGCGACGTCATCCTGTTCCCGCTGCTGCGGCCCCGCCAGGAGGGGTGAGCGAGCACAAATACTGGGTGGAGGTCGACCTGGGGGCCATCCGGCATAACTTCCGACGGCTGCAAGAGCGGATCCACCCTACCGGCATCCTGGCTGTGGTCAAGAGCGAAGCATACGGACACGGTCTTCTGCCTGTGGCGAGAGTCGCCGTGGAGGAGGGAGCCTGGGGACTGGGAGTGGTGACCGCCCAGGAGGGCCTCAAACTACGCCAGGCAGGTCTCATGAAGCCCATCGTGGTGCTCGGGCCAGTGATCGAGACGGAAATGGAGCGGGCCTTGCAGGCCGACCTGTCGCTGCCCGTGCACGAGCTGGGCCTGGCCCGGCATCTGTCGGCCAGAGCCGCCGCCATGGGCAAGTCGGCTCGCATCCACTTGAAGGTGGATACCGGGCTCTCGCGCCTGAGTGTACCCGCCGAGCAGGCCCTGGAGTTCGCCCGGGCGGTCATGGCCATGCCCAACCTCGAGCTCGAAGGCGTCTACAGCCACCTGGCCGACGCCGAAGGGCTGGACCAGAGCTACACTCTGCGGCAGTATCAAAGTTTTCAGGGCTGCCTGGCGGAGCTGGCCGCCCAGGGATTTCGTCCCCGAGTGCGGCACATAGCAGCCAGTGCCGCCGGACTTCTGCTGGAGGCAACCCGCTTCGACCTGGTTCGAGCCGGAATCACGCTCTACGGCCTCTGGCCCGCTGAGGAGACCCGACTGCTGCTCCTATCGGGTGGGCAAGACCTCCTGCACGCCCTCAACCGACAGTTCTCGGCCGGGGACGAAGTTCGCGAGGACTTTCTTCGCCCGGCCCTGAGCTTTAAAACGGTGGCCGCCCAGGTCAAGGACGTTCCCCAGGGAGCCTCGGTGGGCTACGGCTGCACCTTCCGCACTCAACGGCCTACCAGGCTGGCCATTCTACCCCTGGGCTACGCCGAAGGCTATGACCGGAGCCTCTCCAACTGCGGGGAGGTCCTGATCAGGGGCCAGAGAGCGCGAGTCGTCGGCCGGGTGTGCATGAATATGACCATGGTCGACGTGACCGACGTTCCAGACGCAGCCCCAGGCGACGAGGTGGTCCTGATCGGCCGTCAGGGTCAGCAACGCGTGTCAGCCGAGGAAGTGGCAGGCTGGAGCGGTACCATCAACTACGAAGTGGTCACCCGCATCCCGACTGTCGTGCCAAGGATCTATCGGGACGAGAGGCCATCGGCTTGACCGCATCACGCGGTGAGGGACCTGTTTTACCAGAATGTCCTGGGAAGCCCAACTTTGTTAAAAAGTCCTTCCACGGACGGCGATGTGCTCGCCCTCTGGTCTGACGAAAACAAGAACCGCGCCTGACTTGCCCAGACGCGGCCTTCTTTCACCCTCCGTGTCGCCTTAGTTCGATCAGGAACGACGGCGGCGCGCGGCGAGAGCCTTCTTCTTGCGCTTGACGCTGGGCTTCTCGTAGTATTCCCGCTTCTTGATCTCGGCGAGAACTCCATCGCGCTGGCACTGACGGCGGAATCTCTTCAGGGCAGAATCAATGGACTCGTCTTGGTTGACCCGGGTCTCCATCTGCTTCTTCCCTCCTTCCTGCACGTCTCACCCCGATTCACGGGCTCGACAGAATGTTCCCCCGCACGATTGTTTGGAAAAACTTCCCGATTCTACCAGGACCGGAAAATTCTGTCAAACGGCTCACTGACCTCAGGACCTATCATATACACGATCTAAAAGCGTTTTCCTGCTCCCACCATCGGGATCCTGGTTCGTTCGGTCACGTCGCGCACCCCCCCCATGATGTAAAAGTCACCTGGGAAGAGCACCTTGCCTGTGAGATCAAGCTGGGGGTCCCGCGTGTTGTAGGCATCCATGCTGAGCTCCAAGCGCTTGTCGAACAGTCGGGCATCAGCCCCCACGCCAAACTGAGAGCGAATGACGCCCCCGCGCAGTCGATACCGCGCGTCACTGAAATTCTTGGAGCCCTGCACGTTGATCAAGTTCGTGCGTCCAAGGGCATCCACGCCCACTTTGACCGACCAGGGTCCTTCCGGGAAGAGCATGCCGTTCAGGTTGGTGAACGACTGCCCGTCGTTGGTCCAGAACTCTTGCTCGACATCGATCTGGCCGAGCCGGCCGGTGGTGCCCTCGGTCAAGCCTTTGAACCGACCCACCAGCTCTTTGGCTCCGGCACTGGCCTCTTTCGCATTCTTGATGGTGTCGCGCAGGTCTTCCTGCACCTTCGGGTCGGCGGTGATCGAGCGGATATCGCCTGCGATGCCGGCCACCTGCTCACTCATATTGCGCAGATTGGACACGGTGGCCAGCACGTCTGCTTTCAGGTCCTCGTTGCTGGCCAGGCCCTCCAGCGAGCTCATCGTCTTCTTCAAAGTGATCGAAGTCTCGCGCAGGTTAAGCACGATGGTGTCGATGTTCCCCCGATTGCTGGAGACAACCGACCGCAGATCCGAGGAGAAGCCGCGCAGATTGGACCCCACGACCTGCGCGTCACCCTTGAAGCCCAGCACCGTCTCATCGACGTGAGACACAACCGTCTCAACCGCGTTGCCCAGCCGCTCCACCCGCCCGTTCAGGGAGGCCACCAGCACCCGCGCATCCTTGCTTGCACCCTTAAGATTGCCCGAGATATCCTTGAAATTGGACATGGTGATCTTGATATCGTTTTGAAAGCGCGGATCGGCCACCAGCGAGTTGAGAGCTTCAACCGACTTGCGGAACTCTCCCATCACCTCGCTCCCTTCGCGGGCCAGATCGTCCAGAGTCACCGGAGTCACTCCCTGCACCTCTTGATTCTCGGTCAACGGTTTGGCGTTGACGGGAACCGGACCGGGCTGGATCTCAAGCCATTTGTCACCCATCAAATTGCCTGTCACGGTATAGACATATCCCGTTTCCTTGGAAGGAAAAAGCACCACGTCGGGGCGCGTCACCAGAATGTGCACGAGCACGTCGTTCTGGTCGGTCAGCTCGAGATTGGCCACATAACCGACCTTCACCCCGGCAAGTTGCACGGGAGCGCGGTTCTGCAGCCCGGCAACCTCTTCGAAGCGCACCACGTACTGCTTGCCAGCATCTCCCCCGGTTTTACCGATCTGCGCATAGATGAGGCCAAGGATCAGGGCCGCAAGGACCGCAATCATTCCTACCCTCGCTGCCGGGTTGATATCCATCAAGTCCTCCTGACTTCTTCGCGTGGAACCGACCGCGTAGCGTGGGGTATCTCAGCGCACCCAAAGCGATGGGGCCCGGACCGCGCCATTAAGCTCACGCGGTTGCCCCGTGCGTCGTCACGCAACATGGATCGGCCCTTCCACTTTCCCATCCCGAAACTGTGCAATGAACTCATTGGTCGTGGTGGTAAACTCCTGAGCCGTCCCGATCCACACGATCTTGCCTTCGTGCAGCATGCAGATCCGATGACCCACCATCAGGGCGCCTCGCAGGTCATGGGTCACCACCACGCAGGTAGCGTGCATGCGCTTTTGGACGTCCAGGATCAGGTCGCTGATCACGGTGGTGATGATCGGGTCCAAACCTGTCGTGGGCTCATCGTACAGAATGATATCGGGATCGGTTGCAATCGTCCTGGCCAGGCTCGCACGCTTTTGCATGCCACCGGAAAGTTGATTGGGAAAAAGATGCTCCACTCCCTCCAGATCTACGATTGCCAGCTTCTCGCTGACGATGCGAGCGATTTCCTCCTCGCTCAGCCGGGTATGCTCGCGCAAACCAAAAGCCACGTTCTCGCCCACGGTCATGGAGTCGAACAGAGCCGGCATCTGAAAAACCATGCCAACCCGCAAACGAAGCTCGTTCCATTCGTTGGGGCGCATCTCGGAGATATCGCGCCCGTTGACCAAGACCGTGCCCGAGGTCGGCTTCTGCAACCCGACCAGACAGCGCAAAGTGGTGCTCTTGCCCACTCCCGACAGTCCCATGACGGCCAGTGTCTGGCCTCTGGGCACCTCAAAGGAGACGTTGGAGAGGATCTCCCGCCCACTGAAGGCAACTGTGAGGTTTCTGGCCACGATCGGCGGATCGACGAGGGGGGTGCGAGGGCCGGTTACAGGAGTGCTCGTTCTCATCAGTGCACCGGAAACAGCCAGGCCGACATGAAATAGTTGGTGATGAAGATAATGATCATCGCGACCACCACCGACCCGGTGGTTGCCTGGCCCACTCCAGCGGCCCCGCGAGGAGTATTCAAGCCCTGGTAGCAAGCCACCAGGCAGACCTCCATCCCGAAAATCATGGCTTTGAAGAGGCCCCGAAAGACGTCATCCATTTCTACCATGCGAGTGATCGAGTCAAAGAAAGCCTCGTAGGGTACTCCGGCGGAATTCATTGCCACCACAGCCCCACCCACCACCCCGGCAAGGTTGGAGAAAAGCGTGAGGATCGGCATCATGATCAGTAGCGCAACAAAGCGCGGAACCACCAGATAACCGACGGGATTCACGGCCATGGTGATCAGGGCGCTGATCTGCTCGGTCACCTTCATGGTCCCGATCTCGGCCGTGATGGCCGCGCCTGCCCGCCCGGCCACCACCACCGCGGTCAGCATCGGCCCGAGCTCGCGGCACATGGCCAGGGCCACGCCGCCTCCCACAACGTTGGACACTCCGTAACGGACAGCAATGTGGGCAAGTTGCAGCGACATGACCATGCCCGCGAAGGTAGTAGTCATAATCACGATTCCTACCGAATTGACACCCAGAAAAGCCATCTGCTGGACGGTCAAGTTCAAACGAAGGGCACCACGCAGAAGAAACCCGAGCGCCTCGACGAGCAACAGAACCAGGTTGCCCACATATTCGAAGAATCGAATCAAGGCCAGCCCCAGTATTTCAAACAGGGAGAACATAAGGCAGGAACGGTTCTGAGCCGGGTTGGGGAGTCCTTCCCGGATGTGTTGGAGCTACTTCAGAACCTCCTGGGCGGTCTTCTCCCCTTTGATGACCGAGGGCAAAAGCTTGCCCAGACGCTCGAGGGTAGGCCGGGCGTTGCCCGAGGTATCCACCATCCGGGCCGATCCCAGCACATTGACGAACACTCGCAGGTTGTTGTGATCAGCCAGACGCGCCTGACGATAGAACGGGTTGTCAAAAACCTTGACGTGCGCTGCCAGATAGGGGGTTTCTTCAGCCCACTTCAGTTGCTGCTGGAAGTCAAGAATATAGAAAGCCACGTCGCGCACTTTATAGAGCTGGGCGGGATCGATGGCAAACATCCCCAGGGCCCAGACCTGTGCCTCGGTCGTCCGCTTGCTCTTGTCGATCCCCGGAATGGCAGCCGTGCGCACATTCACACCCCGACCGCGCAGGGCCAAATAATCCTCGACCGTTCCGATCATCATCCCCACTGCGTCAGGAGCTGTCGGGTCCGCCATCGCCGCCTTCTTGGCAACCGTCAGATCGTGCAGATAGGCCAGAGCTTTGTTGGCCCCGTCCAGACTCGGGCTGACCCCGTGGGAGGTGGCCAGGTCGCCGCCCGACTGCCAGCACAGAACCTGTAGATTCCGGCAAAGATGCTCGGGACTTGCGTTGGCCGCCAGGGTAAAGCCGACTCCGGCACCACTCTGGCTGATTTTCTGAGCGGCCTGGGCCACCTGCTCCCAGGTGGCGGGAGCAAACTTCACTCCGGCCGTCTGCAGAACGTCGGGATTGTAGATCAGGGCCCGAGTCGTGTAGCAGAAGGGCATGGCCATCTGGACACCGCCCACCTGCACCGCATTCCAGAGGGGGATGTAGTTATTCCCCTTCACGCTCCAGTTGAAGAGAAATTGCTCCTTGGGCATCCACTGCTCCAGTGGCATCAACTGGCCCCGGGCCTGGACCGCCGGCAGCCAGCTCGTCTCCATCAGAGCCATCGTCGGATGGACGGTCCCGGAAGTCAACTCGCGGTAGAGAGTACCCGAGCTTGGGAAGTTCTTTCCCTCGATCTCGATGTAGGGGTTCTTCTGATCATATTCGTTGAGGAGACGCTGAAAAACCGACGCCTCGGCAGGCGCCATACTGTACCAGACGGAGACCTGCAGAGCACCGCTGGGCGCTCCCTTGCTGGCCTGGGCCATTCGCGCGCCAGAGCCAGCCGGGTCTCCCAAAGCTGGAAGGGTCAGGGTCATCGCGGCCGACAGGGCCACCACGGAGTGCATCCAGGACTTCATCACGGCATTCTCCTCCCAAAGGCTGCGCCAACAACAATGGCTCTGCAGCGATACAAAACTCGACCTTCTTGAAGGATCTTCTAGAAAAGATCGAAAATCCTTTCCCGACCAGTGATCGGCGACAGGGGGAGTTTAGCCGATCCGTTCGACCGCCGCAACCGGCCCGGCGAAACGGTAACATGTCCGACCGACTCAGCGGTCGAAGCCGATCTCCTCGCTGTTGCCCAGAATGTCATCCAGAGCGATGCGGGCGGGGCCAGGGTGCTCCAGACGAGGGAAGTAGACGAATCCGAGCACCTCCTCTCCAGGATTGAGCGCCTTGTCCAGGATCTGATCGTAGCGCTGGCATTGAATCCTCTGCCCGTCCACCAGCATGAAGATGTGAAAGTTGAAGGGGGCCAGTTGAGCGATGACGGGTCCGGTGTTGCGAATTTTCACCTCGACCACCTGATTTTGATCGAGCCCCTTCTGGGAGTAGAGAATGGACTTCACGGCCGCCATCTGCTGCAGATTGCCCCGGGCCTCTCGATAGGCTGTGTAGTCGGAGAAGCTATCCATCAGAGGGTCATCCCAATTGGTCAGGGTGAGTTCCACCTCGGCATCCTGATAGTAATCACCCATCCAGACGTTACTGGCCACCGAGTCAGCCACTGTGGATGCGATGATCTGAGGGCTACCGGTGAATCCATAGGGACCGAAGCTGGTGATGGCCAGGGAGGCGATGTTCATCCACATCATGGCATCCATGCCCGAATCGGTCCGAGGCGTCTGGGACGCCGCCGTGAACGTACGCTGCGCCGTTCGCCCGCGGAATTTGTCACGATAGCGCTGCTCGTATTGCTCGAGTTGCTCGGCCGAATAGGCTGCCTGCACAGCATTGGCTTCCTGCGGGGGGCCACCACCTTCCGCCGTCCTTAAGGCATCACCTGTCTGGGCCGACCCGCTCACCAGACGCGCGGTAGACTGATATTGATCGACCAGGGTCACCTCCACCTCGCCCACCGACAGTCCGCCCCGGTAGACCAGATAGCGCGCCCCTGGAGTCATGCCGTCCTGGCTGCCCCGATTGAGCGTCACCTCATTGCCGCCGCTCTTGACCACCATTCCCGTGCCGGGATTGGCCAGGGCGCTGACTCCTAAGAGCAGAGTCAACAAAAAGAACCTCAATATCATCGTTCTCCTCCTCACGTCTGCGCGGGAAGGAACCCTCCCGACAACCGTGGAACAGCCTTGCACTGCAAACCCGTGGATGCTCTCATTATGCATCATCGAGGCGCACTCTGACAACGAGGGTGGCAAATGGCGGAAAAGAAAGTTCGCCTCAAGAGGCGCATCCCTCACAATACCAGGCACCAGATGCGCTATTTCCTGGCTATCCTGGCTGTTGTTTTCGTCATCTTCATTCTGGTCTTGCGCTATCTGGTGTGGGCTCGCCAGAGCGATCTGGGAGTCTCCGCAGGCCACGAGGCCCACGGGCTATTTTACAAGCTTGAGATCGAGCGAGCCACATTCAGTCGGGGCGAACCGATCAAAGTCCAACTCTCGGTCCAGAACATGAGCGACAAGGCCGTAACCTTGCAGTTTGCCGATAGCCTGGAGTTCGATTTCATCGTCCAGCGCGAAGTCAACATGCTCTTCGTGGATGTGCCCATGGACGTTTGGAAGTTCTCCGCCAAGAATGTTCCCCAGCCCAAGCCCCACGCGATAGTCGTTCCGCCGGGCGAGAAGAAAGTCTTCTCGGCCATGTGGGACCAGACCGATTCCGCCGGCAATCCAGTCAAAGCAGGGCGTTACATCATTACCGGGACGCTCAACGCGATCGACCGAACGGAAAGCCTGCGCGTCCGCGGTCAGACAAATTGACCCGACCGCGTCCTTGTGATAGGCTCGACCACGTCTGGAGCAGGCCGGGTGGCCGCGGCCGCGGGAGCGGCTGAGGAAAGTCCGGGCTCCGCAGGGCAGGGCGCTGGGTAACTCCCAGTAGGGGCAACCCTCAGGAAAGTGCCACAGAAATGATGACCGCCGGCCGCCTTCGGGCAACCGGTAAGGGTGCAACGGTGGGGTAAGAGCCCACCAGCAGTGCGGTGACGCACTGGCTAGGTAAACCCCGCTCGGAGCAAGACAGGCGAGGACAGGCCCCCCGGCCACTGACGGCCCGTCAGGGTCCTCCCGAACGTCGCTTGAGCCGCCTGGAAACAGGTGGCCCAGATAGATGGCTACCGTCGCTTCGGCGACACAGAACCCGGCTTACAGGCCTGCTCCAGACACTCCTTTCCGTCCGCCCCGCTCCGGCAGATTCAAGAACTCTGGCCGACGTAGTAGTGGCGCACCGTGCTGGCCAGCCAGCTGGCAGTGCGAGTATCCACCAGTCGTCGAGTGATGATCAGGCGGTCCGAGATCAGTTGCAGGAATGAACCGCGGGAAGACTCACGCACCGAAATCTGCTCGAGCTCTTGAGCAGGAATGGTGGCCCGGCGCGTGGTCACCCCCCAGACACTCTGGCGCCATATCACCCGCGTCGGCTCGAGCCGAAACTCGTGGCGCAACCCCGCCAGGTACAGCAGGACGGCCGCCAGGATGCCGAACTGGGCGTACAGTCCGGTATAGTCACCGCTGGTGCGCATCATATCGAAAACCGACTGAGTGGGCGCGTCTTCTCGACCATGAAAGGGCAGCATCTCAAGTCCTACCAACAGGCCAGCGGACACGACCACTTCCGAAAGCAAATTCTTGTTGAACGAGCTCCAGGCCAGAACAAGCGCTGAGCCATCATGCCGAACCAGCACGGCGGCCGGGACCGGTTCCTCGGGCGCCGGTCCGAGCAGCACCGGATGACGCTTGACCCGCTCGACAAAGCTGAGATCGAGCTCACCGGCCTCCAGGGTGAGCTCCCCCGTCTCGCGGCTCTTCTCCATCACCGGGCACCCGATCGCTTTGGCCAGCATCTCAGCCAGCGTCCGGCTCTCCATCTGTTGACCGGGCCGACGATCGAGCAGATAGTCGTAATATCCGTCCACCAAATGCACCTCGAAGACCTCGGTCGGCTTCGGACCACGCTCCTCGTCCACGGAACGCATGCGAATGCGGGGTGTCTCTTTCCAACGATATACCAGAACTCGGCGAAACAGGCCGTCTTTCATGCGGATCTCACCCTGGCCAACCCGAAAACTCTTGCGAGTTCCCAACAAAAATCCCATTCCCATGATAACCAGAGCCAACCCGACGAAGCCACCCAGGCGCCAGTCCCAATTCGCCCAGTGAAGAAAGAGTCGATTGATAATATAAAAGCCAGGAACTGTCCCAACCAGACCTAGAAAGATGAGGAAAAGCCCCAGGTCGCGGTGCGAATCACTGGGAATGAGCAGGTAGACAAGCTGGTTTCGCTGATACCGCTGAACCGCCACGGCCGTCTAGGTCCCGATCAGCCCGAAGGTGCGGACTTCAGCCAGAGGAGCGACCTCGCTGTAGGCCAGGACGGCGACCATGGGGAAAGACGGCTCAATCAGCCGACGAAGGAATCGCCGAGGTCTCGGTGAGCACAAAACAACGACAGGCACACCAATTTCACCGGCACGCTGCAAACCTCGAGAAACGGAAGTGAGAATCTTCAGGCTGGTATCAAGGTCCAGGTCCAGCCAGAGTGCCGAGCTCGACTCGCGCAGGCCGGCCAGGACCGAGCGCTCGGCGCTCGGCTCGAGAATGAGAGCGTGCAGCACCCCCTCATCGTCACTGAATTTGGCGCACAAGAAATGCGAGAAGCTGGAGCGCACGAACTCGGTGAGCTGATCGGGGTCCTGCGAGTGACCGCGGAACTCGACCAGAGCCTCCAGAATGGAAGCCAGGTCGCGAATTGAAATTCCTTCCCTGAGCAAATTTCGCAGGATCACTCGCAAGGAGGTGAGGGAGAAACGCTGGGGAAAAAGCTCCTTGACCAATCCGGAGTGGGTCTTGCGCAGATTATCGAGCAGAGCTTCGGTTTCACGATATCCAAGCAAGCGCCACGCGTTCTGCTCAACGGCCCGAGCAATATCGCGCAAAAGCGAGTCGAGATTCTGAATGTCGAACTGGCCTTGAGAAACCACCACGTCTCTAAGAGCCAGCCGAAACTGCCCCTCGGTCAATTCGGGCAGAACTCTCAGGGAAATATCCGACAAGATGATCCCCAGCTCCAGCTCGAGCCGAAGAGCGAGCTTGAGCATGGCCTCGCGTAACTCCGCTGAATCTGAATCTGAGCCGACCTGAAGGGCGACGCGAGCGACCTCGAGTTGCCCGAGCACTTCGCCGGCCTTGCAGGCCAGGCGTTTCCTGAGGCCGGTGGGCAGTTTGCCCACAGAGCGAAGCAAACGCACCGGAGTTGGACCCGGCCGAGCTCGCTGGACCAGAGCCAGACACTGAGCGACCACCCGGTAGGCGGGCTCGGGAATCTCCTCATCGATGGGAAACTGGCTGAGATTGACTTCTTCCAGGGGCACGTCCACCAGGGGAAGATTCATCTCCTGGGCGCACCAGAGAAGCTCCTCAACCTCTTTGCCGCGCACGGCTGCGAGAGTAACCGGGGTTTCGCCCGGAGTGTAAGCCAGCACCGCCGCATGCTCCATCCCCTGCAGCAATACAACTTCGGCCTGACCCAGGACCTGAGGCGAAAACGCCACCTCGAAACCTCCCTCGCATCGCATCAGGACGCGGGTCTTGGCCTTCTGGGAACTTGAGCCAAATTCCTCTGCCTGGCCCGCGGAAGGAACCCCTTCAGCATGCGGGAAACCCCACAGCCATGCGCGCCCTGCGGCTCATCCTGCTGGCTGCCTGCCTGCTGGTCGCCTGGCCAGGGTGCAGTCAGAGCCAGCGCAGTCCCGATGAAGGGATCCTGTGGACTGGCTTTGAGTCCGAGTTGCCCACCTTGATCCGTCTGGCCAACGAATTCTCGGCACGGACCGGCAAGAGAATACGGGTGGTCAAGGTGCCCTTCCAGCGCCTGCGAGACAAGTATCTCATCGCCGCTCCTGCCGGCCAGGGCCCTGATCTCTTGATCGGACCCCAGGACTGGGTGGGAATCTTGAAAACGGCAGGCCTGCTCGAGCCCCTCCCCGGCGAGGCGCTCCCCCACTCGGAAGAGTTCTTACCGGTCACCATCGAGGCTCTGACCTTCCAGGGCCAACTTTACGCTATTCCTCTGGTGGCCCAGTGCGTGGCTCTCATCCGCAATCCCCAGCTGATACCTCAAAGCCCGGCCAATCTCGAGGAAATGACGCGCCTGGCCAGCGATTTGCCTGCCCAACCTGGACGCTACGGGATCTACTGGGAGCTCAAGGACCTCTACTTCACGTGGCCCATCTTCGCCGCCCACGGAGCCTATCTGTTCGGCACCCGCGACGGCCAGCTCAATCCCGAGGACCTGGGACTGGACAATTCGGGAGCCCAGCAGGCGGGAGAATTCTTACGCCGACTGACAGCTGAAGGGCTGGTGCCCTCCGACGCCACGACCGACCTGGCTCGCAGTCTCTACCTCGAGCGCCGGGCAGCCATGACGGTGAACGGTCCCTGGTTTTTGAAAGACCTGCGCCAGGCGGGCGTCCCCTATGTGATCGAGCCTGTACCGGGGCTGGGTGAGACCCCGGCTCCTTGCCTGGTAACGGTCGAAGGGGTCATGCTCAACAACCGCGCGGTCGCCCGTCAAACCTCCCTCGATTTTCTCAAGTTCCTGGCCACTCCTGAGGCCCAGGTGCAGATCGCGCTGGCCTCTGGCAGGCCCCCGGCCAACCGGCTGGCACTCGAGCAAGCCGGTCGCGATGCCCGGGTTGGCCCCGATCTGCTGGCTTTTGCCCGCGTCGTGGAGGCCGGAATCCCCATGCCCAACCATCCGGCCGTCAGCGCGGTCTGGGAGGACATGAAGCAGACCGTTGAGCTGATCACCAAGGGCGAGGTTCAGCCTTCCGTTCAGCTGCCGCTCACCCGGCAGCGCATCCAGAAGCGCATTCGGCAAATGATGGAGTAAGCTGTGAACGAACGCCGCACTCTCCTCCCTTACGCCTACATCGCCCCGGCTCTCCTGTTGATGAGCCTGCTCTCGCTGTTGCCCAATCTCTACTCGGTCTACCTGGCCTTCACCAACTTCTCGCTCTACCACTATTCCGACTTCCGGTTCGTCGGCTTGCGCAATTTCGTCACGATCCTGACTGGAGACGAGATTCGTGAATTCGCCAGAGTGCTGAGTTGGACGCTGGTCTGGGCGGGCGGGTCGGTCATTCTCAGCCTGGGCCTGGGCCTTTTCCTGGCCATGGGCCTCAACATGCCGGAGATCCGTTTTCGCAACCTCTACCGCACCCTCTTCATCGTGCCCTGGGCCATCCCGGCTTTCATCTCGGTTCTCATGTGGCAGGGTTTGCTCAACTCCAACGAGGGGGCCATCAACGTGCTTCTGGGTCTGCACATCCGCTGGTTGGACGACCCTTTCTGGGCCCGTATCTCGGTTCTGGTGGTGAATGTCTGGCTGGGATTTCCGTTCATGATGACGGTCTGTCTGGGTGCCCTGCAGTCGATTCCCCGCGAGCTCTATGAGTCGGCTTCGGTGGATGGAGCCCCTGCACCCCGCCAGTTCTTCCAGATCACCTTGCCGATGCTCCGCTCAGCTCTTCTTCCCGTTTTGATCTCCAGCTTCGCCTTCAACTTCAACCAGTTTACCGCCATCTACCTGTTGACCAATGGCGGGCCGGCTGTCTCGGGCAGCACCGCTGGAGCCACCGACATCCTGATCACTTACTCCTACAAGCTGGCCTTCGGGCTCTTCCAGTACGGTATGGCGTGCGCATATGCCATCATTATCTTTTTGATCGTGGCCGGTCTCTCGGCAGTGAACTTCCGCCTGACCGGCGCCTTCGAGGACGCCTGATGCGACCGAGCCGACTCAACCTCTGGAGCTGGCAGATCGCCCTGACCCTCGTGCTGGGTGCCGTGCTGATGCCCGCGATGCTGGTGTTGTTCGCCTCCATCAACCGCAAAGCCACCCTGGTATCGCGCAACCTTGTACCGCCCCCCGGCGAGTGGACACTGTCCAACTACCACGCTTTGTTGACTCAGACGCCATTCCTGGAATGGATGGGCAACACGCTGCTGGTCTCGCTCTTCTCAACCACCGTGGCCCTGGTGGTAACCACCCTGGCCGGTTATGCCTTCTCACGCTTTCGCTTTCACGGTCGAAAAAACGGGTTGCTGGTCATGATCTTGCTGCAGATGTTCCCGGCCGCCATGAGCATGGTGGCGGTCTTTCGCCTGCTCCAGTCGATGGGTGCAGCGACGGGAGGCTGGATCGGCCTCAACAGCCTGCTGGGGCTTTCGCTTGTCTATATCGGAGCCGGAATCCCCTTCAACTCGTGGATGATCAAGGGCTATGTCGATTCACTGCCGCGCGAGTTGGAGGAGGCCGCTTGCATCGATGGAGCTACCCCTACGCAAACGTTCTTACTCGTCGTGTTGCCACTCCTGGGACCGGTCCTGACGGTCGTGGCCGTGTTCAACTTCATCGCTCCCTACTCGGACTTCATCTTCCCCTCGGTTCTCCTGTTCGACGAGCAGCGCTACACCCTGGCGGTGGGGATGCAGGGCTTTGTTTCAGGCAACTTCTCGACCAACTGGACCCTCTATTCTGTTGCTCTTCCTGGGCTTGCAACGATTCCTGGTCCAGGGTTTGACTCAGGGGGCAGTAAAGGGTTAGGATCCCGCGAGCAGAATCTGTCGCTGTGCTGGATCGCTGGCCCGAAGGTCGGCGTTCAATTTAGCCCTGGAGTTGTGATACCGTGAGGTCTTTTGCATATCTATTGCTGGTAAGCCTGATGCTGACCAGCATGCTTCGCCCCGCTTTCGCTGAGAACGGCAACCCGGCCATGGAAGGTCCGATGGCCTCGTTCTTTGCCCAGAATTGGGATGCCGCGATCACTGGATTCGAGGCGGTGCTCGACCAGGACCCTCAAAACACAATGGCCATGGCCTTCTATCTGGACTCCTATTTTCACAAGCGTGACATCAACGGGGTCATCAACAAGATCGAGCAGCGTGCCGTCTCGGGTGGAGACAGCCCGGTGCTCCAGGCTCATCTGGGAATGGCCTACTTCCTGCGTGGGCGGTTGATGCCGAACGTGCTGGAAGAAGCCCTCAGCGAGTTCAAACAAGCTCTGAAGGACGATCCCAACCAGGCGATGGCCCACTGCGGGATGGGGCTGGTCTACTTCCAAAAGCGCATGATGCCTCGCGCCAAGGGCTACTTCATCAAGGCTCTGCGCCTCAATCCACACGACACCATGGCCATGGAGCAGCTGGGCAACATTCTACTGGTCGACGAAAAGAAGGCCGCAGACGCCCTGCAGCTGTTCCAGCGCATCAACGCCGAGTTGCCCACCTATCCGGACGGCTACTACTACACCGGATCGAGTCACTTCGACCTGCAGAGCTACGACCAGGCCATCGCGCACCTGATCAAGGCACTCGAGCTCGACCCGAATGGCATCACCATGGGCTACGACTCAGCCTGCTTGCTAGGCGACTGCTACATGAAGGTAAACCGGTATCCTGAGGCGATAGCAGCGTACGAGCAGGCCAAAAAGATCCACCCCGACAGCCAGTACGTCGCCATCAAGATCAAGAAGGCGAAAGAACAGTCCGCGGGCAGCGGGACCAGGTAGGCCTTCTCAGGAAATCCGGGACCGGCCCTGCAGGGCTCTTCCCAGGGTCAGCTCATCGGCGTACTCCAGGTCGGCTCCCATGGGGAGCCCCTGCGCCAGGCGAGTCACCTTCAGTTGCGGCCGAGCTACCAGTAACCGCTGAAGGTACAGAGCTGTGGCCTCACCCGAAACGGTGGGATTGGTGGCCAGGATCAGCTCCTCCAGGGGCTCAGTTTCCAGACGCTCGAACAGAGAAGTGATAGCCAGTTGATCGGGGCCGATCCCGTCCATCGGTGAGATCAACCCGCCCAGAACGTGATAGCGACCACGAAATTCTCCAGTCCGCTCGAGGGCGGCTATGTCCCGCGCCTCTCCGACCACGCAAAGCAGGGCCGGGTCCCGCCGCGGGTCCCGACAGACTGAGCACTCGGGCTGGTCGGAGTAGTTCCCGCAACGCTCACAAGAGCGCATCCTGGAGCGCAACTCGTTCAGAGCTCGGGACAGGTCTTCGACATCCTCCAGGGGAGCCTTGAGCAGGTGAAAGGCCAGACGACTGGCCGTTTTCGGCCCCACGGTCGGTAACTTCAGCAGGGCCTCCACCAGACGCTCAATTGGCTCGGGGTATTCGTACACTCTGGCCTAGAAAAGTCCCGGAGGAAGAGGCAGACCGGCCGTAAGCTGGGCCATCTTATCCTGAGAAAGAGCACGCGCCCTGTCAAGCGCGTCCTTGACTGCGGCGAAGACCAGATCTTCCAGCATTTCCACATCATCCGGGTCGACCGCTTCCTTCTTGATCTTCACCGAAAGGATCTGCTGCTGGCCGTTGACCCGCACGGTCACCATTCCCTGACCGGCGCTTCCCTCGACTTCGGATTTCTCGAGCTCATCCTGCACCTGCTGCATCTGACCCATCGAGTTTTGCAGCTTGGCCTGCATCTTCTGCATCTTCTTCATGATCTGTCTTTGCATCAGTAACTCCCTCTCAGGCCTCGGCGAAGACCTGGTTGATCACTTCCACCAGTTCATCGAGATTGAACGGCTTCACCATGTAAGAGCTGACCCCCATCTGATAGCCCTTGAGAACATCCCCATGCTGATCGCGAGCCGTCAGCATAATCACGGGAAGCTTCTCGGTCTCCGGCTTGCGGCGCAGATTCTCAAGCACCTCGAAACCATCCATCTCCGGCATCATCACGTCCAGAACCACCAGGTCGGGTCGCTCCGATTCGACCAGCGCCAGGGCCTCAGCGCCACCGGAGGCGGTCTTGACCGAGAACTCCTCCAGCTCGAGGTATTGCGCCAACGAACGCAGGATATGCTCGTCGTCGTCCACGACCAGAACCTTGCGTGAGATCATCTCCATCCACCTCAACCTTCTCCTGGCAAAACCTCACCGGGCAATACCCGGCGAGCCCTCTGCACGAAACTCTCGTGCTCGTCGACGGGTTCGCTCGCTCGCCCCGGCCGTCCTTGCTGGGGAGTCTGGGGCAGGCTGCTCACCACGACCGGACGACCCACCAGCTCGCGAGCCACCTGTTCGAGAGCCGAGCGCATCGGCCCGCCGGTCTTGATCTGCTCTCCGTGCCACCCCTGATAGAACTGCTCGGACAGACCAAGCACCAGCTTTTCCCCCACCTCCACCACGCGAGCCTCGACAAGCACCGAGTGCAACCTTTGATCGAGCTTCTTGGCCCTTAGCAACAGCTGATTTCTAATCTCACGCAGGTCGCCGGCAGGGGCCGCCAGCCCTGCGCTTTCCGAGACGCAAGCAGCAGATCCCTGCACCGCCGGGGAGGAATTCTGGGCCGCTGGCCGGAGCTCTTGCTCGAAAGAACGACTTTCGACCGACGCGAGTTTTGGGCTCTCGACCGCAGCTGCGGGCCGCTCCACCGGACGACTCTCGACCGCAGCTGCAGGCCGCTCCAACGGACGACTCTCGACC
>QWHO01000611.1 GCA_021404945.1 bacterium CPR1
TGTTGAGGCAGATTCAAAGTCCCCCATCGACGTACCTGTTAACAAAATGTTACACGCCGGCCACCGAGCCATCTTTTAGTGCCGTTTGCTCGCCTGGGTGTCCTCGCTCTCCCAAGAGCCGATGCGCTTGGGATCCCACCACCACAGGCGGGTGTCGTGCTCGCCGGGGGCGGCCACCACACCCGTGCTCCTTACTGGAGCTGGACGGAATGCTGCAGAATCGGACAGGGCTCCAAACCAGGAACCCAGGTGGTGCTACCAGCCTTGCAGCCGGCGCAGCTCGTCCTCGCGATCCTTGAGGTTGTAGCGCTCGCGCTGAATCTCGGCCTCGTAGTAGTGCTTCTCGCGGATGGCCACCTCGCGCTGGGAGTTCTTGTCCCGGATGGAGGCGTTGATGTCGTTGCGCCGCCAGTTCAGCTCCTGCAACTTGTTGTGGGCCCGGCTGATCTCCTCGTTGACACGGTCGAGCTCGTTGCGCCAGTAGTCGCGCTCGTTCGGTGGCCCGTTGTAGAGCTGTTGCTTGATATAGAGCTTCTTGTTCTCCAGGTCGCGGACGTAGCCGTTGACGCCGCTGATGTTGTAGTTGACCTGCTCGAGCTCGGTGCGGAGCGAGTAGAGCTCGTTGCCCAGCGCGTAGATTTTCTGGTCGGCTTCGTTGCGCTTGTACTCGTGATTCGAAATCACGTAGCGCAGCCGGTCGATCTCTCCGCGCAGCCATTCGATGCGCTTCTGCTTCTCGAAATCGTCCTTGGGGTCTTTAGGCCAGGGCTCGTAGCCATCGTTGACCCCCATCGTGTAGCTGTCCTTGGGGTCGCTGTTGGACAGATCTTCCTTGCCGGTGGGGCGGACCACGAATCTTTGCATCAGACTGATGTGTTTATCCAGAACAACGCTCACGTTTGCGTCAACTCTCCTGTCATGACTTCGATTCAAGCAGCGTAGCCCGGCCGGGAGCTGAAGAATTTTCCAACATGTTAACATCCCGGCGGCAGGCAAGGCGGGTCTCCGCGACAAAGCATTTGGCCCCATGATCTCGCAGGGCGCGCCAGCATGAAGTTCCGCTGCTCCAATTGCGGCTTCGAAACCCACGTGGCCACCAACCGCTGCGCTTCCTGCGGTATCGAGGTCCAGGGCGCTCCTCAGCAGGCCGATATTCTGAACTACGGCGACGTGGTGGCGGGCGGCAAGTACAGCATCACCCAGGTGCTCGGCCAGGGCGGGTTCAGCCTGACCTACCTGGGCTACGACCTCTACCTGGAGGCCCCCGTGGCCATCAAGGAGTTCTATCCCGCCGGTTGTCGTCGCAAGGACGGTAAGGTGGTGCCGGCCGGAACCTGGACTGAAGCCGACTTCGAGAAACTGCGCGAGAGATTCCTCGATGAGGGCCACGTTCTGAGCCGTTTCAACCATCCCGGCATCGTGGCAGTCTACGCGGTCTTTGAGGAGAACAACTCGGCTTACATCGTGATGGAGTATCTTCAGGGCCACACGCTGTTGGCCCTGATGAGCGCCCGCGGGGGGGTGCTCTCCGAGCCTGAGGCGCTCTATTATGCCGTGCGCGTGGGGGAGGCCCTGGAGACGGTGCACAATGGCGGCCTCTTGCACCGCGACGTGAAGCCCGAGAACATCCTGGTCACCGAAGAGGGGCGGGTGGTTTTGCTCGACTTCGGCACGGCCCGGCGCTATCTGCAGCCGGAAGTGACCGTGGGCCAGACCACCCTCACGCCCGGTTATGCCGCCCCCGAGCAGTATGATCCCCGGGTGGCCGAGAAGCCCTGCACCGATGTCTACGGGCTGGCCGCCACCTTGTATCACGTCCTGACCGGGGTGGTCCCGTTCGACGCCCCGCGTCGTCGGGAGGGAGCGGTTCTGACTCCGATTCAGAGCTTTCAGCCAGAGATCACGCCCGAGGTGGCCGAGTGCATCGAGGCCGGCCTGAGCCTGGACATGGCCCAGCGGCCCGTCAGCGTCCGGGTCTTCGTCGAGGAGCTGACCTTCCGCGCCAAGCAGGCCGGGACGCTTCAGGGCGTGCAGTTCTCTATTTTGCACGCCACCACGGCCGTCAACCTGACGGAGGCCTACCGCCTGGAGGGCCACAACCGCTCGGTCACCAGCCTGTTGCTGGTCAATGACGGTCAGTTCCTTATTTCAGGAGGAGATGACAGCCTCATTCGCCTGTGGGACCTGGCCCGCCGTAAGTCCTTTGGTAGCCTCAAGAGCGGCACGGGCATCCAGGCCCTGGCCATGTCGCCCGAGTGCGACGTGCTGGCCTCGGCCGGCCAGGAAAGCTGGGTGCGCGTCTGGGACTTTGCTACCGGCACCGAGCAGGGCTGCCTGGATGGCCACGCCAGCCCGGTGCGAGCCATGGCCTTCTCCTCCACCGGCTTGCTGGCGACCGCCTCCAACGACTCCACAGTCATCTTGTGGAACGCCCAGTGGCAGATCG
This sequence comes from bacterium CPR1, assembly GCA_021404945.1. Taxonomy (GTDB): domain Bacteria; phylum Vulcanimicrobiota; class Xenobia; order Xenobiales; family QWHO01; genus QWHO01. The sequence goes on from QWHO01000611.1 coordinate 2,447, forward strand.
CGGCCCGGTTGATCGGTCACCAGGGACCCGTGGGGGCAGTGGCCTTCAGTCCCGACGGGCGCTACGTGGCCACTGGCTCGGATGACTCCACGGTGCGCATCTGGGACCCAGCCTCCGGTCGCCAGTTGACCGTGCTCGACGGCCACCGCCGCCCGGTGACGGCGCTGGCCTTCTCACCCAACGGCCTCTTGCTGGCCTCCGGCTCCAATGACAAGACCGTCTGCCTCTGGGTCTTCTTCGAGAAGCGCGAGATCCGTCGCTTTCGAGGCCACGCGGCCATCGTCTGGTCGGTCAACTTCTCGCCCGACGGTCGCTACCTGGCCACCGCCTCGGGCGATAAGACCGCCCGGATCTGGGATGTCGGTAGCGCCCGTGAGGTGGGCAAGTGCGAGGGCCACACGTCCTGGGTGCGGGTGGCGTTGTTCACGCCTGACTGCAACTTCCTGATTACCGGCTCGGGCGACAAGACCATTCGAGTCTGGGAGGGCAAGTGGACTTCGACTTCTTCGTAATCGGCGC
>QWHO01000612.1 GCA_021404945.1 bacterium CPR1
GGCTACATCTACGCCACCCGGGGTATTTTGCAGGCCTTTCCGATGGAGGCCCAGCTGGCCTTCATCCTGGCTCACGAGATGGCCCACCTGGAGAATCGGGCCCAGGTGGTGCAGCGGGGCCAGAAAACCCTGGTCTCGCTGCTACGCAACGCGGGCGAGGATACCGGGCGGCTCGAGCAGGAGTGGGTCAAGCTGCAGCGGGCCGAGGAATACTCCGCCGACCGTCGAGCGGTGGAGCTGATGGGCCAGGCTGGCTATCCGGCCGAGGCCGCCATCCAGGTCTTGAGCAGCTGGGACGAGGAGGACGACGCCCACGGGCCTCCCGCCGAGCGCGTCGAGCACCTGCGCCAGACCCTCCGTGGCTGAGCCCTGCTCGATTTGCAGCAAGCTCAGCGTTTCCCACGTGTGCTCCGTCCCGCCTGAGCTGAAGCGACTGGGGATCGATCTCGAGGCCGAATCGGCCAGCGCCACCTGTCCTGAGTGCGGCAATCGCTACGTCTATAGCTATAGCCGCGAGTACGACGACATGTCGCTCGACGAGGAGTACCGGCTCGAGCGCCTGCGCCCCGCGCCCGACCCGACTCGAGCACCCGAACCTTTTCGTGCGCACCGAGGCCGCCTGGTCGGTGTGTGGCTCCCTGGCCGAGCAGTCGAAATGGGGCGAGTTGGCCGAGATGTTGCGCCATCCGCAGGCTCACGTTCGGCGCGAGGCGGTGCTGGCTCTCACCGAGCCGCTGGCCCCGGACGTGGTCGAGCCGCTGGCGGAAAACCTGGACGTGCCCCGCGCCCTGACTCTGCTGGCCCACCAGCACGTGGGCGAGCCGGCGAAGATCCAGGCCCTGCTCGACCGGCTCGGGCCCGTCGAGCAGGCCGAGCTGCTCATCTGTCTGCCCCCGGAGGCTCTGAGCCCTTCGCGGGGCTGGCCCGTGCGCTGCTCAAGGGTCCCGCCGCCGACCGGGCGGTTGCCCTGCTGCTGCGGACCGGCGAGCTGTCGGCCACCCTGCAGGCATCCGCGAGCTCTGGACCCCGCCCGCTGCGCGGCTGTGGTCCTATCTGGCTGACGAGGGCCGGCCCGTGGCCGAGCTGGCTCCCGAGGCGGCTGCTCGTCTGAACGACGGCGAGCTATCGCTGCCCCTGCTGCGTGGCCTTTACGCTCTCTCGCGCAAGGGCCAGCCCTTCCCTTCGTGCTGGCTCCGCTGTGCGCCGGGTGCCTTCCAGATAGCGGTCCTCCAGCACGCGGTGGGGAGTATCGGGGCTCCATTCGGGCGGAGGCGAAGGCACCAGCCAGCGCCGCTCCAGCTCCAGGCGGGCGTACTTCAAGGGCCGTCAAGCTTCCAGTGGCCGCTCTCGGAGAGCAGCATGAACATCGCCTCGGTGCCGTCTTTGTAGCGCACCCGCACGCGCTTTCTCATGGGATCCACCCCGTTTTTGCCCTGCACCGGGGCCACCTCGAGCACCTCGGCGCCGGCCAGGTTCTCTTTCTGCTCCGGGGTCTGCACCGAGAACGACAGCGACTTGACGTGCTTTTCGAAGCTGAGCGCCTTCTTCATGCGGCTGCTCAGACAGGCGTAGGTGCTCTGGAAATCACTCTTGGACCAGGCCTTCAGGTAGTAGTCCACAAACGACTCGGGGCCCTGGTCGGTGGGCTGGGCGGCCAGATTTGCGGCCAGGCAGGCCCAGACCAGCAGAAGCGAAAGAACCTTTCTCATGGCCAGCCAAGCTTCTGTTCCCAGGTCCCGGCCCCTGCATGTCTGGCTCGGCGATCCCGGCCCCACCAGGCTCGGCCGTCAGGCCCGCGAGGCGCTGGCGGGCCACCAGCTCTGGCCGCTCGAGCATCCCCTCGAGCAACCCGATTTGATGCTGCTCTTCCCCCCCCAGCTCGGCCAGCTTCCGCGCAACCTGCCCCTGGTGCCCTGTCCCACTCTTCTCCTGGTCCCAGACCGCGAGCGTGCCCGCGTCGCCAGCAGCCTGCCCGTGGACGCGGTGCGAGCGACTCCGGTTGGCTACGATCCCGAGCTGCACTACCCTCTGGACGAGCCGCAATTCGAGCGCGACTTCGGCCATCCCGGCCCGCCCCCCGACGACCTGCGCCTGCTCTGCCAGGGGGCCGAGCTGGCCAGCGCCCAGTTTCAGGCCGGACTGGACGAGTCCCAAAAGGCTGACTTCCTGCGCCGCACCCGCATCACGCTGACGGACGATCCCGAGTTGTCTTCCCAGGCCCTGGCCTGCGGCTCTCTGCCCCTGCGGCGCATCGAGGCACGTTTCTTGCACGATGAGGGGGCTCGCCGCGCCGAGGTGGCCAGCAGACGGGCGGGCAACCGGACCTGGCGCCAGGCCTGGGCGCAGGCGCTGCAAACTCTGCCCGAACGGAGCCGCCAAACCAGGTCGTGCTGGTGGGAACGCCAGGTCTACTGCTCCGAGCGGCGCACGAAGCTGGAGGAAGCCTGCGCGAGCCTGCTGCCCGGTACGCCTCGCCGGGCCAACCTGCTGGGCTGCCTGCTGGCCACCCGGGCCGACTTCGAGCCCGATGAGGAGCGCCAGAACGAGTTGCGTGATCGGGCCCAGGAGTGCTTCCAGAAAGCCCTCGGACTGGGCAGGATGGCCTATCTGAACCTGGCCCAGTTGCACCTTCGTCGCCATCAGCCCGAGGAGGCGGTCACCCTTCTGACCGAGGCCGTGCAGGAGGATCAGCCCTTCCGGGCCATCGAGTTCTATCCCCTGGTGGGCAACCAGTTCCGGCTGCGCTGGCAGCGCTATCCTTCCCAGCGTCCACGGCTGGTGTTATGGAAGGCCTGGTTGCTGCTGGCCGAGCACTGTCCGCCTTTTGCTCACCTGATGGCGCGCCAGGCGCGCCGGGTTCTGCCCCAGCCGGCCGAATCCCACTGGCAGCTGGCTTTGCGACTGAAATCGCAGCCGGGGAAGCAGCTATCGATGCTCCGCAGAGTGCTCGA
>QWHO01000096.1 GCA_021404945.1 bacterium CPR1
CCGGGAGGTCTTGCCGTTGTCGAGGATGGCCAGAGCCATCTCCTGGTCAGCATCGGCGTGAACATAAAGGTGGCAGTTTCCCACTCCGGTTTGGATGACGGGCACGGTGGCCGTCGAGATGACCCGCTGGATCAGCTCGTGACCGCCACGCGGGATGATGCAGTCGACCAGGCCCGTCATGGTGGCCAATTCGTCCACCGAATCGCGACCGACTGCGGCCACCCCCTGAATGGCCTCCGGTGGGAGGGCGACTTCGCGCAGGGCCTGCTGGAGGAGGTCCACCAGGATCTGGTTGGAGTACCGGGCTGAAGAAGAGCCGCGCAGCAGGCAGGCGTTGCCGGCCTTGAAAGCAAGGCTGCTGGCCTCCACCGTGACATTGGGTCGCGCTTCATAGATCATGGCCAGAACACCCAGGGGCACCCGCGTGCGTCGTATTTCCAGGCCGTTAGGACGGGTCCAGCCTTCCATGAGGCCAATCGGGTCAGGCAGCCGCATCACCTCTTCAAGGCCGGCGGCCATCGATTCGATGCGCTGGGGGGTGAGCCGTAGTCGATCCATCAAGGCGTCGCTCATGCCCTGTTGCCGTCCTGCTTCGAGATCGCGCTGATTGGCCGAAAGAAGGGTTTCCTGGCAGGCCCGTAGCTGAGCGGCCATGGCTGCCAGGGCAGCGTTCTTCTGTCCGGTGCTCAGGATGGCCAGTTGGCGAGCGACCTCTCTGGCCCTCACGGCCTGCTCTCGGACCGGGCTGAGCTTCAGCATGGTTGGGCCTCCTTGGCGCGCGGTTGGCGGTGAATCACAAGATTGTCGCAGTGGATGACTTCGGGCGAGCCGCGCTTGCCGGAAAATTCTGCGACCGCGCGCCGGATTTCCTCGCTGCTAAGATTTGTGAGCCCCCGTCCCAGCTCAAGCAGGTCAGGGCCCACCACGGTCACAAGCTCACCGACCTGGAACTGGCCAACGACCGCCTTGATCCCCACCGCCAGGAGGCTCCTGCCTCGAGAGGTCAGAGCCCGGGCAGCTCCGGCGTCGATGTGCAGCTTTCCTTTGCATCTGGCGGCAGCCAGCCAGCGTTTGCGCCCACCCAGCCGCCCACCCTCCTGCTGAAACGATGTTCCCAGCTCTTCCCCCCGGGCCAGTCGGAGCAAGACATCCTCTTCAGCGGCGGCCGCAATCACCATTCGGGTGCCGAAATCGAGCGCCGCCCGGGCTGCCTCCAGCTTGCTCAACATCCCTCCGGTTCCTCCCGCCGACAGGCTGGAGTCGACAAGTTGCACCACCTCGTCAATGCGCTCGACCCGCCTGACGACCACGCCGTCGGCGCCAAGCAGGCCCCGGGTCTGAGTCAGGTTGACTACCAGGTCGGCGTCCACCAGCCCGCCCACCAGTGCGGCCAGAATGTCGTTATCGCCAAATTTGATCTCGTCAGTCGCCACCGAGTCGTTCTCGTTGATGACCGGCAAAACGCCGGCCCGCAGAAGAGCTTGCAGAGTATTGCGGGCGTTGAGGTAACGCTCGCGTGCGTTGAGGTCGTCGCGGGTGAGCAGAACCTGGGCCACGGGAATGTTCAGCAGCTCGAAGAGGCGCTTGTACATGTGCATGAGCTCGACCTGGCCCAGGGCGGCCAGGGCCTGCTTCTGAGCCATGGTTTCCTCGCCTCGCGGTTTGAAGCTGGCTCGTCCCAGACCTACCGCCCCCGAACTGACCAGGATGACCTCGCGACCCTGGGCGCGCAGGGTGGAAATCTGCCGCGCCAGCGGCATGAGCACCTCTCCGTTGGCGTAGCCATCGGAATGTAGAACGACCCGCGTGCCCACTTTGACCACCATTCGCATTGGAGCCACTTCGACCCGGTCAAGCAGGGCCCCCTCTCGGGCTGTGTAAACTCATTCGATGGGCCCACGCGAGCTTTTCACTCTGCTTGGAGTCGGGGTCGAGAACAGCCTTTACAATGCGCGGCTCAATTTGCGCGAAATGGCGCTGCTGGGTCGATACGCCTGGTGGTGGCGTCTCAAGAGCGGGCTCAATCTCAGCTACCTGCTCGATCCGCCGTTCATGGTCTGCCGCCGCGAGCTGAAGGCCTCCGGCTTGCCCCAAAGTGACTCGACTTTTGGGGAAACCCCGCTCCTGACTGCCCACCGGCTGTTGAGCGAGCTCTCGGTCGGGCCCGCCGACGTACTGGTGGACCTGGGAAGCGGGCGGGGACAGACCGTGTTGCTGGCGGCCCTGGCCTTCGGGGCTCGAGGCGTCGGCCTGGAGGTCTTGCCCACCTTCGTGGGCCGGGCCCGCTGGTTGGCTCATTCGCTGGCAATAGAAGATCAGGTGAGCTTTGAGCAGCGTGATTTTCGCTCCGGTCCACTGCCCGAGGGCACGCTTTACTTGCTTTCGGCTACGTGCCTTGAGAAGGAGTCGTGGAGACAGGTTCAGTCCACCATGGTAGAGGCCCCTGCCGGGGCGCGCGCCCTGGTGGTCTCAAGCCCACTTCCCGGGTTGTGCTGGGAGACGCAGTGGGTGAGACCGGTGGAATATAGCTGGGGCATTGCCCAGACCTATCTGCAACGAAGACTGGGACCCCCGCCGCTGAAGAGCCGCAAGAGAAGACCAGGGGGCCCTTAGCCTTCGGAGGAGGCGGCCGGAACCTCTTCGGCTGGCATGGTTTCCCCGGCAGGTGGCTCCGCCACCGGGACATCCTTCAGATGATCACGCAGGTTCTCGAGCAGGGCCTTGCGATCCTCGATATCGCGTGGATAGACCACGACGGAGGAGCGGATGCGGCCAGGGAACTGCTCGCCGGTATTGGGCTCGGTGAAACTCAGGCGGGCGAAAGCCTCAGCGATCTTGCCGGAGGCCACGCGCGCCCCTTCGTCAGAGGTTTCGGGCAGAACGTAGAGGAGTTGCTGGCCCCAGCGGACGCCCACGTCGACCTGACGAGTGGTCTTGGCCGACAGTCGGGCCAGCGCTTTGAGCACGACGTAGAGCATGTCGGGCTTGAGCTTCTCGGGGATAATCGGCTCGAGCAACAGCAGCGAAAGGTCGCGGCCGAAGCGTCGCGCCCGGGACATCTCGTCTTCCAGACCCTCCTCGAGATACTCCTCATGGAGCAGGTTGGTCAGGTTATCTCGCCGACTCGGCACGCTCGAACTCCCCTCCACCCGATTTCGGGTCAGCAGACCCAGAGGGCCTCTTCCCCGAGCAGCGAGTGGACCTCACGCTCCAGGCCCGTCCCCTCTCTGGCGGTGAAGGGGGCCGAGAGCATCATGATGGTCTCTCCCTGCGGGCTCGTCAAATGCAGATAAACTTCTCGATCCCCGCGATTGCGTTGAATGATATCTCGCAGTCGCGGGAGCGAATCGCTCTGGAACATCTGCACACGAATGTGGATACCCGTTCGACCCTCGGTCGACTGAGACCCGTTTCGCTTTGCTTCAGCCCCTGCGAGGCGCTCCAGACAAAGGATCGACTCGGCCTGGACCTTCACCTCTTCGCCAGGATTCTCCTCCTCTTCGCTATCCTGGCGCCGCTGGCGGGTCTCGGTTGTGCCCTCCACAAGCAGCATGGCACCGTCTTGTAAAAGAACACCAAACTTCTCGTAGGCCTGGGGGCGCAGGCTGACCTCGATCGAGCCCGTAAAATCCTCCAACTGCATGAAGGCCATGGTGGTCTTGAAGCGGGTGACGATCTTTCGCACCGAGGTGACCAGCCCACCGATTTTGATTTTGGCTCCGGTCTCCACCGAGCCCAATTCGGCGATCACGTGGCTGGCTCGGGCCTTGAGAACGTCTTTCACCTCACAGAGGGGGTTGTCGGACAAGTAGACCCCCAGCATCTCCTTCTCCCAGCTGAGCAGGGTCTTCTTGTCCATTTCTGGACATTTCTTGGCGCCCATCTGCGCGAAGCTGACCTTGCTCTCACCGATGGCGTCAAACAACCCGAACTGTCCGCTGGACTCATCCCTGGCCAAGCGCTGGCCGTAGTCGATGCAGGCGTCCAGGCTGTGAAGCAGGGTGGCCCTCGTCTCACCGAACGAATCGAGTGCCCCGGCTTTGATCAAGCCCTCGAGGATGCGTTTGTTACAGACTCGCAGGTCGATCCGCCCACAGATGTCCGCAAGATCGAGGAACCTGCCGTCTCGTCGGCGAGCCTCCAGAAGATTCTCCACCGCTCCCTCGCCAACGTTGCGAATGGCTGCCAGGCCCCAGCGGATGCCGGCCGGCACCACCGAGAACTCCACCATCGACTCGTTGACGTCCGGAGGGAGAACCGAGATGCCGCTCTGGGTGCACTCGGCGATGAAGAAGCTGACTTTCTCGATGCTGGAGACGACGCTGGTCAAAAGAGCGGCCATGTATTCCTGGCGGTAGTTGGCCTTCAAGTAGGCGGTTTGGTAGGTGACCACGGCGTAGGCGGCGGAGTGGGATTTGTTGAAGCCGTAGGCGGCGAATTTCTCCATGGTCTCGAAGATGTCGGCCGCCACTTTTTTGTCCACGCCCAACCCCACCGCCCCCTCGGTGAAGATTTTTCGGTGCTTCTCCATCACGTCGGCCTTTTTCTTGCCCATGGCCTTGCGCAGCCCATCGGCCATCGCCATGGAGTAGCCGGCCAGCACGTTGGCGGTCTGCATGACTTGCTCCTGGTAGAGGAAGAAGCCGTAGGTCTCCTTGAGGATGTTCTCGAGCCGCTCGTGAGGATAGACGATGGCTCCCCCCTTGCCGTGTCGGCGCCGAATAAAGTCATCCACCACTCCGCCCTGCAGCGGTCCAGGGCGATAAAGGGCCAGGAAAGCCACGATGTCAGAGAACTTGTCCGGCTTGAGCTGCTTGAGATAGCGCTTCATACCGTCGGACTCGAGCTGGAACACGCCGTTGGTATCGGCCTCCGAGAGCAGTTGGTAGGTTTTGCGACACTTCTCGTCTTCCGGATCGTCGTGGCTCAAAGTCGTCAGGTCGAGCCGCTCGCCCCGCGAGCGCTCGATGATGCGCAGGCAGTGGTTGATGACGGTCAGGTTGCGCAGGCCCAGGAAGTCCATCTTGACCAGGCCCACCTCGGCCACGTCGTTCATGTCGAACTGGGCCACCACCTCGTCCCCATTCATTTTTTGCAGGGGCACGATGGTGGAGAGCGGCTGGCTCGACATCACCACTCCGGCGGCGTGAATGCCGGCGTTCCGGGCCATGCCCTCCACTTTGAGGGCCTGCTCGATCAGCTGGCGGGCGGTTTGATCCTGATCATACAGGGCCTTGAACTCGGGCGTTTCCAGGGCCATCTTGAGATCGACCCCAGGCCCCGCCGGCACCGTTTTGGCGATCTTGTCCACATCCGGCAGGGGAACGCCCATCACTCGCCCGATGTCGCGAATGGCCGCTCGGGCTTTCATCCGGCCGAAGGTGATGATCTGGGAGACGTACTCGTGGCCGTACTTCTCGCGCACGTAGCGGATAACTTCCTCGCGCCGCTCCACGCAAAAATCGGTATCGATGTCGGGCAACTCGGTGCGCTCGGGCGAGAGGAATCGCTCGAACAGCAGGGCGTGCTTGAGAGGGTCAAGTTGGGTGATGCCGGTCAGGTATGCTACCAGCGAGCCGGCTGCCGAGCCGCGTCCCGGTCCTACGGGAATGCCGTGGTCGCGGGCGTAGCGGATGAAGTCCCAGATGATCAAGAAGTAGTCTGGAAAGCCCTTGCCGATGATGACTTCGAGCTCGGTCTCCAGGCGTTGCAGGTATGCCTGGCCCGGGTTCTCGGTGCCAAAGCGCCACAGGAAGCCTTCACGACAGAGCTGTCGCAGCATCTGGTCGCTGGTGACCCCATCGGGGCAGGGAAATTTGGGCAAATAGACCGTGGAGAGGTCCATCTCCAGGTTGCAGCGCTCGGCCACCATCAAGGTGTTGCTCAATGACTCGGGGAGATGACCGAAGCGCCTGGCCATTTCCTCGTAGCTCTTGAGGTAGAACTCGGGAGCCGCAAAGCGCATGCGGTTCGGATCGTCGAGAGTCTTTCCGGTCTGGATGCAGACCAGGGTATCCTGCACCGAGGCGTCATCGCGGGTCAGGTAGTGGGCGTCATTGGTGGCCACCAGAGGCAGGTTCATGTCGCGAGCCAGGCGGATCAGCTCGTGATTGGTCTTGTGCTGCTCCTCGATGCCGTGGTCCATCAACTCGACGAAGAGATTCTCACCGAAAATATCCCGCAGCTCGCCGAGCCGGCCCCGTGCCCCTTTCAGGTCGTCTTCCAGCAGGGCGACATTGACCTCGCCCCGCAGGCATCCAGTCAGGGCCACCAGGCCTCTGGCGTGTTTCTCCAGCCTGGCCCGGTCGACTCGGGGTTTGTAATAGTAACCCTCCAGGTGGCCGGCGCTGACAAGCTGCAACAGGTTGCGATAGCCTTCTCGATCCTGGGCAAGCAGTGTGAAATGATAGGGGCGGTCGTCCTTGCGGGACTCTTTGTCGAACATGGTGCGCTGGGAGACGTAGACCTCGCAACCGATCAGGGGCTTGATACCAGCCTTCTGGCAGGCTTTGTAGAACTGCAGCGCTCCGTACATGACGCCGTGGTCGGTCATTCCCAGGGCCGGCATGCCCAGCTCAACAGCCCGCCCCACCAGGTCTGGAATGCGGTTGCAGCCGTCGAGCAGGCTGTACTCGGTGTGGCAGTGGAGGTGAACAAAGGAACTCACAGGGCCTACGACCTCTACAATCTGTTGGGGCGTCGCGCACCCGGAAAACTTTGTCAAGGGGGTTTCCGGCTGCGCTCCAAGGGGTCTGGAAAAATTTTCCTCAGCCCGGCCCGAACACCTTCCGAACGCCCGTGCTGTTGCGCAACGGTAACATTTCATCAACCCCGGGGAGGGGCGTTTTGGTCTATCTTCTCGCCTGGAGAGCCCTGTGAAGATCGTGCCGCTCGCGTATCCGGCCCCGGTCAGCCAGCCCTTGCGGGCGGGCTCAGCTGTCTGTTTGCCCGCCGATTGCTCCTCCACCAGCGGCTTCGACCTGGCCCGCATCCTGGCCGAGACGGCCTCCAAAGCGACTTCGCTGGCCTCCAAAATGAAACACGAGTTTGTTGAGGGCGAGGTGCTGGTCAAGCTGCACCCGGGTCTTTCGGCTCGAGATCTGGGCGGTTTCGCGGGGGACTATGGGGCCAGCGTGATCAAGCAGTACCGAATTCCCGAGTCCATGCGAGACAAAATGCAGGGCGAGCTGGTGCGATTGCAGTTGGCGCCCGGAATGACCACGGCTCAGGCGTTGGCAGCCATGGAGGCCGACGGTCGGGTCAGCTATGCCGCTTCCAACGATATCGTGACGGCTACGCCTGAAGAGCCGGCCCCTGAGCGTGCCTGCTGCGCTCCGCCCGAGAGCCAGCCTGTTGAGCCGCTTTTGCCCAACGATCTGGATTCACGCCAGTGGGCCCTCTCCAATACCGGCCAGACGGGTGGTACGGCCGGGGCGGACATCGGAGCCCCCATGGCCTGGGGCATCTCCACCGGCCAGCGCCAGGACGGACCGATCATCGCCCTGGTCGATTCGGGCATCGACTACAATCATGCCGATCTCAACGCCAACATGTGGCGCAACCCGGGCGAGACGCCCGATGGACAGGACAATGACGGCAATGGGATCGTGGATGACGTGTACGGGGCCTGTTTTCATCCTCATCATGGCGACCCCAAGGACGACAACCGACACGGAACACACATTGCCGGCATCATCGCGGCGGACACGAACAACGGCCAGGGGGTGGCCGGGGTGATGTGGGAAGCCCGCTTGATGGCGGTCAAGTTCCTGGAAAAGAGCGGTCGGGGCAAGATCTCCGAGGCCATCGAGGGCATCCTCTACGCCACCGAGAAGGGGGCGCGCATCACCACTCAGGCCTGGGGCTCCACGGTGCACAACCAGGCGCTCTTCGAGGTGCTGGGAGCCTCGCCCGCCCTGCACATCTGCGCTGCCGGCAACGACCGCCAGGATAATGACGCCTTCCCCATCTATCCGGGCAATTTCGACCTGCCCAATATGATTACGGTAGCCTCCTCCACGCACGAAGGCAAGCTCTCTCCCTTCAGCAATCGCGGCCAGAAGACCGTGCACCTGACCGCTCCCGGTTTGGAGGTCTACAATACCGTGCTGGACGGGGATTACAAGTCGCTGGGTGGCACGGCCGCGGCGGTGGGGCACGTGGCCGGTGTGGCCGGGTTGATCGCGAGCCGCTGGGCCGATTCGACCAACGACCAGATCAAGACCAGAATTCTGAGCGGGGTCACTCCCCTGCCGGCAAATGAGGCCGACCGGGTGGCTACGGGTGGCATCCTGAACGCTTACCGCTCGCTGGAGGAGGACAATGTGGCTCCCGGGCAGCCCGCCGGGCTGCGCCTGGAGCAGTTGAGCAACCGCGGCTTCAAGCTGGGCTGGACGGCTATGGGCGAGGATGGCTGCGCCGGGGCCCCGGCCACTCGCTACGAGCTGCGTTACTCTACTTCGCCTATCGAGGAAGAGGGTGGGATCGATTTTGAGCTGGCCTCTCGCTCGGGTGTCTCGTTGAGCCGCCCCGGGGCGGTGGGGAGCCGAGAGCAGGGCAGCGTCACCCTCAGCCCTTCAGGCTCCAATCGTCGTTTGAACGTGGCCCTGGCAGCAGTGGACAACGTGGGCAACCGGTCCACCCTGGCGCGCACCATTGTGGACGTTCCCGGGGTGCCGGTTGTTTTCGAGGAGCAGTTCGAGGCCGGCTCACCGGGCTGGATCGCCGAGGGTACCTGGGCCATGACCGATCTGCCCGGACGAGGCAAAGTTTGGACCGACAGTCCCGGCGGGTCGTATCAGGATTCGCGCAATGACAGTCTCACATCGCCCTGGATTGCTTTGCGCGGCTGGCGCGACTGCAAGCTGCATTTCGAATCCCGTCACACCATCGAAAAAGAGCACGACGGCTGCAGATTGGAGGCTCGATCCAAGGACGGCTCCTGGGTGGAGCTGGCCAACTTCGACGGCCACTCGGATTGGACCAACCGTGAGTTTGACCTCTCTTTCCTGAACGGCAAGGAGATCCAGGTGCGCTTGCGCCTGCAAACAGACGATTCACGCACTTCGGATGGCATTTACGTGGACAACTTCGTGATCACCGGCCGAAAGACCACCGAGGAGGAGCCGCCCGCTCCCTGATGGCCTGGATCTTCGGATACGGCTCCATCATCTGGAATCCTGGCTTTCCCTACCTGGAGCGCTCGTTGGCCCGGGCGGAGGGCTGGAAGCGTCGTTTCTGGCAGGGCTCGACCGACCATCGTGGCCTGCCCGAGCGGCCCGGTCGGGTGGTGACGCTGGTACGCGACCGGCGCGAAAGTTGCGTGGGGTTGGCCTATCGGGTCGACCCGGCCCGGGCCAGGCTCATCTGCGAGCGGCTCGATGTCCGAGAAAAGGGCGGTTACCAGCGCCGGGAAGTCGAGTTGCAGCTGGCCGACTCGCGCCGAGTGCAAGCCTTGACCTACGTGGCCCGGCCGGGCAATCCGGATTATCTCGGGGGCGACCGACCGCAGGTCCTTGCTCGTCAGATCCTGCAAGCGAGCGGGCCTTCTGGCCAGAACTGGGACTATTTGCAGCGACTGGCGCAGGTGCTGCGCGACCTTGGTGTTGACGATCCCCACGTTTTTGGACTGGAAAGCCTGTGCCAGCGCTTACTCCGGGGAGGGTAACCGAAGGTAGGCTCCCTGGCGCAGCTCGACCAGGAAGACCGGTCGTTGCCCGTTCTGGTGGCCCGGGCTAAACGAGCCCGTCACTCCCTGAAAGGTGAGCGTGGCGAGGTCTGCGCGAATACGAGCTCGGTCTCCCTCGCTCCGCTCCACCGCCTGGATGGTCACGTTGAAGGCATCGTAAGCGGCCGCTTCGCGGTGGCCTGGCTTGAAGTTGAAGAGCTTTTGAAACTCGCTTGAAAAGCGGCTCACCTCGGGCGTGGGCGAGTCGGGGTCGAAAGGAGTCGACATCAAAAGCCCGTCCAACTCGGGCGTCCAGAGCTCGGCCAGGGTGGAGTTGTAGGGCGCCACGTGGCAGGCTACCAGCGTGCGGAGGCCGGCCTGACGCAGCTTGCGCGTGAAGGCCGCCACCAGTGTCGCTCGATAGTCGGCCAGGAAGATGCAGTCGGTTTGGGAGGTTTTGATGGCACGGATCTGGCGCGAGAAGTCTGGATCGGCCAGGTTGAAGGTGATGCTCAGCACCACCTTGCCTCCCTGGGCCTCGAATTGTTGCTGGAACTCCTGGGCCAGGGAGGCACTCAGCCGACTTTCCTCATCCACCATGACGGCCGCTCGCTTGAGACCGAGTTGCACGGATCGGGCCGCCAGGGCTTCGATGCGTTTTTTGTGGGTATCGGCCACGGTGAAGACGTAGGGGCCGATGCTGGCCACTCGAGGGTCGGAGGCCAGTGGCGAAACCATGGGAAAGTTGGCCACATTCAAAAAGGGAGCCAGGGCCATGGTGCGCTGACTATCGAAAGGGCCGATTCCGGCCGAGTACTCGCTCTGCTGGGAGATCTGCTGGGCTTGCTCCAGGCCCCGGTCAACCAGCGATCCGTCATCCAGTACCTCCAGCACGGCCGGCCGGTCCGGGTGGGCGGCGTTGTAGTGACGCTGAGCCAGCAGCAATCCGTGCAAGATTTGATAGCCGTCTCGTCCGGCCGAGCCTGTGAGCGAGGTCAACACGGGCAGCCGCAGAACTTTTCGGCCCTGGGAGTGGGCCCGGGCGTTCTCAAGCAGGATACCCAGGGCTGCCTCCTCGGGGTGATTGGTGGCTTCGGAGCCGAGAGTTTGCAAAACTTTGTCATACTGGCCCTGGTCGTAGAGGGCCTGGCCGGCTTCGCGCAGGGCGGAGGTTGTCAGGAACCGCTCATAGGCGTCGTGAATCTCGGGGGGGGGCTTCTCCTGGCCCATGCGAGCCATCAGCAGAAAGAGCCCGGACAACACGGCGACGGTGGCCAGAGCCAGCATTCCGGCCAGCCAGATGGGCGCCTGGCGCCGTCGTCTTTCGCGACGATCGCGTCGCCGCAGGACAGTTGCTCGTGGCTCGATGACTTCCAGGGCTGAGCGCATGGCGGCGATCAGGTCGCCTGTGTTGGCGTAGCGGTCCCTGGGCTCGGGCTCGAGACAGCGGTTTACGATGGCCACGGTGGCCGAGCTCAGGTCGCGTCGGTGCTGGTCGATATGATTGGTGCCGTAGTTTGGACTGGGGTGCTTGCCGGTGAGGGCGAAGTAGAGCGTGGCTCCCAGCGAGTAGACATCCGAGCGGGCATCGGTCTGGTGCAGGTCCTCCCACAACTCGGGGGGGGCGTAGCCGGCCGAGCCGGAGGCGTGCGTATCGCGCCTCTTGTCTGGTCGATAGTAGCGGGCCAGTCCAAAGTCAACCAGCTTGACGTGGCGTCCCCCATCGCAGACGATCACGTTCATGGGTTTGAGGTCGCGGTAGATGATGGGGCGTTCCTGCCCGTGCAGGTAGTCGAGCACCAGGGCGATCTCCAGGCCCCAGCGCAGGGCATCGGCCTCCGATACGGGGCCGTCCTTTTGCACAAGATGCAAGAGCTCGGGGCCCTCGACATACTCCATCACCAGATACTGGCGATCGCCGTCCACGAAGTAGTCGATCAGCTCGGGGAGCTGGCGGTGGCGCAGAGTGCTGAGCATGGCCGCCTCTTGCTCGAAGCTTTCGCGGGCCTGAGCGGCCAGAGCGGGATCAGAGCAGAGCATCTCTTTGAGGGCCCAGCGCTTTCCGGGCAGGCGTAAATCCTCGCAGAGGTAAACCACCCCCATCCCGCCCCGCCCCAGGACGCTGAGGATCTTGTAGCGCTGCTGCAGCAACTGGGGTCTTGTGCTCAAGCTGCCTGGCAGTTTCTGTGAGACCGAGGGGGGGACCTTTCTGCATCCTCGTCCGGGAGGTCGTTCCCCGTCCAGGATCTACTTGCGGGGCTGGCAATCGATCACCCGGCAGCCCGTGACAGAGGTGCCGACCAGGCTGCGGACGACTTTTTCCGCCGCCTCCCGGCCGGCTTGCAGGGCCCGGGCATGATCTCTGGCTTCGACCGTGACCTGAACCAGCGATTTGTCCGCCTCCGGCCCGCCTACGAGCTGGTAGGTGACCACCCATTGTTTCTTTCTTCCGAAAAGACTACCCACCGGTGAGCCTCACCTCACCCGTGGCGGGGTCGAGCTCGATTCGAAGCACCGTCCGGCCGAGCTCGGGATGGCGCAGCAGGAGCTCGGCCAGGGGGCGAACGATCAGGGTCTCCACGGTCCGCTGCAGGGGACGCGCCCCGTAACGGTGGTCATAGCCTTGCCGTGTCAACAGGTTCAGGACCTCGGGGGAGGGCTCCAGCCGGAGCTCCCGTTGCTCGAGCCCTTGTCGTCGCTCGAGAGCCTTCAACTCCTTACGGGCCAGCTGCGCGATCACTTGCGGCTTGAGAGGCTCGAACTGCACCAGCGAGTCGATCCGGTTGTAGAATTCCGGGCGGAAGAAAGTCATAGCGGCCGACTCGTAGCTCCCCCGAGCGGTGCGAGGCGTCAGTCCCGCCTGGCGAAGGCTTTCGGCCCCGAGGTTGCTGGTCATGACCAGCACGGCGCTGCGAAACCAGGTGGCTCGCCCGAAGGTATCGGTTAAACAACCTTCGTCCATCACTCGCAGCAATACGTCAAAGACCTCGGGATGAGCCTTCTCGATTTCGTCCAGCAGCACCACCGAGAAGGGCTGTCGACGCAGCTCGCGCACCAGTCGGGAAGGTTGGCCCGAGAGGTGGCCCAGCAGCCGCTCGGCTGCCAGGCTGCCTGCGTACTCGCTCATGTCCAGGCGCACCAGTCGCTCCTCGCCGGAGGCCCCGAAGAAGGTTCGAGCCAGAGTCCGGGCCAGCTCGGTCTTGCCCACCCCGGTCGGCCCGCAGAAGAGCAGCACTCCCAGGGGACGCTCGGGGTCGTTCATGGAGGCTTTGAAGGTGGTGACCAGGTCTGCCGCCACCCGGCAGGCTACCGGTTGGCCCACCACCTGAGACTCGAGATCGGTCAGCACGGCCTCGGCCTCCAGGGTCAGATCGTCGCGCAGGAAGACCTCGCTCAGACCCGTACGCTGGCTGAAGTGGCGCAGCACCGCAGCCCGGTCCACCCGGGGGCAGGTCTCGGCCAGCTCGCGCATGAAGGTGGCTCCGGCGCCCGGAAAGGCTCGGTAGGGCGCAAAGCGAGCGAAGACCCGGTAGACCTCGTGCTCCACCCCCGGGTCGAAAGCCACCCGGGTTTGTTGTTCGAGCAGGCCGGCCACCTGTTGCAGCACCTCGATCGCCTCCGAGGGATTGAAGGCCGGCACAGGAAGCACCTGAAACAGGTCGACCAGCCCCGGCAGCAGCCGGCGGCACGCCTCCAGCTCTTCAGGACTGGCTTCGGCAACCAGCTGAAGCTCGCCGCGTTCGAGGTAGGGAGCCAGGAAGGCGGCTACGCTGCTGGTGGGCTGAGCTCCGCCGATACGCACCAGCTCGAGCAGGTTCTCCACGCACAGAGCTCCCTGGCAGCGGGTCAGATCGGCGATCAATGCCTCGCAGCGCTCCTCCCACTGTCCCAGGTAGCTCATGCCGGCTACCATGCGCCCGGCCGAGGTCAGCCAGAGCGAGAGCTTACGGTGGCGGCGAGCGGCCTCCAGCACCACGGCTGTTTTGCCCGCTCCGGAGGGACCCACCAGCAACACGCTGGCCTGCTGGTCGCTCAGGCGCTGGTTCAACTCGTCCACCACGGTCTCCCGGCGGTAGGCTCGCGAAACGCGGTTCTTGAAGCTGGTGGGGCCGAGTCGGTCGGCCACCGCCTCCAGGGCCTGGCAGCCCGGTTCAGGGGTCTTTGGCGCGGTCCGGCGGACCCGAACCCCGATCCGGGCCAACTCGACCCGAGGCGGGGGTGCGTGGCGCAGCAACTGGCCGGGCGTCTGGCCTGCCAGCCGGTCTTGCACATAATGCTGCACCAGCTCTTTCAGGTCGCGCCCTTCCTGGTAGAGAAACTGCAGCTCCAGAGTGGGGAGGGTGGCCATCCACAGGCCGCTCTCGTGGGGGCCGGAGAGACAAGGGAATCGGAGCTCCAGCGGGGGCTCGACCGGGAAGACGCGGCCTTCCAGTTGGTATTCGGCCCTCAGTTTGACTGCCACGCTGGTTACGTTGAGCTGATCCAACTCCGGACCCGGCAGCCAGGGCTGGCTGCGGTGCAGGAAGGTCAGGTAGTCCTGGAGCTCGCCCAGGGCTTCTGCCAGAGTGGCCCGCACGGCCACTACCCCGGGCTCTTCGGCCAGCACCGCCGTCACCATTCCGCTCGGATGGGTCCAGGTGGCGACCGGATAGTGGTAGACGTGGGCCATCAGGTCAGCTCCAGCGGCAGTCCGGCCAGAGAGAAATGCCTCCAGACATCCTGGGCCGGAGGGCCCGGATGGAACAGACCGGTGGCCACGTCCAGAACCCCGAAGGCGGAGTAGAGGCGCACCACGTGGGCCGAGGAACCGACGCGCGTGGGAGCGATTCCCTCGGACCCCACCAGCAGGTGCAGCCCCAATTCTCCATCCATGAGAGGAGTGTTGCCCACCTCCAGTTGCCCGGGCCCGAGCCGGCGCACCTCCTCGAGCTGGAGGTAGGCTTTTTCGAGCCACTCCGCCTGGGGCCCGTTTATCTCGAGGAGGGTGGTCTCGCGGGGGTGGCCCACCTGGGCGATCAGCGCGGCCGTGGCTCGTCGGTCGCGCTCCAGAGCCAGTCGCTCACGTTCCTTGAGGGGAGGCAGACTTTGACTCAGCTCTTCCAGGGCCGTCAGCAGGTCGCTGCGGCGCCAGAGCCTCTCCACCTCCTGCGGGCTCAGCTCGGCCAGGGCGGGCAGCTTGCGCTTGCTCGGTCGGCGGAGCTTGGCCTCCAGCGCTCGTTGAAGATCCTGCAGCTCGAAGTAGAGCAGGGCCTTCTCGTCCAGGTCCTCGTGGGAAACGCGGCCGGTCGGCCCGAGACTGGCCAGGCGGACCCTGGTAGCCTCCAGGAGGGGCTCCAGCGAGCCAGCAGGTTGACGTCGGGGAGCCACAAGAGTGAGAGGTGAAACCTCGATCTCCAGCTCGGGCCCGAGCCGCACGCAAGTCGGGAGGTCGGGCGGCATGCCGGCCAGGCGGCGGGCTACCGGAGCAGCCACCTCGCGCTCGAGACTTCGTTTGAGGGCGCGCGCCCCCAGGCGGGGGTCGAAACCCCTATCGACAATGCGCTCGCGAGCCAGGGGATGGACCTCGAGCAGGCATTGGCGGCGCACCAATCCGTCGCGGTTAAGCAGTCGTTGCAGCAGTCGCTCGGCCAGGCGGGCCAGATCGGCTCGCTCCAGCCGGTCGAAGGCGATGACCTGGTCGATGCGGTTGAACAGCTCGGGGGGAAAGAAATCGCGCACTGCCTTGAGGTAGGTTAACTCCTCCTGGTCAGCCTGGTTTCGCAGTCCCAGACTTCGCGAAACCTCACGGGCGCCCAGGTT
This sequence comes from bacterium CPR1, assembly GCA_021404945.1. Lineage (GTDB taxonomy): Bacteria > Vulcanimicrobiota > Xenobia > Xenobiales > QWHO01 > QWHO01. Next base: position 15,467 of record QWHO01000096.1, read on the forward strand.
GGAGGTCATGATCATGATGGCCTGGGTGAAGTCGGCGGTGCGTCCGAGGGCATCGGTGAGACGCCCGTCTCCCAGGATCTGGAGGAGCAGGTTGAGTGCGTCCGGATGGCCCTTCTCGACCTCGTCCAGCAGGACGACCGAGAAGGGTTG
>QWHO01000613.1 GCA_021404945.1 bacterium CPR1
CTCCTCGTTACGTAACGAGGAGTTGCTGCGAGCCCACGTCCGGGCCGAGTTGCTGGGGGCAACCTCAACCTATCTGGGCCAGAGCCTCAAGGAAGTGCTGGAGCTGAACGGCGACCCTCCCCCTCTCAGCCTGCACGAGAGCGTTCGAAACGACCTGGAGAAGCCCGAGGGGGTGGCCACGGCCCGGCGCCGGTGCCGCAGCATCCTGGACTCGCTGCGCGAGGACCTGGAGCGCTCGGACTGGCACCACGAGAGCTGGCTCGAAGAGGTGCTCAAGAGCTCGCTGCACGACGTCGATCGGGCCTGCGACCGCTGGCGCGAGCTCTACCTGGGCGCGCTGCGCCAGATGGATACGCAGTACCAAAAGATGAAGGATCATACCGCCACGCCCTATGATCGGAGCCGGGCCCAGGCGCTGCTCTACGAGGCCAAGAAGCAGCGTGATCTTTTGCTCGAGACGCGCGAACGGGACAATTCGGACTTTTACAGCTACCGCTACTTCGCGGGCGAGGGCTTGCTGCCGGGCTACAGCTTCCCCCGCCTCCCGCTCTCGGCCTTCATTCCGGGACGGCGCGACAAGGACGAATACCTCTCCCGACCTCGCTTTCTGGCCATCTCCGAGTTCGGCCCGCGCAATGTGGTCTACCACGAAGGCGTGCGCTACCTGGTCAACCGGGTGATCCTGCCGGTCGAGGCCGAGGAGGTTGGTAAAGAGGTCGCCAAGCGATGCGAGCAATGCGCCTACCTGCACGAGGTGAAGCAGGGCGACGGCCCCGACCTCTGCCAGCGCTGCCAGAGCCCGCTGCCCAAAGCCCTCGACAATCTCTTTCGCCTGCGCAACGTGTCCACAAGACGCTACGATCGAATCTACTGCGACGAGGAAGAGCGCAAGCGCATGGGCTTCGAGCTGCAGGTCGCCCTGCAGTTCGAGACCAGGCAGGGCCGTCTTTCCTGCCGAGCGGGCACCTTCCAGATCGAGGGCCTGGATGTGGCCCGGCTCGAGTTCGGACAGGCGGCGCGCATCCGGCGACTGAACCTGGGCTGGAAGAACCGCAAGGATCCCCATATTTGCGGCTTCAACCTGGACATCGAGCGCGGCTACTGGGCGGCCAACGAGCGCGAGGACGAAGAGCGAGATAAGGACGATCCGATGGGCCCGAAAGTGCGGCGGGTGGTTCCCTACGTAGAGGACCACCGCAACTGCCTGCTGCTCGAGCCCTTGGAGCCCATCGACCCGGATGACCTGATCTCCCTTCAGTGGGCCCTGAAGACCTCCATCCAGGTGACCTACCAGCTCGAGGACAACGAGCTGGCCGCCGAGACCCTGCCGCACGGAGACAGCCCCCGCTCCCTCCTCTTCTATGAAGCATCCGAGGGTGGGGCCGGGGTGCTGCGGCGCCTGGTGGAGGACCCGGAGGCGCTCGCCAGGGTGTCCCGAGAAGCCCTGGAGCTGTGTCACTTCGACCCCGACACCGGCCAGGACCGCCGCCGCCATCCCCGCTCGCAGGAGGATTGTGAGGCGGCGTGCTACGACTGCTTGCTGAGCTACACCAATCAGCGCGACCACCGCCGGCTGGACCGCAAGCGACTGGTCGCCCACCTGCGCCGCTGGATGTTGGGGCGCGTCCTGTGTCATCCCACCGAGCTGAGCCGGGGCGAGCACCTGGCGCAGCTCAAGAGCCGCTGCGACTCCGAGCTCGAGCGCCAGTGGCTCACCTTCCTGGAGGACTACCAGCTCAACCTCCCCACCCACAGCCAGGAGCTCGTGCCCGAGGCCCGGACACGCCCCGATTTTCTCTACAAGCTGAGCGACAAGCGCGTGGCCATCTATGTGGACGGCCCGCCCCACGATTACCCCGAGCGCCAGCGCCGCGACCGCGAGCAACAGGATATGCTGGAGGATAAGGGCTGGCTGGTGATCCGCTTCGGTCAGCGCATGCTCGACCGCGTGGCCGAAGCCGGGGGAGCGGGCGACTGGCTCGATCTGGTCACCCGGCACGCCTACCTTTTTGGTCAACCCATCGAAGCCAATCGGGGGGCGCTGTCTCCCCCCGACCCGGATCTCTACGAGCCAGCCTGGTATCGCCTGCTCTCGGAGTTGCACGCGCGCGGCATCGAAGTTCTGCCAGGCGGCGACCTCAAGCTGGACGGCCGCGTGGTGGGCAGCTATGTCGCCGAGCTTCGGCGGGGGGACCGCAGACTCCGACTGCTCGAGTCGGTCGAGCTCGTGCCAGCCTGCCAGGCCGAAGGGGTCCCGGGGCGCGTCCTGGACCCGAGCGCGGACAACCTGTCGAGTCTGATGGAGGAGCTGGGTGGGGTTGCTGCTCACTAAGAGCTGGGCCGACGCACTGAGGGCGCTTCCCGCCAGCGAGATGGCCCGCGCGCACGAATTCTCGTGTCTGTTCTTCGATAACCCCAAGCACCCGGGCATCAGTCTCGAGCGGCTTCAGAAAAACGACCTGTGGTCCGGACGCATCAGCGGCGACCTGCGCGCGATCCTGGCCAAACAGGGCGAGGATTGGTGCCTGCTCTACGCCGGTCACCACGACGACGCCTACCGCTGGGCCGAGCGGCGCCGCGTGGAGCGGCATGCCAAAACCGGAAGCCTCCAGCTGGTGGAAACCGTGGAGCGCCAGGAAGTGCGCGTGCGACAGGTGGAAGGCCTGCTGTCACGACACTCCGACGACTACCTGCTCAGCCTGGGCGTGCCGGCCGACTGGCTGCCCGTGGTGCGCAACGTAGTGGACGAAGATGAGCTGTTCGAGCTGTTGCCGCGCCTGCCGGACGAGGTTGGCGAGGCGCTCCTCTCCCTGGCCAGCGGCGAGCTGGTCACCCCTCCCGCGCCGGTGCCGGCCGTGTGGCAGCATCAGGACACGCAGCGCAGGTTCTACGTGGTGGAGGATGCAGCCGACCTGCAGCGCCTGCTCAACG
>QWHO01000097.1 GCA_021404945.1 bacterium CPR1
CGGCGGCCGAGTAGAGCTGGAGCTTCTCCCCACCAGGCTTGTCGGTCCAGAGGGCCTTGGCCTTGCGACCTCGATTGTTCGCAACCACCGCGTTTGAGGCTTCCAGGATGAAGCGGGTGGAGCGATAATTCTGCTCGAGCTTGATGATCTTGGACTCGGGAAAGTCCTCCTCAAAACGCAGCAAAATGGAGACGTCAGCGCCACGAAAAGCATAGATGCTCTGGTCATCGTCACCCACCGCGCAAAGGTTGCGATGACCGCCGGCCAGGAGGCGCACCAGCTCATACTGCACTGGATTTACGTCCTGGTACTCGTCGATGAGGATGTAGCGAAGACGCTCCTGGTAGCGCTCGAGCAGAGACGGCTCATGGCGGAACAGCTCCACCGCATAAACCAGAATATCGTCAAAGTCCACCGCCTGGTTGAGCTTGAGCTTCTTCTGATAGAGCTCGTAGGCGGTGGAGACGTCTCTTTCATACGGCGATTTCGCCTCGCGCTGGGCCTGCGGAGGAAGGATCAGGCTGTTCTTCCAACTGGAAACCTGGTGCAAGAAGGCCGTGGGGGGAAAGCGCTTCTCGTCCAGGCGCATCTCCCGCACCACCTCACGCATGACCATGGTCTGCTCGGAGGTGTCGTAAATGGCAAAGCGCGCAGACAGGCCCAGACTCTCGGAGTGCACGCGGAGCCAGCGAGCGCAGACCGAGTGGAAGGTCCCAAGATCAGGGAAACGACCCGCCCCACAAAGCTCCTCGATGCGATCTTTCATCTCGCGAGCCGCTTTGTTGGTGAAGGTTACCGCCAGGATCTGGCTTCGCCAGGCCAGTTTCTGAGCCAGGATGTAGGCGATACGACGGGTCAAGACCCGGGTTTTGCCGCTGCCCGCCCCGGCCAGAATCAGCACCGGACCCTCGGTGGTCACCACCGCCTCGCGTTGAGGAGGATTCAGGCCGGCCAGAATTTCTTCCCACATGGGAGCTTTTTTCTGCGCAGTACTTTGGTTTCCTGGAGAATGGTTGTTCGTTCCGACGGGCCAGGGCTCAGGCTCCGGGCTCGTCCTTCGACTTGCCAGCCTCCTGCCAGCTCTTGATCAGGTTGGGATACTTCTCAGGGTGAGCCTTGACCTCGCGGAAGGCGGCCACGCCCCCGGTCAACAGCCCGGCCACCGGAGCGGCTCCCAGGCCGCCCGCCACGGCGCCCAGGACCCCACCCGAGGCACCGGCCACCGCGCCCAGGGCCAGTCCGCCATAGAAGCCGGCGTAGCCGCCCAGCACCAGGCCAGCCGAGGTGGTGCCCATGACCAGCAAAACTCCCAGAAGGTCTTTATTCTCGCCGATCTTCATCCCCAGCTGCAGACCCAGATATCCGCCCAGGGCCGCACCGGCCACTGTGCCGGCCACCATGGTTCCGGCTCCGGCGATACCACCTAAAATGCCCCCCACCGAGCCCGCGGCAGCACCGGCGACAAAACCCGCGCCGGTCCCGATCAAGGTGGGAGTCTTGACCTCGCTCCAAAGGGCCTTAAACTCTGCTTTGTCCTGATCTTTCTCCTGGTCCGCAGGAGCCTCCACCGGCGCGCTGGAGGCAGCGCGTGGGGCGTGGAACTGGGGGGCTGTCTGGGTGATGACCATGGTGAGTGCTCCTCGATCGACAGATTGCTGCTGGTGAACCTGGTCCGCAAGCCCGCCTGTTGTATCCACGAGCCCTGAAAAATCCCTGAAAGAGCCAGGCGGAGAGCCATCACACCAACCGGCTTTGCAAAGATCGAGCACCGTGGTCTGTCTGCCGTGATTTGCCTGGCCTGTTCCTCTTAGAGAAGACAAGCCACCGGCCGGGTCAACCCCACGGGTCGGGAAGCCCGGCCAGGTGTCCTCGGGCGTTGAAGCTGGTCAGAGACCACAGGGCTCCCGTGGCGAGCTCGATCGAACGCACCACCGACAGGCCGCACCAGCCGACTTTGAAGCGCTCCCACTCCCACGGAACCGGCTCGATCCCCAACAAGAAACTTAGCATGACAGCGATCGTGCCCCCATGGGCCACCACCAGAATGCGCTCGTTGTTCGAGGGTACTTTCCACAGTCGATAGGAAGCCTCCGAATGCAGCTCCGCGCGGTGGTCGCGAGTCAACAGGGGCTCGAGACCACCCACGACGCGCTCATGAAAATGTCGAAAGGACTCGCCGCCGGGTGCTCCCTCCCACCAGTCCTCCAGGTTGCGGGCTCGAACCTCAGCCAGAAACTCATGCACCTGGGCCGAAGGCTGGCCCTCCAGGGTGGGCAGCCTGATCTCCTCCAACCAGCTCAAAATGGTGGACGAGCGCTGCCAGAGAGCTTCCAGGGGAGCGGCTGTCTGGCGGCAACGCAATAAGGGGCTGCAGTAAAAAGCATCAAAGTGCTGGGTCGCCAGCCATTCGGCCAATCGGTCGGCCTGCTGCAGTCCCAACTCGGTCAACTCGGGGTTATCTACCGCCCGTCCATCCGGTTCCCACATCGGCTGAGCGTGGCGGACCAGAACCAGCTCGATCACGACTTGAGCAGCTTGAGCACAGTCTTCCACTCCTTCGCTGTCACCGGCTGCACCGAAAGGCGGCTACCCTTGCGCGTCACAACCATCTGCTCCAGGCCTCGGGTAGCCTTGAGCACATCGAGGGAGAGCAAGCGCGGAAACTTCTCCACAAACTCGACGTCCACCCGAAACCAGACAGGGTTCTCGGCAGTGTGGCGAGGATCATAATGCGGGCTCGTGGGGTCGCTGGCCGTGTCATCCGGATAGGCGATGCGCACCACTTTACAGATTCCCACGATGCCCGGGGGTTTCTCACGGCTATGATAAAAGAAGGCGCGATCGCCTTTGCGCATGCTTTTGAGGTAGTTGCGCGCCTGGTAGTTGCGCACACCGTCCCAGCCCTCGACCCTCTTGCTTCGCAGGTCATCGATGGAGAAGACCTCGGGCTCACTCTTGAGCAACCAGCAGGACAAAGTGCTAGAAACCCTTTTGCAGGAAGGGCCCCAACTGCTTCTGGACACTGCCTGGGGCGATGACGCCAAAGATTGCCTTACCCGCCGTTCCGCCCGTATCTTCGATGAAGTTGACCACGGGAGCATTGGCAAACTCTTCACGGGTTGTCTGGCTGTAAAGGGGGCTCGCTTTCAACAACATCAGGGCCAGCCAGAGAACGAACATGGACTTGAAGATGCTCAAGAAGAGTCCTCCATAGGCCATGACACCATCGGGAATCTTCTTGTCATCGCGGGCGATCCGGTCGAGGTGCATGCCGAGAATCAACAAGCTCACGGCCAACGGGCACCCGACCAGAAAGAAAGCCAGCCATTGTGAAGTGCCCGTTCCCCACTCGGTCCACTGATTGATCAACTTTCCCAGGGGAGTGTAGACGATGACCCCGACGATGCCGGTCACGATGCCGGTAATGATGTCGAATGCCTCGCCGATCACGCCTCGGCGGTAACCGAGATAGACAAACGCGACGATCAAGATCAGCAGTAGCATATCGAGGCCGGTCATGCGTTCCTCCTTCCCTCAAGCCCGCAAGCGGGCACCAAGATTCTGCTCCAAATGCCCCAGGATCCGGCCCAGAATGGACCTTACCTCAGGCTCTCGATCGCACTGCAAACAGATCCTCAACCCGAGGCTCTTCCATCCCTCGGGAATCTGGCTGCCCCGATAGACGTCGAAGCACCGGACCGAGACCAGCAGGGCTCCCCCGGACTGACGGGCCTGGTCGACGACCTTCCCGGCCCAGACCTGCTCGGGCACAAGCACCGCAAGATCTCGCTCAACCCAACGGACCGCATCGGGATCGAAGAGCCCCCGAGGGCGGGCTCGAGCAGCCAATCGATCCCTGTCAATGAGTGCCACCGCGAGATCTGACTGAACCTCGTCGTCTTGCCCGGGACGCAGCTCACCCAACCAGCCCAGAGGAGCGTTACCCAGACTGATTCTCGCCGAGCTACCCGGGTGCAGCCAGGGGAACTCGGCAGGCTCAAAGGACAGATCGGCCTGGGCGAGTTCGGCAAGCATTTCGAGAAAACCTTTCAAGTGGAGATATGCCGAATCGTGCCCTGAAACCAGCAAGCAGAGCTCATTCTCGACCTGCTCCATCAGCCGAAGCTCGTCCTGGCCCCGCCGACCGGCCAACTCGAGCAATCCCAGCCAGGGTCGAGGTAGAGAGCCGGATACCACTTCAGAAAATCCCATCATCGCCAGTCGACGCCGCACATCCAGCTCATCAGTTGGGGCGGCCCTCATCGTCGCGGGCAGTGCTTCGAGGCGGTCCACCCCGCGAAGACGCACCAGGTCTTCCAGCACCCGGTCAGCCGAGACGCTCACTCGAAGCTGACTTCCTACTCGATGATAGCCGATGCCAGCGGCCACCAGAGCCTGATCGAGCCAGCCAGGGTCAATTCGCCCGAGATGGCGCTCGAGAAAGGCCGGGTCGAGCTCACGATCGGGCTGATCGTCACAGCGCCAAGTTTGCAGGGCCTGCACTCTCCCCCGGGCCAGCCGCTGAAGCAACCAGCTCGTGCGCTGGAGAGCCAGGGCCAGGTGGCTGGCCCGCGGGCCGGCCTCAAAGCGCCGCGACGACTCCGTAACGACCCCCAGGAGACGACCGTTCTCCTCTACCAGCCCCGGCCGATACCGAGCTGCTTTGACCAGCACTCGTCGGGTCCGGGGACGCACCTGGAAATCACTTCCCACAGCCACGCCTGCTACCGCAATGGGGCCTTGCTCGTCGCCGACCACCCAGGTCCCCGCAGGAAGCTCGCGCATGGCTTCTCCGAGCCGCAGGGACTCGCCCGGCTTGCTGGGGCGCAAACTCAGCGGAGGTCGCAGTCGATCCAGGTCATAGACGTGTAAGGGCTGACCGCTCTCCACCATCACATAGCGCACGATATCGAGCACGTTCATGACCGTATGCAACCCTGCGGCCCGCAAGCGACGAGCCATCCAGGCCGGGGAAGGCTCAAGCTTGACGCCCTGCAGCAGACAGACTCCGAGTTCGCAGACGATAGCTGGATCTGGCTCGTCGAACCAGCCTGTCGCAATGGCCTCGACCGGAGCCAGAGAGGGGCTTTCGAGACTCCGACCCAGCCGAACCGCCAGCTCACGCGCGAGTCCGATCAAGCCACCGGGGTTGCGTTCTGGCCATGGCGTCAGCAGGATCAACTGCTGGTCCAGGCCGAGGAGGTCCATCACATCGGTCCCCGGGTCGCTCTGCTCGGGCATCTCGATGAGACCGTGACGCTGCTCGTGGGGCAGGTCCAGGGCCGACAGGCCCAGCTCGTCAGCCGAGCACAGCATTCCCTCGGAGAGAACCCCGCGCAGGCGCCCCCGTTTGATGCGGGTTCCCCCGGCCAGAAGCGCTCCGTGCAAAGCGGCAGCAACTTTCTGGCCCGCTCGCACGTTCCCAGCCGTGGTCACGATCTGGGCTTCTCCTTCGTCTCCGAGATCGATCTGACAGACCTTCATCAAATCGGCCTTGGGGTGGGGTGCGATGCTGCTCACCTGGCCTACCAGAACGCCGCGCACGGATGCTCCCACTGTTCCGGTCCCGGCCACCGGATAGCCCAGCGAGCTGATTTCCTCGGCAACCTGCGTCAGGGGCTCGAAAATCTCGACATACTCTTTGAGCCAGACAAACGGTACTCGCATCAGAATTGAGCCACGAAACGCCAGTCGAGGGATTGAAAAACACCCGGGTCGAGATTGTAGCGAACGGCCGCAGCCCGCTCGAGAGAGACCGCCAGGCAGGCGCCTTGCTCGAGCAAACCGGCGCTGGCGACCGCCAGCCAGCCGCCCCGGAAAGGCCCGAGCAGGTGCAGCGAAGGGCGGGCCCACGTAACCGAGCCCGGGACACATCGAAGCGAAACATAGCCAAGGAACTGTCTGCCCCAGGTCTCCAGCCAGCCCTTGAGCTGACCGACGGTCCACTGCTCACCTGTGGCGACCGCCTCTAACAGGTGGCCGCAGGCTGGATCGACCGGTGGAGTGGGCATTCCTTCCTGATGCCCCCAGCCTCCCCATTCAGGGCTGCAGACCAGCCGAGAGCCGTAACGCCGCCCACTCAGTTCCCCCAGCCGATCGGGCAGGGGTCCAACCCGTGCCGGCAGGAAGCCCTGCAGACGAAGCCAGTGAACGCTTTCCGCCTCCAGCTCGCGCAGGGGATGGAGGCGCCCGCTGACGGGCCGAATGCCTGGCATGGTGACGTCAAGCTGCTCGAACTCAAGGCGCTGGCCCTGGCTGACCTCACGCAGCTCCTCGCGCCTCTGAGCGATAGCGTGTTGCAGGCTCTCCTTGATCCGGTTGCCGAGCTTTCCCAGAGCCGGTCGTTCCCTCTCCGGGCAGTCGCGCAGCGACCGTAACGCAAGTGTCAGCTGGCCGCGTCGCCCAAAAATATGTCGGTTCGTCTGCTCGAGCTGGGCCAGAGAGTGGGCCCTGGCAATCATGCCCAGGAAGACTCTTTCCAGCCGGGTCAGCTCTTCACGCATGCGTTCGCTCGCCCAGCTGCAACCTGATGAGCCAGAGCATCAGGGCCAGACACAGATAAGCCAGCAGGTCGCCTGTGCGACTGTAAATCGTTCGGTAGGTCTCGGGCCGGACCTCACGGGTCAACTGAACCACCTCATCGAGACCCGATTCGACCACTACCTCGCCGGTGGGAAGAATGAAGCCCGAGATGCCGTTGTTGCCGCAGTGGACAACCGGCCGACGCATCTCCACCGCCCGCATGATGGCCATCTCGAAATGATGCATGGCGGCCGATGACTTGCCAAACCAGGCGTCGTTGGTGATCACGGCCAGCACCCCGGCACCCCGTTCCACCTTCTCACGGGGCTCGTGAGGAACCATGGACTCATAGCAGATGAGCACGCCAAAAGAGGTGGGATCGGGAAAAATGACATGCCGAGTGCCGGGGACGTAGCGCATGACCCGGTCGAAAATCGGCCAGTCGCGCATGAAACGGGGCAACGGCAGATACTCGCCGAATGGCACCAACCGGATTTTCTCAGCGGTGGCCAGCAGCTCGCCGTCGGGAGCGACCAGGGTTGCCACGTTGCGAGTGGCGTTGGGCTCGGAGCCACGCTCGATGGAACCGGTCAGGATGTAACTGCGCAGGCTCCGGGCCAGCCCGCCCACGCGCGAGCGCAAGGGCCAGGTCTCCAGAAAGAAAGGATAGGGTACACTGGTCTCCGGCCAGAGAATCAGACCCGCCCCCTGAGCGGCGGATTCTCGCGTCAACCGATCGAGCCGCCCCATGATCTCTTCGCGAAAGCTCGGGTCCCAGCGCTGATCCTGCGGCATCGAGGTCTGCACCACTCCCCAGACCAACGAGTGGCCGTTCCCCCAGGGACGTTGCAGACGCAAGATTCCGTAGGAGAAGATGACAGCCAGAAGGCCAGCAGCAACACCCACAGTCGTAAGGGCTCGCTTGCCCTGCCAGAACCATTCAGCCAGAGCCGCATTCCACAGGGCGATGGCAAATGAGAGCCCCCAGGGACCAAACAGCTCACCGACCTGAATCCAGGGCAGAGTCCGGGACTGAGTATGGCTCAACATCCCCCAGGTCATGCCCAGGGGACCCAGGATCTGGAAGTACTCCATTGCTACCCAGGCGGCCGCGCCAAAGAGGGCGCCATGAAGAGGAGTGGGAGGACGATAGGAGCCCAGAAGAGCACCCAGGAGCGCGGGGGCGGCAGCCTTGTAGAGCACCAGAGCGACCTGGGCGGCGGTCCCAAAAACGGTGGCCCAGGATAGCAGTGAATACTGGAAGGCGCAGCCAAACAGGAAACCGAGCACAGCTCCCCGGACCGGACCCTGAAAGCGGCAGGCGAGATAGAACGGGACGGCGGCTACCCAGACAAAGCCCGAAATGTGGGGATGGGGGAAGGCAAGATACAGCAGGAATGCCGAGAGAAAGACAAGAATGCAGGCGACCGCGAAGGGCAATCCCAATCGTTTCGTGGTTTCTGAGGCTTTTGATGACCTGGTTCTCTTACTTTCACTCATGGACATCCCGCGCGGCCCTGGGCCTGGCACTCGGTTCCAGCCTGCTCGCGCCAATCCTGTCAACCGGATGCGCCAGCGGACCCTCCAACTCTTCCCGGCAGCCTGACGCTCCGCCTGCCCTGCTCCGTCTCACCCTGCGGGTGAATCCGAATGGTCGGATCGACACTTCTGGAGTCGGGTACTACCTTATCCTGTTCGGTGCCACAGGGCAACCGATCGAGATCACCGACATTGATACTTTCACCGATTTTCTCCGCTTCGACGGTCGCAGCCTCGATTTCTACCATCGTCAGGCAAATCTCCCCAACCCGGGCTTCACCTTCACTCTGGCGGGAAGCATGAACAATGCCTGGAATCTGACGAGCGATGGGGCGGGCCTGGAGATCGTGCTCGATCCCAACGACCCGAACAATCTCCTCAACCAGTTTATCGCAGCCAATCGTTTCACGGCCCACGTTCTCACCACCGACAACTTCCAGGGCTCTTTCATCGGTCGCGTGCTGGACACTCCGGGCCAGGGTCCAGACATCAATGGGAACGCTCTCCAGACGATGACCCTGGAGAAGTCGCTGGGCCTCCAGGAACCGATCCCCCAGTTCTTCCCCGACGATCCCCTCAACGATTTCATCGTCCAACCCGACCTGCCCCCCGAGTTCCCGTTCCTGAACTTCGACCTGGCCAGATTTGAGGTCAACGTCCTGTGACACTTGTGACGGACCGCTCACCGATGACTTTCTTCTCCGAACAGGAGTTCGAAGTACTGTCATGGAATTATTCTCAACTATTCGATGTTGGAGCCTCAACCTCATAACCGGCACAGCCCCTCCGAGCTGGTGGCACGCTTGCGAGAGGTGCGCAGTACGACGGCCATGGCGGGAGTCCAGAAAGCTGTTGAGCAACTAGCGCACCAGGTGCAGGGCGACTGCTTTCTGGTGAGCGAGCTCAAGCAGATTCAGGCTTCCCAGACACTGGAACGGGCTCATTACTACGTCGATCGCTTGATCAAGGGGCTGACGGTGGTGCGCACGCCCGAGGTCAGCGATCTCAATTTGAATCGCTGGAAGGAGTATACCGAGATCCAGACAGACAGCCTCTGGATCATCCCTCGCCGAGACGGGACCGGCGTGCACAAGGCTGACTACTGGGGGAACTTCGTGCCCCAGATTCCCCAGCAGATGATCCAGCGCTATACCCGAGCGGGCGAGTGGGTCCTGGATCCCTTTTGCGGCTCGGGCACGACTCCCATCGAAGCCCAGCGGTTGGGAAGACACACTCTGGGGGTCGAGCTGCGGGCCGACATGGTCGAGCACGCCCGGGGATTGATCGAGTCCGAGGAAAATCCTCACAGTGTTACTCAGGTCATCGTCCAGGGCGACTCGAGCCGGGTCGACCTGGCGCAAGAATTGAAGACGGTGGGCGCCAACTCGGTGCAGTTGGCGATCCTGCACCCCCCTTACTTCGACATCATCCAGTTCTCCGACAATCCCGACGATCTGTCCCGCGCCAGCGATGTCACCAATTTCTTACAGCGATTGCGTGCGGTGGTTTCCAATGTGTCGCGTGTGCTGGACGCGGGGCGCTATCTGGTGCTGGTCATCGGGGACAAGTATGCCGAGGGCGAGTGGATCCCGCTGGGCTTCCAGAGCATGCAGGAGATCTGCAATCTGGGTTTCTCGCTCAAGAGCATCGTCGTCAAGAACTTCGAAGACACAGCCGGTAAGAGACACCAGAAGGAGCTATGGCGCTACCGGGCGCTGGCCGGTGGTTTCTACGTCTTCAAGCACGAGTATGTCTTCTTGTTTCGCAAGTCGACGCGCAAGAGGGGGTCGCGCTGAGCCGGCTGAAGTGAAGCTGGAGCGATGCGCCCGCTGAAAGCTCGCCTTCAATGCGACGAAGTTTGGTAGCGTCTGCTTCAAAGTTCACAACAGGTTTACAGCAAGTTTGCACAGGTTACGCCGGCAGGCCGTAGACTGTAGACAATCCAATCGCCGGAGGGATTTCTCGTGCAGACTGCCAGCCTCGCGTACCGCCCCAGCCTGGCCCCGAGCTCGGCCGCCACTCAGACGTGGAAGAACGGTGTTGTCCACAGCGATGGAGAGACCGATGTCTACGAGATTCCCAGCGCTGCGCCCGGGGTGGCTGCTCGCGTGGAGCTCAAGCCGATCTTGTGGGGAATCCTGGGTAAGGAAGTGGTCGCCACCGATAGCCAGGGAGCCAGGCTCGAGGCCCACCGTGGCTGGGAGGGCTTTCATCGCACGGTGGTCACCAAAGACCCGCAGACGGGGCTGGAAACCGTGCTTGACCCCCGAGAGCAGACCGTTTCGGTTTCGACTCCGGAAACCAGCCAGGAAATTCCAGCTCAGCATGGAGCGCTGGCTTATCGCGAGAGCTATCAGCGGACCGCCCGCCAGGATCTGGACAGCCAGGGTAACAGCCGTTATCTGAGCAATCTGCGCGGTGAGCGCGAGACCATGGTGGTCACCGGACCTCCGGGCATGGTTGGCGCTGTTCCCGTCGTGGTAGAGGATGATAGCAGCTGGCAGGAGACGCAGCTGCGTAAGGGCGAGCCTCCGGTGGCCCACGCAATGTCCGGCAACAAGCGCGGAGAGGTGACTCTGGGCGAGGCTCTGGAGGCTACCATCGGGGCGGATGGCAGTCTGGTCGTGGCTCAGGCTGATGGCACCTGCCAGAGCTTCGAGATGTACCTGCGGGTCTGATCCCCACAAGCGTCCGGCCACCGACTTGCCCTCCAGGCTTGGCCCGAAGGGCAAGTCTATCGATCAGCCGTTGCTGCCCTGGTGGACGTGGAGGTCCCCTCCAGAGGGATTGCGGCCTTGCTCCCCGCGTTGACACAACCTCGGAGCCTGAGATTCTCGAGGAGTTCTCCAGCCCTCCAGATCGCGGCCCGCTCTAAGTTTCCGAGCCAAATGCCGGGCCCAGCAACCAGGACGGCCGTAAGCAATCCCATCCGCGGGCTTCTCAAACAGGCCGGTTCAGCTGGCCCGAGCCCTGCCCTGAAGGATTTCCCTGCCCGAGCCACGGAAATAGCAGCCCAATCTGACACCAAGCAAGGAATTCTCCCGTGAGCACCACCACCACCGAGTACAACCTCAAGGCCATCGAAGAGCGCTGGAAGGCCTACTGGCATCAGCACGAGTTGCACAAGGCCAGGCCCCGTCCGGGCAAGCCGAATTACTACTGCCTGGATATGTTCCCCTACCCCTCTGGCGAAGGTTTGCACGTGGGCCACTGGCGCGGCTACGTGCTCTCGGACGTGTGGAGCCGCTACATGGCGCTCAAAGGCTTCAGCGTGCTGCACCCCATGGGCTGGGATGCCTTTGGCCTGCCGGCCGAGAACGCGGCCATCAAGCACGGCGACCATCCCGAAAAGTATACCCGTCGCTCCTGCGCCAACATGAAGCGCCAACTCCAGGAGATCGGTGCCATGTACGATTGGGACCGCGAAATTAACTCCTCCTCGCCCGATTACTACAAGTGGACCCAGTGGACTTTTCTCAAGTTCTACGAGCGCGGCCTGGCTTATCGCAAGCCCGCCTCCATCAACTGGTGTCCTTCTTGCCGGACCGGACTGGCCGACGAAGAGGTGGTGGACGGCGCTTGCGAGCGCTGTGGCGCCGAAGTCACTAAAAAGTACCTGCCCCAGTGGTTCTACAAGATCACCGACTACTCGCAGAGGTTGATCGACGATCTGGCCGAGCTCGACTGGCCAGACAAGGTCAAAAAGATGCAGTCGGACTGGATCGGACGGAGCGAAGGGGCCGAGGTCGACTTCGAGATCGTCGGCACGGGCCAGAAGATGCGCATCTTTACCACCCGGCCCGACACGCTCTACGGCGCCACCTACATGGTCATGGCTCCCGAGCACGAGCTGGTGGACCAGATCACCACCCCCGAACAGCGCTCAAAGGTGGAGGAGTATGTGGCGCAGACCCGCTCTCGCAGCGAGGTGGAGCGACAAGAGCACAAGGAGAAGACGGGAGTCTTCACCGGTGGCTACGCCGTCAACCCGGTCAACAACGAGAAAATCCCAATCTGGATCTCCGATTACGTGCTCCTCAGCTACGGCACGGGCGCGATCATGGCCGTGCCGGCTCACGATGCCCGCGATTTCGAGTTCGCCCACAAGTTCCAATTGCCCATCGTGCAGGTCATCGAGACGCCGCCTGATTGGAATCCCGAGGAAGCCTTCACGGGAGTCGGCAGGATGCTCAACTCTGGACCCTATGACGGTCTGATGTCCGACGAGGGGAAAGCGAAGATCACCGAGGATCTCGAGTCACGAGGTCTGGGGGTCAAGAAGATCAACTACCGCCTGCGCGACTGGCTGATCTCGCGCCAGCGCTACTGGGGCGCGCCCATCCCCATGGTTCATTGCCAGAAGTGCGGGCCGGTGCCAGTGCCAGAGACCGAGCTGCCGGTCAAGCTGCCGCACGTGGAGAGCTACCAGCCTTCGGGCACGGGGGAATCGCCCCTGGCCACGGTCGAGGAGTGGGTGAACACCACCTGCCCGAGCTGTAAGGGTCCGGCCCGGCGCGACACCGATACCCTCAGCCAGTGGATCTGCTCGCGCTGGTACTACTTGCGCTACGTCTCTCCCCACAACGACGAGGTGGCCTGGACCCAGGAAGAGATGAAGCAGTGGCTGCCGGTGGACATGTATGTGGGCGGCATCGAGCACGCCGTGCTGCACCTGCTCTACTCGCGCTTTTACACCAAAGTGCTCTACGATCTGGGCTTCGTGAACTTCCGCGAGCCCTTCAAGCGCCTGTTCAACCAGGGCATGATCTGCCGCAAAGGCAGCTCGGGCCGCGTTGAGAAGATGAGCAAGTCCAAAGGAAACGTGGTCGCCCCCGACGAGCTGGTCAACCGCTACGGCACCGACGCCCTGCGCGCTTACGAGCTCTTCATCGGCCCCCCCGAGGTGGACGCCGAGTGGGGCGACTCGGGCATCGAAGGCGTGTCGCGCTGGCTCAAGCGGGTCTGGAACCTGCTCGGTGGGCACTGTTTCAAAGCCGAGCCCGAGGTCGACCCGGAGGTTTTGCGCTGGACCCATCGCTCCATCAAGAAGATCACCGAGGACATCGAGCGGTTGCACCTCAACACCTCGGTGGCCGCCCTCATGGAATGGCTCAACTTCTTGATCGACAAGAAACGCAGCGAGCCCGACTCAATCTCTCTTGAGACGGTCAAGACCTACCTGGTTCTGATGGCCCCCATCGCCCCCTTCCATGCCGAGGAGCTGTGGAATCGCCTGGGCCAGGAAGGCTCCATCTTTGCGCCCACGCTGGCCTCGTGGCCCACCTGGGACGAGGCCTACCTGGTCGAGCACACTCTGGAGATCGTGGTCCAGGTCAACGGCAAGGTGCGTGACAAGCTGACCGTGCCCGCCTCCGACGACCCGGCCAGCATCCAGCGTAAAGCCCTGGAGCTGGAGAAGGTGCAGTCGGCCCTGGAGGGCAGGTCGGTCAAGAAGGTGATCAGCGTGCCCGGCAAGCTGCTCAATCTGGTCGTGGGCTGAGCTCAGGTCGGCGCACCCAGGCTTTGAACAGGAAAGGGAAGAGAATCGAGGTCACCACCGCCAGCATGATGATGGAGGCGTGCATCCCCTCGTCGATCTCTCCCATGGAGAGGCCCAGGTTGGCAAAGAGCACCAGCAAGGTCAGCGGAGCCGAGAGATTGAGGGCAATGGCCACCGAGGTCTGCCAGCTCTGACCTGACGGTCGGAAGACCAGGATCGGCACGAGGCGAACCAGCAATAAAGCCAGCAGGAGTTGAGCCAGCTGCAGCATCTCACCCTCCAGAGCCAGGGGCAGGTTGAATCGCAAGCCTACCGTGATGAAGAAGACCGGGATGAAAAAGCCGTTGCCGAGGCTGGTGAACTTCACCTCCAGAGGGCCCTTGTGCCGGAACGAGAAGCTGAAGAGCGCACCGGCCAGGAAGGCCCCCAGAATAGGCTCCAGGCCCAGCATGCTGGCTACCGCCACAAAGATGAACATCAGTGCCAGCCCGGCCCGCACGCCGATCTCGGAAGAGTCGTGGGTCTCCATCAGGCGAGCAAAGGACTCGGCTCGCCACCAGACCAGAGTGCGCAGCACCACCAGCCAGAGGTAAGCCAGCACGAAGACCGCGACCAGGGCCAGCAGGGCCAGGAAGAAGCCGGACGACAGGCCTCCTGAGCGAGCGTAGGCGTTGGTGCCGGTCGCGATCAAAAGACAACCGAACTCGCCCAGCGAGCCCACCAGCAGCGCCTGTTGGCCCAGCGGGCCACGGGTCAGTCCCAGCTCATTCAAGAGCACCAGGCTGACGCCGATGGACATGGCTCCGACCACCATGAAGAGAAAGACCGGCCAGCCCATGAGCAAAGTGACCCCGACCGCCATCGCAAACATCGCCAGCACAGCCAGCGTGGCGGGAACGAGTTTCTTTCTACCACTGCGCTCGAGCTCAGAGAAATCAAGCTCGAGACCAGCCAGGAACATCAAGAGAAAAAAGCCCACCTCGGCCAGCACCGGAATGAAGCCGCCCAGTGAAACCCAGTTGAGAACGTAGGGACCGACCAGGATGCCAAAAGCGATCTCCCCCACCGCGGCCGGAACCCTCAAAGGACGGCACATCAGCGGAATGGCGAAGGCACCCATGGAGATCAAAACCAGAGAGCGGGTAAAGAGAGCTGAGTCGGGCTCAGTCATGAGGAAGCACCATCACCGAAACAGGGGCTCGCAGCAGGAGATGGCGGGAGATGTCCGGCTGGGTCAACGAGAAGCCTTGCTTGACCCGGTGTGAGAGCACCAGCAGATTGTGCTCGAGGGAGGCCCTGAGAACGCTGTACACCGGGTTTCCCTGCAGTTCTGTGGCCTCCACGGCCAGGCCATAGATGGGGCCCAAACTGACGATTTTATCCATCGACTCGCGCAGGAGCCGGTTCCCTTCCTCGCCGGCGACGATCACCGGGGGTACGGCCACCACGGCAGTCAGGCGCGCTCCCAGCGAGCGAGTCAGGTCGAGGGCCAACTCGGCTGCCCGCTGGCTGGCCCGAGCGTCCGAGACCCCCAGCAGAATCCGGTTGTGGGGAAACGTGCCGCGGGCGAGCAAGACGGGCTCGCGGGTCTTGTCCAGAACTTGCAGAAAACGCCGGTTGCCGAATCCGACCCGATCCCTCCAGTCGAGCGCCGGAGGAGCCACGACAAGTACTCCCGAGTCTTGCCGGTCGAGGATATCGGTCAGGCTGGCTTCCCAGCCAGGTTCCAGCAAGACAAGCTCGGCGTCCTCGAGGCCAGCCAGTGCGGGGCGCCAATCTGCCTCGGGGGCCAGAAGCACTCGCAGGCCGAGGGCGCCGCTCTGCTCCAGGAGGTAGAGACATTCGGCCCAGGCAGATCCCGGGTCGCCTGGCCTGGTCTG
Source organism: bacterium CPR1 (assembly GCA_021404945.1). GTDB lineage: Bacteria > Vulcanimicrobiota > Xenobia > Xenobiales > QWHO01 > QWHO01. The sequence goes on from QWHO01000097.1 coordinate 15,442, forward strand.
CAAAAAGACGACCCGCGAGCCAAATTGCAGCGGAAATCGAGAGGTTCCGCTGTGCATGTAGTCAGCGATGGAGGGCACGACGGCTGGATCGCCTACCAGCAGAACCCGATCGCCCTGCTCGATGATCGTATTGCCGTGAGGCACGACGAGTT